>JBDRDO010000103.1:0-2391 GCA_043820655.1 Candidatus Iainarchaeum sp. | reverse complement strand
AATAAAAAAGAAAAAGCGCGCAATCCTCAACACGCGTAAAAGGATGTCTCCTGAAAAGGAGCAGGTTATGCAGAGAATTGAAGCCTTTAGGCACCAGGCAAGGCAACTATCTAGTTGTTCTGGATCTAAAAAGTCTGCACTTACTGCGGCATATAAACTCCAGGGCGACATGTTCCTTGAACACCAAGACAGGGAGTGGAGAGGTAAATTCGTAAAAGCAATAGAGGGCTCTGGCGGCCCCCACAAAATAAAACATATGTTGGACAAAAGAATAATGCAAATAAACCGCGAGTTAGAAAAGCTTTACAGTACTTTCGGCAAGTTATAAATTAAACCTCCTCCAAATAATTCCTAACCTCCCACTCGCTTATCTCCCTGTGATAAGCGCGCCACTCGCGCATTTTCGCATCAACATATTTTTCCTTCAGTTCCTTCCCCAGCACGTCAAAAATAACCTTATCCTTCTGCAGTTCATAAATCGCCTCAGGCAGTTTGGAGGGCAGCCGCCCGATGTTCAATTCAGCAAGTTTCTCATCACTGAACCCGTACAAATCCTCCTCAACAGGCTCCTGCAGTTCCATCTCATTCTCAATTCCATCAAGCCCGGCCTTTAACATTGCCGCAAACGCAAGGTAAGGATTTGCACTTGGATCAGGGCTGCGTATTTCCGCGCGTACGCTTCCCTCTCTCCCTTTAGTCTGGGCAGGAATCCTGATAAGCGCGCTTCTGTTCGTGCGCGCCCAGCTTATCAATGAGGGGGCCTCATGCTCCCCCAATCTCTTATATGAATTCACGGTGGGGGAAATAATTGCGCTCAGCGCCTTCGCATGGCACAACTGCCCGGCAATAAACTGCTTTGCAATTTCCGAAAGCCCGTATTTGTCATTGGCATCGTAAAATGCATTTTTGTCGCCCTTGTCCCAAAGGCTCTGGTGCACGTGCATCCCACTCCCCGCTATCCCCGCGGCAGGCTTGGGCATGAAGCTCGCCCGCAATCCGTATCCCTGCGCGATTGATTTCACAATATATTTCAAAGTAATTGCATTGTCCGCAGCCTTAACCGCTTCCGCATACTTGAAATCAATCTCATGCTGCCCCGGCCCGCATTCATGGTGCGCTGCCTCAACCTCCAGCCCGCACTTCTCAAGCGCATAAACAGCATCCCTTCTCACATCACTTGCCAGATCTTTCGGTGAGGCATCAAAGTACTTTGCAAAATCATGCGGCACAGGCCCCAGGTTTTTTGCCGCACCATTCCCATTATCCGCGCCCGCAAAAATATAAAACTCAAGCTCCGGCCCGGCCTTGTAAGTGTATCCAATTTCCCCTGCTTTTTCACACGCATTCCTGAGCACAAATCGCGGGTCTGAATTGAAAGGCTCCCTGTTTGGGGAATAAACATCGCATATAATCCGCGCAACCCCCTGCTTCCATGGGAGCATTGCATATGTGCTTTCATCAGGCTTCAGATACAAATCGCTTTCATGGATCCTGCAAAACCCTTCAATACTTGACCCGTCAAACCAAACCCCCTTTTCAAGCGCATCCTTAAGCCTGTGAACAGGGATAGTGATGCTTTTCACAGCCCCCATTATGTCCGTGAAATGAAGTTCAATCAGTTTTGCCCCGTCCTTCTCCGCACGCGTGTGCAAATCCCTGCCTGCCTCTCCTTCCCCCTCCATGCACAAACAAGGTTACCCTGATATTTAAATTAAGCCCGCAATTTCACTAGAATTTTTAAAAAGATTCATGCACAATTTATGTAATATTTATAATTTTTTTAAAATTATTATAAAAAATTAAAAAATAATAGTGAAAAACATGCCTGCAGATGCTTTTGACAGGAAACTGCTGAACCTCCTTATTGAAAAGGGCAGCCTGCGCTACAAGGACGCAGCCAAAACCCTTGGCACAACAATGGGGACAGTGCACAACAGAATAAAGTCACTGAGAAAGGAAAAAATTCTCCGCGGCTTCATCCCCGACATAGACCATAAACTGCTCGGGTATGATATAACAGTCATAATCCACGCCGCGATAAAGGGCGGCCACCTTGAGGAAGTGGAGAAGAAATACTCCGCACACAAGAATGTCTGCTGTGTTTATGATGTCACGGGCGATGCAGACTCTGTAATAATTGCAAAGTTCAGGAACACCCGCGAACTTAACGCATTTGTAAAGAAACTCATGGCCGAGCCATTTGTTGAAAGAACCGCAACAAATCTTGTGCTTGAAATTGTGAAGGAGAATCTGAATCCTTTCCCTGTTGAATAGCGCAATTTGGCGCGCACAGTGATGCCCGTCCCCCCCTCCTTATACCTGCCCTACGGGGTTGCCGCCAATTTATGCCTGTTGCCTTTATTCCTCAATGAAAACTGTGTGGCGCCTGCC
>JBDRDO010000102.1:0-4871 GCA_043820655.1 Candidatus Iainarchaeum sp. | reverse complement strand
ATTATAAACGAGCCCACAGCGGCTTCGCTTGCGTATGGTTTGGATAAAAAGGGCAAGGACCACAAGATTCTGGTTTTTGACTTTGGAGGCGGAACGCTGGATGTAACGGTAATGGAATTCGGCGAGGGTGTGTTTGAGGTTAAATCAACAAGCGGAGACACGCAATTGGGCGGCACTGATATGGATAAGGTGCTTGTGGATTACATTGTTTCTGAATTCAAAAGGACCGAGGGCGTTGATTTGTCAAAGGACAAGACTGCTATGCAGCGCGTAAGGGAGGCCGCTGAGAAGGCAAAGATTGAACTGAGCACAACTGTTGAGACAGATATAAACCAGCCTTACGTTACCGCGGATTCAAGCGGGCCGAAGCATCTTGTTATGAAAATCAACAGGGCAAAGCTTGAAGAGCTTGTTGAACCCATAATCAGCAAATGCGAGAAGCCTGTAAAGCAGGCGCTTGCGGATGCGAAGCTGACTGCTACAGATATAAGCAAAATTATTATGGTTGGCGGTCCGACAAGAATGCCCGCAGTAAGGGCGTTTGTTGAGAAATTAGTAGGCACGAAAGTTGAGCACGGCGTTGACCCGATGGAGTGCGTTGCAATGGGCGCGGCAATACAGGGCGGCGTTCTTGCAGGGGAAGTGAAGGATGTTTTATTGCTTGATGTCACCCCGCTTTCACTCGGGATTGAAACTTTGGGTGCGGTGTTCACAAAATTGATTGAAAGAAATACAACAATCCCCACAAAGAAATCACAGGTGTTTTCAACTGCCGCCGATAACCAGCCAGCGGTTGACATACATGTCCTGCAGGGCGAAAGGGCAATGGCAGGGGACAATAAAACGCTTGGAAGGTTCCAGCTTGTGGGGATTCCGCCCGCTCCGCGCGGCATTCCGCAGATTGAGGTTACGTTTGATATAGATGCAAACGGAATTGTGCATGTCAAGGCAAAGGACATGGGCACGGGAAAGGAGCAGAGCATAAAGATTGTTGCCTCCGAGAAACTTGATGATGCGGAAATTGAGCGCATGAAGAAGGATGCGGAGGAGCATGCGGAGGAGGACAAAAAAAGGCGCGAGGAAATTGAAACAATCAACCAGGCTGATGCAACTGTCAACAGCACAGACAAACTGCTCAAGGAAATGGAAGGAAAAATAGACAAGGGAAAGGCCGAGAGCATTCGCAAGGGTGTTGATGAGCTGAAGGAACTACTCAAGCCTGAGAAGAAGGATGCAGCAAAAATAAAGGAAAAACTTGATGAAGTGAATAAGATAATGCAGGAGGCATCAACTGAAATGTACCAGAAGGCCGCGGCAGAGGCACAGAAGTCACAGCAGGGGCAGGGCGGCTCAGGAGCAAGGCAGGGAACAGGAGGCGCGCATGGCGCCTCCGATGCCAACGGCAAGGAAAAGAATGGTGAGAAGGTTGTTGACGCGGATTATACTATGGATGATGAGAAGGAAAAGTGACGTGCTTGCGGCGCAATTGCGGCAGGTATAAATAGCAGAATGCGCATAGTGTAAAAGGGATTGGAATGTTCACGTATTTCGCAAAACTGCAGAGGCACCATCAGGTTTTGTTTGCGGTTATTGTGGGAACTGCTGTTGTTTTTTTCTGGCGCGGGGTTTGGGGATTCCTTGATTATTACCTTTTCCCGAACGACATGCTCCTGAGCTATTCGGTTTCATTTGCCCTCGGCCTTATTGTGCTGTTCGGTTCTGATTACACCATGCAGAGAATGGTTTAGGGGCTGAAAAATTGGCGGAGAAGGACTATTACGGCACGCTTGGCATTGGAAAGGATGCAAGCGATGCGGATATTAAATCTGCGTATAAGCGGCTTGCAAAGAAGTATCATCCCGATGTAAGCAAGGAAGGGGATGCGGAAGCAAAATTCAAGGATGTGCTTGAGGCATACAATATTCTGAGCGACCCGCAGAAGCGCGCGAATTACGACAGGTTTGGGGATGCCGCGGAAAGATTTTCGGGATTTGGAGGGAGCGGGGGATTTGGCGGGTTTGGTTCGGGGGGTGCTGGAGCCTCGCACATGGAATTTGATTTTGGGGATTTGTTTGAAAACCTCGGGGGCTTTGGCGGTTTCGGGGATATTTTTGGCAGGGGAAGGCAGCGCGGACCTGCACGCGGGAAGGATATTGTAGCGCAAATGGCTGTTTCTTTTATGGATGCCGCATTCGGGGCAACGAAAGAGGCAGAGATTGAGAGAATGGAGGCATGCGGCACTTGCAAAGGCACCGGCGCTAAAGGCGGGAAAACAGAGCAGTGCCATGTTTGCCGCGGCAGGGGAGTTGAAAGGCACGAGCGCAGGACTATGTTCGGGATTTTTGCAACGCAAACCACTTGCAGGAATTGCGGGGGAAGGGGGGAAAGCGCAAAGGATAAATGCGGGAAGTGCAATGGCGCGGGCGTGATTAAGAAAAAGCGGAAAATAAAAATAAAGATTCCCGCAGGTGTTAACACGGGAAATCATTTAAGGATGCAGGACGAGGGGCAGGCAGGAGAGCAGGGCGCAGGCACGGGGGATTTGTTTATTGTTATTTTTGTTGAACCGCATGAAATTTTCAAGCGCGACGGAATTGATATTTTTGCCGAGATTCCATTAAGCTTTGCTGAGGCAACTCTGGGAACAGCTGTTGAGGTCCCAACTTTACGGAGCAATGCAAAAATCAAGGTGCCTGCGGGAACGCAGACAGGGACTATTTTCAAATTAAGGGGGCAGGGGATTGTGGAGCTTGACGGGAGCGGAAAGGGGGATGAGTATGTAAAGGTCATTCTTAAAACCCCTGAAAAGCTGAGCAAACGGCAGAGGGAACTGTTTGAGGAAATGGCTGAGGAGGATTCCGTCAGGATTAACAGGGAAGGATTTTTTGAACGGGTGAGGAAGCATTTTAAATAACGGGGAACATCTAATTATTCGGTGCTGAATTTGCCATTAAAGAAACAAAAGGAATGGCGTATTCCCAAGGAAGGGGGGATGAAACTGCCGCCGAAGCCGGAAATAAAGGGTGAGTTTTGGCACCCATACCCCGCCCTGTCCCTTGCAATGAAGGACCCTGTAAAGAAGAGGGCTATATATTCGGCGCTTTACAGGCTAATTCCCGAGCTGCTTGATTTGCGCACCAGGGCGGGCAAGCATTACCTTATGCTGGGCACGAAAAGAGCGGGGGAGCGCAAGGCATATGTGCGGAAAAGGATGATGGAGAAGTACGTGAACCCCGCGTGCAGGCGCGAAGGGGTTGAGCTGAAGCCACAACAGAAGGCGGAGCTTGCAACCGCGGCATTCAATATGGTTGATGTGGAACTTTATTACACCATGGGCACGCTGCTGCAGAAGTCAAAAACGCACCTGGATCCGAAACTTACGAAAGCATCATGGGCGGCATATACGCAAATGCAAAGCCCCTCCGTGCACAAAAAGTTCAATTCACTGATGACTGACAGGGCAAGGGAGGAATATGTCCTGCAGCACCTCAAGGCGGAAAACAACAAGCCTTTCATCGAGTACCCGAACGGCACAATTTCAAAGGAAGTTAAACTGCCGCTCAACGCAGAGGAGATGAAAGCGGTTGCAAGGGCGACAGTAAGGATGCTGAAGGCGGAGTACAACTGACACCCCCAAGGCGGGCAACAGCACCATTAAGAACATTTTCCATTTAAAATTCTGTGAAATTGGCTTTAAATTGTGGTTAAATATGGCTAATGAAAATCAAGAAAAACAGGGCAAAGGCGGCCTGGATTTGCAGGGATTAGAGGAAAAGTGGCGCGCCTATTGGGAAAAGCAGGGGATTTATAGTTTTGATCTGAAGGCGCAGGGGCATGCGTATGCAATTGACACGCCTCCCCCAACTGTTTCAGGGAAGATGCATCTGGGGCATGCATTTTCATATACCCAGGCTGATGTTATCGCGCGCTATAAGAGGATGCGCGGCTTCAATGTGTTTTATCCTTTCGGGTTTGATGACAATGGTTTGGCTACGGAAAGGCTTGTTGAGAAAAGCAGGAATGTGCGTGCAAAGGATATCGGGAGGGAGGAGTTCATTAAGGTTTGTTTGGATGAGACGAAAAAGGTAGAGGCAAAGATGCGTTCGGATTTTGCCGCGCTTGGCTTGGCGTGTGACTGGAAACAGGTTTACAGGACAATTGATGATTGGGCAAGGAAAACCGCACAGCGTTCATTTTTGGATATTTATGAAAAGAAAAGGGCTTATCAACGCGAGGCCCCGACAATGTGGTGCCCCAGATGCGAAACTGCTATTGCACAGGCTGAATTGGAGGATAAGGAACAGGAGGCGGATTTTTATTATATCAAATTCAATGTGAAAGGTTCGGGCGGAAAGGAATTTGTTGAAATTGCAACAACAAGGCCCGAGCTTATGCCCGCGTGTGTTGCAATTCATGTTAATTCAGGGGATACGAGATACAAGAAACTTATCGGCAAGGAAGTTGAGATGCCTTTTGTAGGGAGGAGCGTTAAGGTCGGGCACGATAAAAAGGTTGCAATGGACTTTGGCACGGGTGCAGTTTATTTATGCACTTTTGGGGATTTGGAGGATGTTGAAAGGGTTATGGAATATAATCTGCCTGTAATTGAAATCATGGGCAGGGACGGCGTGCTTAATGAAAAGGCTGGTAAGTTTAAGGGACTGAAGATAAGCGAGGCGCGGGGGAAGATTGTTGAGGAACTGGAGAAGGCGGGGCATATTGTTAAAGTGGAGAAAATAAGGAATGTAATGAATGTGCATGAAAGGTGCAAAACGCCTGTTGAAATTCTGACAAGCAGGCAGTGGTTTGTTAAGATTCTTGATCTGAAAAAGGATTTGCTTGCGCGCGGGGAAGAGGTTAAGTGGCATCCC
>JBDRDO010000101.1:0-2388 GCA_043820655.1 Candidatus Iainarchaeum sp. | reverse complement strand
GCAAAAAGCTTCCTTACCTTTTCCGCAATTTCCCTTTTCGCGAGAATTAAAATCTTGCTCCCCACCTCTATAACAGTATCGGGAGTCGGAATAACAAGATTCTCAAATTTGTAAAGCGCAACAATCGCAGAGCCGGGAGGATGTTCAATCTCGGAAACCTTCTTTCCCGCGATTTTGCTGTCCTCCTTAACCTCAAGCTCCATTATCTCCGCATCCCCGCGGGAAAGGAAAGCCAAATCAAGAACCTCGGGCTTTGTTATTAATTCCGCAATATACCCCGCGGCAGCTGCCTCGGGGTGAATAACAATATCAATCCCCAGTTTTTTCAGTACCTTCTCATCATACTCAATCCTGCCAATCCTTGTGGCAACACTTTTCGCACCAAGTTCCTTCGCAAGCAAACTGATAACCATATTTGTTTCATCCGCGCCTGTCAGTGCAACAACCGCATCCGCCTCCTTAATTCCCGCCTTCTCCAAAACGCGCGGGTTTGTTCCATCCCCTTTTGTGGCAACTAAATCAAGCTCGTTGCTAACCTGCTCGCACCTCTTCTCATCCTTCTCCACAACAACAACATCATGCTCCTCGTCAAGAAGCAATTCCGCAAGGTAATATCCCAGTGTTCCGCAGCCAACAATTACGATATACATTTTTACCACTAGTTTATGATTGCACTTCCAATAGATTATGTTCAAGGGCTATTTAAACATTCCCCCGTTTCCCAATCGGCGCTAATCCCGCCTCAGGGAAAGCAAAAACCCTACTCCTGCCAGAATGGGTATTATCTCAAGCCTGCCAATCCACATGTTCAGTATAAGCATAACCTTCCCCGCAAACGGCATTCCCGCATGTGTAATGCCCGTGCTTATCCCTGAATTGCTCTGCGCGCTCACAACCTCAAAAAGCGAATTGCTCAAATCATTTCCCAAGGAAGTGAGCACAAAAACCCCCGCAATTATGAAAACCGCATAAAGCAGAATAAACTGGCTTATTTCCTTAACCTCCTGCTCCTTAACAACACGCCCCTCAAACTTCCTCTGGAAGAAAGATTCGCGCGGCAGAATCGCGGACTTAATCCTCCAGTAAATGCTTTTCACAAAAATCCAGAACCTGCTTACCTTTATCCCGCCAGCCGTGCTCCCTGCCGCGCCGCCAATAAACATAAGCCCGACAAGCACAACCTTTATGAAATCCTCCCACTTGAAAATATCCCCCACAGGCACAAGCGCAAATCCGCCGCATGTAAATGCGGAAATAACATGGAAAACCGCATTTTCAATCCCCAAAGAATTTGAGCCGTAAAACATCAGCATTTTTGGCATTATCACAATTATGGAAAACACGCTGAGCATAACCATTATCTTAAATTCAATGTCCCTGAAATAAACCCCGAACTGCTTCCTTTTCAGGAAGAGATAATGCACGGAAAATGATGTCGCGCCCAAAAACATTATAACAATCAAACTAATATCCAGCCACCAGTTGTGCGCCCCAACCAGCCCCTGTGATGTTGTGTCCATGCCGCTTGTTGAAATTGCGGACATTGAATAATTCACGGCATTAAACAGGCTCATCCCTGAAAAATAAAGCATTAACACCCCGAGTGCGGTTATGAGGATGTAAATCCCCCACAATTCCTTTGCAGTATTCCTTAGGTTTGGCTTCACCCTTTCCTCGCGCCCTTCCGCAACCATCAGTTTCGCGCTCTTTGTGTATGTCGCAAGTATCCCTGTCAGTGCCATCACAACAATTCCTACCCCGCCGATCCATGAAAGCAGCGATCGCCAGAATATCAGCGAGGCGGGCGCGGAATCAATTACCCCCTGCATCATAGTAAGCCCTGTTGTTGTAAGGGATGACATGCTCTCAAACATCCCGTCTATGAACGGCATTCCTGTGATAAGCACAAACGGAAAGGCCGCAACAGCGGCAAAAACAAGCCAGATTATGCTTGCGGAAAGGAAGGCATGCTTAAGCCCTGTGTCATCCTCGCTTTTGAAAACCCGCTCAAGCGCCAATCCCAGAAAGAAAATAAAAAGTGCGGAAAGCACGTAGTGCCCGAGTATTAAAAGCCCCTCCCTGTACATCAGGGAAACAAGCACAGGCAGCGCAAAAACAACAGCGCTTGCCTTAAGCAGCATTCCAGTGTCCCGGAGTATAATCCGTATATCCGAAGTCCCAACCCTTATGAGCATCTTACTCCCTCGCAATTATCATTGCCAAAATAAGCCCGTAAATAATCCCCAATGGCCTGAACACAACAGTCCCCAAAAATGTAACCATTGACGCAAGTGTCATTGACAGCAGCAGCCATGTGAACTGCTCAAGCAAAACAATAAACGGAAACTGCTCCTTCATCATTCCAAGCACATCAACATCTTTCTTGAC
>JBDRDO010000100.1:0-2050 GCA_043820655.1 Candidatus Iainarchaeum sp. | reverse complement strand
CTTCGGGCTTAAATCTGGCATGAAAAGGGTCTTCGCTGTCGGCGACCTGAACCTTGACGTGCTCTGCGCGCTCGGTGCGCGCGCCGGCTTCGGAACAGAGGCCGCACTGCGCGGGCTTGAATTTTCTTTGGGCGGGAATGCCGCCAACTTCGCATATGCTGCCGCGAGACTTGGCATGGATGCGCGGCTTGTTTCCGCAGTCGGGAACGATTTTATAACTCCGTTTCTTAAGGATTCGCTTAAGGATGCGGGGGTGAAGGCGGAGTTATTGCACAAAAAAGGGGCGAACGGATGCTCCGTGATTCTTGTTAAGAAAGACGGGGAGAGGGCAATCTATTCGGTAAAGGGCATCCTCGGAAAAATAACCGCCCACAACTTTGAGAAAATGCTGCTCCCTAAACTGAGGCACAGTGACATTGCATATTTCGGCGGGTATTTCCACCTGCGCTCCGCGCAAAAAGGGTTTCCCGCACTTCTGAGAAAGGTTAAGGAAAAGGGATGCCTCGTTGCGTTTGACCTCTGTTATGATGAGCACGGGGAATGGAAATTAGGGGGGCTGCTGAAGCATATTGACATTCTTTTCCTTAACAATGTTGAGCTTGAGTATGCAGCACAGGGGCGCGGGAAGGATGAAAAAATCGCGTGGCTGTTAAAAAAAGGCGTAAGGAGAGTTGTGCTTAAGGAAGGCTCCGCCGGCGCATCGGTGCACTCCACACTGGGGGAAAGGTTTGAACGTGCAATACGCACAAAGGCAATTGATACTACGGGCGCTGGTGACGTATTTAATGCCGGATTTATTTACGGAAAGGTTAACGGATACTCGGACAGGATCTGCCTGAAAATCGGAAACTTTGCTGCGGGCAGGAAAGTCGGGAGGAGCGGGCTTGCCGTGCCGGATGAACAGGAAGTCGAGAAATTCATCTCACGGGAAAAACTGACGGGGCTTGAAATTGTTGAGGATTACGGTGCGCTTTCAAAGGCCGCTGCCGCGGAGGTAATAGAACAGGTTCGGGAGAGACCTGACAGCACAATAGGGCTTCCCGCAGGCAGGACCCCGACAGGAATGTACATTGAACTTGTGAAAGCATACAAGAAGGGAAGGGTTGATTTCTCAAAGGCGCGGTTTTTCGGGCTTGACGAATATGCGGGGCGGAGGAAAAAGGAATGGGACAGCTTTGCGCATGAAATTGACGAGGGCTTGTTTAGAGAGGTTAATGTAAAGAATGACAATGTTTTCCAGTTCAACGGGAATGCGCGAAATCTTAATTCAGAGTGCGCAAGGTTTGAAAGTTTTATAGGCAGGGCGGGAATTGATCTGGTTGTACTTGGCATCGGAAATAACGGCCACGTTGCATTCAACGAGCCCGGAACTTCATTCAGCAGCAGGGCGCATGTCGTAAAATTAAGCACGAACACGATTAATGCCAACGCGCGGGGCGGCTCACTGGAGGATGTCCCGAAAAAGGCGGTAACAGTAGGGCTGAAGAGCATAATGGATGCGAAAAGGATTCTGCTGATTGCGAACGGAAAGAATAAGGCAAATGCAATTAAGCGCGCTTACGTGGGAAAGGTGGGCAAGGGCTGCCCGGCATCAATATTGCAGAGGCACAGGAATACCACTTTTTTGGTTGACAAGACCGCGGCGAAAAATGTTTAAGGATTTAATCACAGGAAAAAAAATCCCGCTGCTGCGGAAAGCAGGTTCATTGCAAATGATGCCTTTACCGCGAGCGCGGGCGGAATGCGGAACAGTTTCATAAGCAGGAATGATTCCGCCACGAAAACAAGAACTTCAAGCACAATGAATGCGGAGAGGTAATGTGAATAGAAAAGCGGGAGCAGAGCCCAGAGCATAGGCAGGGTTATGGTGTTTATCAGTAAAAGCAAAAGAACCTTTTTCTTTGGTTCCGCATTTACAAGGAAATGCAACGGGATGAATTCAAGTGCGTTTGTGAGAATGAAGGCGAGAAGGAATTGAAAAAAGTAATTCATTTCTTCTTCCCTAAGGCACGCTTTATTACAATTATAATTGCCACTATTATTGCAAGTA
>JBDRDO010000099.1:0-16822 GCA_043820655.1 Candidatus Iainarchaeum sp. | reverse complement strand
CCGAGCCAGACTATAACCGCATAATCCGCCGAGGTGTTCACATCGGAAACAAACTCAAGCCCTTCTGTCATTAACGTTCCGTTGTATTTCAGCTGCGGTTTTGTGATTGCGGTGTAGTTTCGGATTTCAAATGCCGGGCTGTACCTGTTCACATCAGTAGTGTTGTGGTCGGTTAATTGCGTGTTTGCGGCGGCAATGTTGAAATCAACCGCATTGTGGCTTGCGTTTAACAGGTAGGCGCCTGTGTTGAAATCAAACTCCTGGAACGTGCCTGTTGTCATGAACAAATCGTCGGGGTTTCTGTAATCCAGCATGTAATAGTCCACGAGGTTTTCGTCGGCGGCTGACTTGATTCCGGGATAAACCTGCCCGAACTGCTTTGTGTCTGTGAGGACAATTACGTAGTTCAGGTAACTCATCTCGCCTGAACTGAATTCAGGAGAGAGGTCAGCGTCATACCAGCCGACAGTACTACTAGTGCCCCAATTACTGTTAAATGATAGAGGGCCCCACTTTCCGTTGAAAAACCGCTGGGTGCTGAACTTGTCATAACCGCAGATCATTACAGCGTTTGTGTCAAAGTCGGAGTTCAAATCCGTGCGCTGGACTGCGCGCCACCATGCCATGCCCGTAAAATAGCCTGTGAGATTATTATCTTGGTAAGTATAGATGCCAATCGACGGGTTTAGGTGGAACCTGTGATAAAATCCGCCGTAATTTGTGGCTGCCGTGTTCGTATCCGTAAATTCATTGTGAACCACTGCCCTAAACCCGCCTATAATCGGATAAATTGTCGTGGTTTTGACATAGTTAAGGTCATATATCTGCCCGCTTGTGCCTGAGATGCTTTGCCCCGCAGGGCCCCAGCGGGTTAATGCCCCGCTTGCGGTAATTTTTACCCTGCTGTTCAGGTCCTCGGCGTTCCATAATTGCGCGGCGTTGTCGTCAACATCCTCCCTCCAGCCCCCCGCAGGATCAGCCGCAAACCACGCATCCATTGAGTGCCAATTACCAAGATTAGTTTCAATTAGGTTTTTTCTTACAGAATCCCTGTTCAAATCCGCTAGCCCCATAATCCCTCCGCCCTTACTCTGCTCGAAAAACATATTGAAATCCACAGTACCCACCTCAAAATTATCCCCTGTTGCGTTGACATCCAGATAGCGCACGGTAAGCGCGGGCGCGGTTAATGTGAATGTAACGCTTTCAGTTGCGGAGTTGTTGTCCGCGTAATCAACCGCTATCACATCCGCGGTGTGCTCTCCCGCACCGAGATTGGGGTAGTTCTTTGTGATGTTAAAGTTGTTGTCCAGCCACTCCCCCCCATCCATGCGGATGTAGTATTTCTTTATTCCGCTTGCATCTGTTGCGGAATATTTGATGTTCATTGAGTTTGATGCCGTGCTTGAGCCGGGGGATGGGGATGAAATTGTCAGGGAGGGCGCTGTCAGGTCCTCCGCCATCACGAATTGCGCGTTTTCATCGTCGCCTGTTAACGCGCCTAACCAAACTACAACCGCGTAATTGCCCTCGGTGTTTACATCTGAAACGTAATCGATTCCCTGCGTGAGCAAAGTGTTGTTCTTTTTCACCACGGGTGCTGTGCTGCCGAAGTAACTGTCAATCTGGAATGCGGGGTAATATCTGTTAGTGTCCCAGTTGTTGTGGTCGTTGTAAATGCCGTTTGTTGAGATGTTGAAATCAACCCTGTTGTTGTCCGCGGTTAATACATAGGCGCCTGTGTTGTAATCAAAGTAATTGAAGTCGCCTGTTTTTGCGAATAAATCATCGGGGTTGCGGTAGTCGAGCATGCGGTAATCTATTAAATTTTCGTCGGAATTGGGAATGCTGAAATTAACCCTCTGCCCGAGTTCCCTCGTGCTTGTAAAATACAGCAAGTAATTGATGTAGTCGGTTTCGCCCGCGTTGAATTGCTGGGAAAGACCCGAGGATGCAAACCACCCGTTCATATTGGCGCTGATTAGAACTTGCGCATATACTGGGTCCCATTTCTTGTTGTAGAAACTCGAGTCTGCTGCGCGCTTGGCGTAGCCGCGTGCAATTGCAGTGTTTGCGTCATAATCCGAATTCAAATCATAGCGCTGGACTGCATACCACCATTCGCTCCCCGCGGGGGCAGATACATTGTTGTCAGTATATGTGAATGTGCCTGAGTTCTGTAAGGAAAAACCATTGGCAAAACTGCCGGCATAATTTGTTGCCGCGGAATTCGTGTCAGTAAATTCAAGGTGGACCGCTACCTTCAAGCCGCCTGGAATCGGATATATCGTACTGGTTTTAGTGAAATTCAAATCGAATTTGGGGGCGCCCGCACAGTTCCAGTCCATAAGCGCGCCGCTCGCCATTATCTGGGCTCTGCTGCCCAAATCCTCGGCTTTCCACAATCGCGCACTGTTGTCGTCGTCTGCAATCCGCCTATCTAGGCCTATAGTTCCATACCAGAAATCGAATTCATTAGTGGTGTATGCTGCGCTTATCCCATTTGAACTGGCAAGGTTTGTCTTAAGTCTCCCGTCCCTGTTCAAATCCACAATTTTTGTTATACCGCCGCCGTAATACTGTTCAAAGAACAAATTGAAATCCTTCGTCCCCACCTCAAAATTCGCCCCTGTTGCGTTCACATCCAGCACAGGCCCCAAGGCAAATGCCTGTGTTGTGAATGCGAGGGAAATAAATAGGAGAATTAATGCGGAAATCGCCTTCCGGCAGGTTAGGCGCGGTTTGCGTTGTGGTTTCATGCCCAAGCCGATAGTAGTATGGATTAAACATATATATAGTTAACGATGCGGAGAAATGCAGGGGCTTTGGGCATGCTGTGCGCCCGGGTTTTCGGGCCTGCGTTATAACATAACCATTTATGTGCCTGTTTCAGTTTGCCCCATTCCCAAGAAGCCATTTCCAGAGGGGGATAAACCTTATCTTTTTGGTTTTTATCGTTTGGCATGATTCATAGCCCCGGGTTATTGCGGGCAGATTTCCACATTTCAGTGCCCTGCTTGCCTTTCAATCAGCTCAAGCTCCGGCCTCTGCCCCTTTATAATACTGCCAAAACCATGGCAGCATAATAGAAAACTTTATTTGAAAAGCTTTCTATTGCAATATAAAGCTTTTAAATGCCCGCCCCGTGTGTGGCGGCACAGCCCTTTTGCATTCCCGCCCCCCTTTAAATAGGTTGCTAATACAATCGCAGCCTTTATATATTGCCTGTGCGGGCGATGGGTTTAAATATATATTCACTTACTGAATTATTCAGTAGGTGACTATGTTTGAGGTTTGTTGGCAGGGAAAGGGAACTGGAAGGGCTGGAGGAAATGCGTGCCCTTTCCGGAAAAAAGCTGTTTGTTGCGGCATTGTACGGCCTGAGGAGGGTCGGCAAAACGCGTTTGCTGCTTGAATTCCTGAATGAAAAGGGGCTTTATTTTTTTATCAACAGGAACAAAACCTCAAAAGACCTTCTGGAAGAATGCCAGGGGATTCTGAGGAAGGGCGGGATTTTGGGGGAGCTGGAGACAGTAAATTCCTGGGACAAATTCTTTGAGGTCCTGGTTAAGCGGGATGTTCCGCCTGTTGCCTTTGACGAATTCCAGAATTTCAGTTTTGTGGAGCCCGCGGTTTTTGGAATAATGCAAAAAACAATTGATTTGAATGAAAACAGGGCGGGCATGCTGGTTCTCTCGGGCTCGCTGATTGGCATGATGAAGAATTTGTTTGAGAATTCCGGGGAGCCGCTGTACGGCAGGATAAAAAGGGGCTTCAAGCTGGAGCCGCTGGGTTTGGGGCCCTGCATGGAGCTGGGAAAAGAATTAAGGCTGGACAGGGAAGACATTGTCAAGATTTACTGCCTTTTTGGCGGCTACCCCAAATACTTTGTGGCAATTGAAGATTTTGGCCTGCAGGGGAAAAAGGCGGAAGAAATATTCGGGTCCTTATTGCTGGCGAAGGATGCCCCTTTGGAAGATGAAGTTAACGGCATTCTTTCACAGGAGTTTGGCGGAAGAAGCGGAACGTATTATTCCATTCTGGAGGCAATCGCGGGCGGAAACAACACCCTCTCGCTGATTGCGGGCGCTTTGGATACCGCCCCGACTTCCCTTACCAGGCAGGTCAAGGAGTTAAAGGATTATTTTGAGCTGATTGAGTTTGAGATGCCCTTTGAAGGAAAACGGGGCATTTACAAAATAAGGCACCCGCTGATGCAGTACTGGTTTTCCGAGATTTACAAAAACTATTCAGAGTATGCCGCAAGAGAATCCCGGCTTATGGAAAAACTAAAAAAGAACCTGAATGCCGTTTACGGCAGGGCTTTTGAGAGGGTGGCAAAAGAATTCCTGGAAAAAGAACTAAAGCTGGATGATGCCAAAAGGCAATGGGGCAAAATTCGCGGGGCAAAAAAGGGGGAAAACGCCTACGAAATAGATTTAATCGGCAGAAACGGCGGGAAATATTTTGCCTTTGAATTTAAATGGGGAAAATTATCGGGCAAAAAATCATTAAGCACGCTAAAAGAACTCAGGGCAAAAACAGAATACCTGCAAAAAAAGCCCGCCAACCTTAAGTTCGGGCTGGTTGCCGGAAAAATTGAAAATAAGCAAAGGCTGAAAAAAGAGGGCTGGCTGGCATTTGACCTGGAAGATTTCAGATAGCGGGGCAATTTTGCGGAGGTTTTTATCGGGCCCGCTGTAAAAGGCGCAATCGGCAGAAACAGCGCCGCCAATGCAATCGCAGCCTTAAAAATATCCATTGCCAAAACCGCCGGGCACAAAATATGAATCTATGTTAAGTGCGGATAACGCAAAATACAGGGGTTTTTGTTTTGAGGCAGGGGGCAACTATCACTTTTTAGTGATAGTATCACTATTTAGTGATACCTTTAAATAATGGTCCGTGCGGAAATATGTGCATGAAACTGGCCTCAAAGAAAACCTACAGAATAATTTACTATGTTCTTGGGAACAGGGAGTTCACCCAGCTGCAGGTTTCAGGGGCAACGGGGGTTTCGTTCGGCCTTGTGAATAAAGTAGTGAGATGGCTTGTCCAGAAAAGGTTTGCGGAAAGGCGGAAAGGGCACTACTTTTTGGCGGACCCTTCAGGCCTTGTTGCGATTTTTGCACTGGAAAGGGATATGAATTCACTGCTTGCAAAAAAGATGGCGGTCAATCTTTCAAAGGATGCGGCTTTGCGGAAAATCCCGGGGAAATGCACGCTGTGCCTTGATTCGGCACTTGAAAAATACTCCGGCTATTACCGCTCAAACAGGGTTTGTGCATATGCATCGGCAGGGGAACTGAAGGAAATTGAGAAGGCTTTCAAGGGCTGCGGGCAGGGGCACACCGGGATTTGGGTGTTCAGGCAGGATCACGAGCCCGAAACAGCGGGAGGGCGGGGCAAAAAAACCACCTCCAGGCTCAGGACATTGATTGATTTGGTGTGCGACAATAAGACATTTTATGCAAAGGACCTGTTCAAACAGTTATGGAAGGTTGAATTCGTTGAAGCCTGAAAACGGGTACTGCGAAGAAATAACCAAAAAATCATTCAGGGAACTGCGGGGCATAGCCAAATGGCTCAACATACACGGCCACTCCCCGATTGTAATCGGGGGCTGGGCGGCATATTATTATTCAAAAGGGCTGGGCTCAAGGGACATTGACCTGGTTCTGCCTGAGGGCGCGCTGCCTGTATTGAAAGAGTACTGCAGAAGCCACGATTATGAAATCAACACCGCGCCGCGCACCCGCATATTGTTTTCAAAAAAAATCGGCGGCGAAAGCATAGACCTGGACGTTTTCACCTTCAGCCACAGGAACCGCCTGGCAAAGAATCCGCGGATTGAGATTCCGTGGAATCTGGCGAAAAACAATTCCAAAGAGTGGAAATTGGGCGGGCGGTTGCCAGGGTACCGGTGCCGGAACTGCTGCTGCTTTACAAAACCGCGGCCCTGATTGACAGGAAGCACAAGGTGCAAAAGTGGGCATTGCGGCAGGTGGAAAAACAGCAATTGAATGCCAAAATCTGGAAGGACCGGCAGGACATTAAGGCATTGCTTGACAGGGAATTGAATATGGAGAGGCTGGGGCGGCTGCTGAAGAAAACAAAATTCAGGAAAGAGTACGAAAGCGCGCCAATTTAAGCGCTGAATGCGGGAGGGGTAAAGGGGGGGCTAAAACAGGCTTGTGATGAAAATGAAATAAATAATAAGCATGAATATTGCCTCGCCTTTGCTGAACTGCCAGTCTCCGTAGATTGCAAAGGCAAAGAACATGGTTATGAATGCCATGAAGAGCATCGGGAGGAAGGTTAGTGCGGGGATGAATGTCAGCGGCATTATCAGCGCGGCAAGCCCCCCCACCAAAAGTATGTTTGCTATGTTTGAGCCGATTATGTTTCCCACTACAATATTGAGGAGACCTTTGCGCAGTGAGGTTATTGATACCGCGATTTCAGGCAGGGATGTGCCGACAGCAACAAGGGTAAGCCCTATGAATTCGTCACTCACGCCGAATAATTCAGCAAGGGAAATTGCGCCCTGAACCATTAAATGTGCGCCCGCAAGAACGCCCGCGAGGCCTACGATGAAAAGTACAATGTTCTTTTTGGTTTCGCCTATTTCAGTGCCGTCTGAGGGTGCATTTTTTGAAAATATGTTGGCAAGACCGTAGCCAAAATGGTAAAATGTCCGTAAGTAGAGACCGAAGTCAAACAAATCGCGGAAGCGCTTTATTATCTTGAAGAGGTATGCCGTATAGGCGGCGAATGCGGCAAGCATGAATATGCCCTCATAAAATGTAATTGCCCCGTCCTGTGAAAATGCCGCGAAGAGCGCTGTTGCCGCGAGGAGGAGGATGCATTCCCTGTCAAATATGCTTTTGCTAACCTTTATCTTTTTTGCGAGAATTACGGCAAGCGCAAGCACCAATGCAATGTTCGCTATGTTTGAGCCGATTATGTTTCCGACCGCTATTCCCTGGTTCCCATAATATGTTGCGAGGAGGGATGATGCAAGCTCGGGAAGGGATGTGCCTATTGCGACAATTGACATTCCGATTACGAATGTTGAGATTCCGAAAAGGCGCGCGAACTTTGCCGCGGATTCAACGAAAATATCACTGCCCTTTACAAGGATTATGAGGCCTATTGCAAGGAATGCTATTGCTGTTAGCATGTTATATAGCAGTATCTTGAGGTTTAATAAGTTTGCGGCGTCAATCAGACAGCCTATGAGCCAAGCAATTCAGCCAGTTCCTCGGGCGTTAGTCCCGCCTGCCTTGCTATGGATTTGAATACGAACGGATTTATGTCCCGATTTGCGTGAATAGGTACCGTCACGTGATAAGTTTTTTCAGGGGCTTTTTTTACCAAATGTGTATGGCTTCCTTTTTTGCCTAGCAAGGGAAAACCCGCCCTTAGTTAAAGCGGCAAGTATTTCCTTCCCTGAAACGCGGGGAGTTTTCATTCAGCCACCTTTTTGTACAGCCATGTCCCATCCCCGAAGTTCGCGGGCAAGCCTTTTTTGGCAAATCATATGAAGGATTACCTTGTACATATTTAAATGTGTTTGTACATGTTGCGTATATGAAGTTATTTGATTTTCCGGCAGTAGTAATTCCCGAAGGCGGTTCTTTCTCCGCATGGTCGCCTGATTTGGATATCGCTTCGCAGGGCGACACTGTGGAAGAGGCTGTTGCTAATTTAAAGGAAGCCATAGAACTGCACATGGAATGCCTGACTCCTGCCGAACTTCTGGAGTTCAGGAATAGAAAGGGGCAAAAGCTCATGACTTCCATCGAAGTTGCGTTAGCCTGAATAATGTGCAGGGCACCGCCTTACAAAAATTCCTCGGCCTCCTCCTTTGCCTGTTCGCGATTCTTGACGCTAAAAGATGCAGGTCACCTTGC
Source organism: Candidatus Iainarchaeum sp. (assembly GCA_043820655.1). GTDB lineage: Archaea > Iainarchaeota > Iainarchaeia > Iainarchaeales > JAZDEL01 > JAZDEL01. Next base: position 8,906 of record JBDRDO010000099.1, on the reverse strand, counting down.
CATTAACCGAGTAAGTTTAGATGCCCCTCTTATTACACTTAACTTTATGCCTGAGATTTCCCGTAGATAAAGTCGCCTCACATCATTGGAAAATTCTTTTTCAATTTGTTCTACAGTAGCCTTAATCAATCCTGCCTTCAGCTTCGGGTTTGCCTCAATACTAATGCCTAAAAGAGTTGATAATACAGTGGGGCCATAATAATGCCTTTCCCTTGCGTGTTTTGGCAGGAGGGATTCAAAAAGCTTGACTTTTAAAGGATATGTTTTTTCAACTGATTTTGCCTCGCTTCCTGAAGACAGGGGGGGGAAGACATCAAGAAAGACCGGCTCTCCGTTTTTCACCGCCCAGTTTCCTATGTGAAGGTCAAGCCCCACATTCTGCCTGCAACTGCCAGGCAAAGAATTCGCCTTTATTGCATTCACAGCCTGCGAAAGTATTTTTTCATAAACAATAAGGGCATCTTTATCGGGTTTATTGCGCAAAATATCCGCGGCCAATTGATGCCGTTCAAATGGCTCCTGCGACATTTTCAAGGAGTAACGCCCATTTCCCGCACTTTCAAGTTCCACTTGCGTTTTGGCAACATTTAACCCCAAACCTTCGAGTGCCGAAGCATATTTGCCAACTGCGCCGGCAAGTTCAATAGCGCGCTGTTTATTTAATTTTCTGCGGAAGTTTTTCGAAAAAACACCATTATCCCGCATAACCTTAGAAAAAATAGATTTTGCATTTTTATTTTTCATCTGACCACTTTCCAAAAACTACAAAAATTCCTCGGCTTCCTCTTTTGCCTGCTCTCTGTTTTCCTCATACTTTCGCGCGGTTTCCTCCAGTGTTGCCTCATGCTTTGAGGGCGCGGATTTGCGCTTGCGCACCTTGAAGAATATCGGATTGCGGGTTGCCTCCCCGACAAGGAGCGCTTCCCCTACTCGGAGAGAAGTAATCATATCCTGGCTTCCGCGGTCTATGCCTTCGGAACTCCTGCCGATGTGCTCTAAATCATAAGGGTTTGTGATGCGCAGGATTATGTGCGTATTGCACTGGCTGAGAACCGTTGTGTCAAGATGTACGGGCCGCTGGGAAATAAGGCACAAAGCAGCGCCGAACTTTCTGCCCTCTCTTGCAATTGTCCTGATTATTCCCTTTGAGATTGCGACTTCCTTCCTTGCCTTTTCAGGGGCGAATTGATGTGCCTCCTCAATCACAAGGAGGAACGGAGGAACTGTTTTCTTCCTGCGCTCAATGAACAGCTTCTGCGCAAAATAATTCACAATAATCTGCTTTTTCATCACATCTGTTAAATCGCCCAGGTCAATTATTGTAAGCATCCCGGGTTTCACAAGGTCAGTTATGCTCGGACTGTCCGTCCTGTCAAAAAGGCGGAAGTCCTCAAGGGAGGAAAGGCGGGAAAGCAAAGGGGTTCTTACATTCTCCTTAACATCATCGTCCTGCGAAATCTCGCGCTTAACATCTGAAAAATCAAAAGGCCCCTCGCCTGATTTCATCTTTGCGCGCAGTGCATTGAGTGACTTTTCAAGCGCGCGGCGCTGGATGCTTGTTATGTCGGGGAGCATTCCCGAAATTATGCCTGCAGTTAATTTTGGAACGCCTATCTTAATGTCGCGTGCGCGGACTAATTTTGTTCTTGAGGAATAATCAGTATGCGAATTGTCGGCGCAGGGTTCGGCAAAGCAGGAGTATTCGCCGTGCGGGTCAAGGACAATTACGGCAACGCGACCGTGCTCCTTTTTACGGTCGAGCAACTCTTCTATTAAATTTGACGTGCAATACGATTTTCCAGATCCCGATTGGGCCAAAATCGCGAGGTGTTTTTGCAGAAGTTTCGTTAGGTTTAATTTGACATCAACTTTTGGGTGTTCAATCTCCCCCATGAAAAGGCCGTTCTCGTCAAAGTTAAGGAAGTCCCACAGTTTTTCCCTTGAGGCAACGCGCACTTTAGTGCCGGGGCTGGGGGGGTATGAAACGCGCAGAACCTTGCCCCCGTTATAAACCCCCAATGGTTTTGTTTCCGCAACAAGGTATTCCCATTCCGCTGTGGGGAACTGCTCGAACATTTTCTTCCCGTTTGTTTCAAATTCCTTTACAGAGTCAGCACGTTCAAAATACCTGTTTGTTTTCACAACATTGCTGACAAGCGCAATTAATGTGCCCTCCTCATAATCCATTTCAACAAACTCGCCGCGGTGCACCTTGCCGCTTGTGACAACAAAGGCGAGGCTGCCCGGGCTTGGCCCTTCGGGGGTGCTGACAACAGTGCCGAGTTCGGTTTCATTCTGGGCAGAATCAGCCATTTACATCCCCTGCCTTCCGCTCCGCGTAATTCTTTTTCAGCTGTTCCTGCATATTCAGCCCGCCGATTACAATAGGCCCCTCATATCCACAGTCCGCGCATTTATACATCTGGAATGTTCCCGAGTGTATAAGCGCGGGGGTTTCAACTATTTTCAAATTTACGGAGCCGCAGACAGGGCAGAACTTCTGCTGTGCGGGAATCCTTGCATCGGTCTTTTTCAGCATAATAACACATCCCCATGAAATTAACTTAAATCAATCCTAAAAGGGGCGGCTTTCCCTGCGCAGTTTCAGGCGCGTGTCCTTCCCCAGTTTGTCAAATATTTTTCCGAATACAATTTCAATCTCATCCTGCTTTAAGTGCGCCTTTAGGTCAGCCTCAATCAAAACCGCGGGATATGCATATTCACGGTGCATCGAGGATAATGCAAGTGCCGCGCCTGCCGCCTCATTTGCGCGCGCGGCAATTTCATCCCCCTTGCCCCTGCAAAGGAATTCAATCCTCAGGGGCCTGTCATATTGTGCAGGCCTTAAGTAGAGGCCATAAATATGCTCACGCCACCCGGGCATGTCCGCAAGGATAGGGTGTTTTTTTATGCTGCCGCTGTAACTGAAAGCCATCGTGCGCTCGCCAACCTCAAGCAAATAATCCAAAATTGCCCAGTCAAACATTCCGTTAAGTGTTTTGTTTGATATGTATGTTTCATCGCGGTTTATTTCATTGCGCAATAATTCATTTATGCGCTTTCCGCGCGAGTCCTCAACGCAGGCTATTAATGTGCAGCCCTTTGCCTCGGCCTCTGAATAAAGCGACTGGAAGTTCTGCAGAATTTCATGGTAAAGGTTTCGCACAACTGAATCCGAGCGCGGCTTGTCGGCATATTGGGGGACTATGCTGCCGTCAAGGAAAAGATAGCGCGGCTTGTATTTCTGCAGGATTTCCCTTGCAACATTAACCTCCTCGCGCAGGCGTATCAGGCCCATACTGCATGCATACTCATCATCCTCCAGCGCGTTGTTTGATAAATGGGGAGTGGGGAATGAAAAGAAATTTGGATGATACTGCGCCTTGGCAAGCTTTCCCTTTTCATAATCAAACACAACCCCTGCCGCACGGACAAGCACAATGTCCGCTGATGAGAGGCGCTTTCCCATGAAGCCCGAGTCAACGCCCGCACAGCGGAAGTTTAATTCCGCAGGGATTACGGGAAAAACAAATTGTGATTCCAGAAGTTCCGCTGAAGTTTCAGTTTTCAGTTCTTGCCCCTTCAACGGGGCTAAGGCATGCGCGATTTTGCGCTTCCTTTCCTCATATGAATTAATGTAGGAAACCGCGTCCTTTATGAGAGATGAGATGTCCATGAAATGCGCCTTTACAATAACAATGCGCGCAAGGGGCTTTAATAATATTGGCACACCGCATTTCCGGTGCGGGCTAGCGCCTTATGCGATTCGCAATTCCCAATACAATCCCGACTGCTATCGCAACAAGTACAAACCAGCCAGACGTGGATAATGCAGGGTCAGGAGAAGAGATAAAGCCTGCCCAGAGTACATACACTAATATAATCAAAATGAAAATGCCCGCTACCGCTTCAGTTATCTTCATGCCATCCCTCAATTATTTGACCTAATCTCATTAATAAATGCGTCTATTTTTATCGCGGAGTAGGTGAGAACCCCCGTCAGGACAACGCCCTCCAGAAAGCCCTTAAAATAATCCGGAAGTGCAGGCCTTGCTACGAAAGGATAGGTAAGTACCAACACAACAAAGGCAATAATGCTCAGTAAGTCAGGGATTCTCATTTAATCACTTTAAAGGAAGCATTCTGAAAATCCAGTAAACGACAATGGCAATTATGCCTCCGCCAATCATCTGGGCCACTAAAATATCGCTCATATTTACATATTATTGCGGAGGAATATAAATAGGTTTCTGGAGTAGATTTCCGGTGCGGAAACATAAGTTACGCTTTAATACTAGTTCATGCAATTATATTTGAATGAAACAGGTCATTGTTGTTCGCGCGGATTTAGGAATGGGCAGGGGGAAGATTGCGGCGCAGTGCTCGCACGCGAGTTTAATGGCGCTTGAGAATGCACAGCGCGAAGATGCGGGTGCAGTTGAAAAATGGCGCGCAGAGGGGCAGATGAAGATTGTGCTGAAAGTGAACAGCGAACGGGAGCTTGTTGATATGTTTCAGCAGATTAAGGACGCAAGATTAAAGCCCGCGCTTGTGCAGGATGCGGGGCATACGCAAACAGCGCCGGGGACTAAAACATGTTTTGGAGTGGGGCCTGCTGATGATGCCGCGCTTGATAAATTAACAGGGCATTTGAAACTGCTTTGAAGGTTGCGGCGCCTTATGAAAAGAAAAAAGAAAATAAGGGATATTAAGACAGGGAAAGAGGGAAAAGTAACCGCAAGCATGGCTGCGGGAATGATTGGGTTAACCCCCTCGCAGATGCTGAGCGCAGTAAAGTATGACCCCGCCTTAAAAGAACACGTCAGCAAGATAGGCGCATACCACTATTTAGATATAAATTACGTTCTAAACAACAAGGAAATGCTTATTGAGAAGGCACGGGCCGCCGATGCCCTTGAGAAAAAATGGCGCCTCAGGGAAACCCGCAAAAAATACGCAACCCCGAAAATGCTTGGCAGGCTGCTTGGAATAAAAATTAATGAGCGGCTGATAAATGAGTGGGTAACTGATTCCCCGACAGGGAAACAAATTGTGCAAATAAAAAAGACAGGGGACGGGAAGAGAACTGAGTATTTGATTCCTGCGGAAGTGCTTACCCCGGATATTAAGGAAAAAATAAAGAAGGAAATAAAGGAAGGGCTTGAGTGGAAGGGCTGGCGCAGCCGTGAAAGGAAGAATAAATGGAGTGGGGAATATGCAAATAAACGCAGGGAAAAGCAAAAAATAATTCGCGGGAACTATGCAAGTGCAACAGAGTTCACACAATGGCTTGGCCTGGAAATTTCCTCGCGGAAGAAGATTTTCAACCTTATAGGGCACGGACGGATTCCTATTGTCTGGGACAGTGTTGAAAAACAGCATCTTATTCCCAGGTCGCTGATGATTCCAAAAAATAAGGTGCGGCTTGCGGCTGAAGCCATTATGCTTTGGATAGACGATAAATCTGGTGCGGAAAAGGCAAGGTCGAGGATGAGGAGCCGTAAAAAAAACAGGTCAAAATTGAAACTCACGCAGGCAGTAGACAGGATTTTGAAACAAACCAACTACAGAAACCCTGAGGACGTAGAAATGCTTTTTTCATTAGGAATTAAAGGTCGGGAAAAATTCGGCAGGAAAGGAATTACGTTTGCAAAGATAGAGGCATTTGCAATGGGCACAATAAAATTCGGGCTGAAAACCGACACAAGGAACATAAATACTATACGCACCTATCTGGAGCATAGTGTCAAATACGGCATAAGGCAAAACTTTTTCAGATTGCTTGAGAAGTATGCCAAATACGCAAGCAAGTGAAAACACGCAAAAACGCTAAAATTTAATTAACTTTGCACCCAATTATGTGGGTGATTCCTTATGGCTGAGAAGCTAATCGGAAAGGTAACGCATTTCTATGATAAGATTGGCGTGGGGGTTATTGAACTTTCCTCTGCGCTGAAAGTGGGGGATAAAATAAAGGTGAAAAAGGGCGGGGAGGAGTTCGAGCAGATAGTTGACAGCATGCAGGTCGAGCACAAGGGAATTAAGGCGGCAAAGAAGGGGGATGATGTGGGCATGAAGCTTGCGCAGGCTGTGCGACCTGTTGCGGAGGTTTATCTTGTGAAGTGACAGGTTAGGCGTGCTGCGCGGGAAACGCGGAAAAGCAAAGTAATAAATTCCTGCGAGTGCTAATTCTTATCGCATGGAACTTAACCTTAACTGGATAAACACAGCAATTATTGTTCTCATCGGCGCGGGGGCACTTGCGCTTTCCCTTGTTCTGCTTTCATGGTTTGTTCAGTTTCAAAGCGTGTTTCTGCAGGATGATGCGTTTTCACAGTACAGCATTTTGGGTTTGCTTGGTGTTGTTGCGGTTTTGATTTTCGGCGGGTTTTATCTGGCGCGCGCGGGATTTGAGGTTTTAAAAGGGGCTGTGAAATGAGGCGCGGTGAAAGGCAGATGAGGGGGAAATGGAATGGTTAAAGGATGGTCATTGGAAGGCACGGGCGCGGGGCGGCTCCTCAAAAGGAGGGCGTGGAGGAATGTGCAGAAGACGAAGGTGAGGATGCTGGTGTCCAGATATTTTTCAAGGGAGAAGCCATTCATGCTGCACAGGCGGTATAGCCGGCTCCCTGCGGAATTGAGGGCATATCTGGAGAAAAATAAGTGTATAATAGTCCACGAGGGTGTGGTAACTCTTACCAAAGCGGTGCAAAAAAAGGTATTTGGCCCGGGGGGCGGGTAGGGGTGCCTAAGTTCTGGGGCTTGAGGACGATTTCAAAAAAACTCAATGTGGACCCGACCGCGGTGCTCGGCAGGATAAAAACCGAAAACAAAAGGCAGGAGGGGGCAATCAAAAAATCAGGGCGGGAATGGCGGATTCCGGATGAAATTGCAGGGCGCTGGATTGCGGAACGGGGGGCGGCGCGCGCCTTTAACCCGAAAGAGGACATAACGCAGAACGGATTCATATTTGATGTCCTTAAACTGAAGAGCACGCTCGGAAAGGGCTCTTATAAAAGGAACATTATTGATTCAATTCCTTGGGAGAAAACAATTCATCCGAACGGCACGGTTGTGAGTTCACTGCCAAAGGGGCACAGGGATTTGAAAAGGGTTGTGTGGGATTTCAGGAGGATTGCAAGGGTGGAGAAAACGCACGGCTCAACAAAGGATTTCGCGAAATATCTGGGCGTGCATGAGAAGTCCGTGCGCGTGCTTATGAAATATGACAGCCTGCCTGTTGTGAAGATGGGCGGGAAGTATTATTTCTCAAGGCAGGACACCCTGAACAAAACGCAGAGGGCGGATTTGATTCGGAGAGTGCGTGCCGCTGAGGGGGAACACCGCGCCTACAAAAGGCAGAGGAAACTTTTGAAGCCAAAACTTTCGGGGCTTGGGCAGGAACTCCTGAAAAAACACGGGGAGGCTAATGGCAAGCTTGTGAAAGATTTTGTAGGCCTGTTGGAGGCAGGGATCCGGATGTTCGGCAGGGATATTACTCCGTCAAAAGCAAGGAAGTTTGCACTTCGTGCAGGTGACAGCAGGGATTTGCGCAGGTCATATGAGAGATTGCAAAGGGCATTCAATGCCCCGTTCACAAGTGCAGCGGAGGCAAAAAAGATACAAAAAAGGATTGCTGACACAATTAATAGGGATGCCGACCCTAATAGTAAAAGGTGAACAAAAATGCCGGACAGGGAATTTGATAAACGGGTTATGAAGGTCATAAGGAAGAGCGACATCCTGCTTGAGGTTTTGGATGCGCGGTTTCCCGCTGAAACAAGGAACTTCAGGCTTGAGAAGAAAATAAAGTGGATGGAAAAGGGATTGATAATTGTCCTGAACAAGGCGGATATGGTCAGCCAGGGGCATATTAAAAAAACAAGTATAAGGCTTCAAAAGAAAGGGCATGTTGTTGTTGAGGTTTCCTGCAATGACAGGAAAGGGAAGCAGAAATTGAAGGCCGCAATTAACATGGCCACCAGGAATTTCGGCAGGAAAACAAGGCACAGGGTTACACAGCGCGGGATGATTGTTGGCTTGTTCGGATATCCGAATACGGGGAAGAGTTCACTTATAAATTATCTGGGGGGAAAGAAAAAGGCAAGGACTTCCGCGCAGGCGGCCTTTACGCGCGGGGAACAGTTCATTCGTGTGAATGAGGATATTATGCTGATTGACACTCCCGGAGTTATTTCATTCAAGGGCAAGCCCTGGCAGGATTTGGTTATACTGAATGCGCTCAGCCCAAACCAATTGTATGACAGGATTGCCGCTGCGGAAAGGCTTGTTAAGTTCCTTATGGAGAACAATCCAAAGGCGCTTGAGAAGGCGTATGATGTTAAGATTGGCAAGGAAACAACTGATGAATATGAAATCCTTGAGCAGATTGCAATTGCAAGGAAGCGTTTGACAAAGGGCGGGGGGGCGGATTTGGAGGCAATTGCGAGGATTATAATTACCGACTGGCAGAGGGGGAAGATTAAGATTTAGATGCGGGGAAAATAAAGGTTTAAATAAACAGAAAACATTCTATTTAGCATGATTCCCGCAAAGAAGAAACGCGTGTATATGTTTTTCGCCGCGATATTTTCAATATTCATGCTTGTGCTTGTTTATCTGCTTTTCTTTAATGTCGGCCTGAGCGCGGAGGAAACGCAGGAAGGCGGGCGCGCTGTTTATGTTATTAATGACAGTTCAAGGCTTATCAGGAATATTACTGTAAGCGTTGCGGAGGGCGGGGCGCCCGTGGAAATTATGAAAATTGCGGAACTTTCGGCAGGCGCAAGGGAGAAGATAACTGACTATGATTTCTTCTCAGGCGCAGGGGAGAAGGAGATTATTGTTTCCGCCCCTTATCATCAGCCCTTTGTGAAGAGGATTGTTGTTTCTGCCGTTAGTGCGCC
>JBDRDO010000098.1:0-3849 GCA_043820655.1 Candidatus Iainarchaeum sp. | reverse complement strand
CCTATTTTAACAAGCGGCGCGCTTCCTTCCGCAGAGGGATATGTTTCAACAAGCAGTGTGCCTTTGCCGCCCTCCTTTGAGAGGATTGGCACAACATCGCCTGTAAACCCCACGCCGTAGAATTCACGCTTGAACTCCTTTCCTTCAAGCCCTACTGTGGAATCAAAGGGCAGGTAATACAGCAGGGCATCATCAGAGCCTGTTGAGGGAAGCCTTGTAAGCTCAACAGTTACTGTTGCCGCAGGCTTGACATCGCGGAAGAACCTGTTCGCCTCACTGCCCCAAGCAATTTTCAGCTTAACATCATAAAGCCCTGCTGAGGGCAGGATATCATTAGGAGGGGCGTTGCCCAGGACATCAAACACAAGGTTGTCTCCCTGCTTAAAGTACAGTGCCCATGCATCCCTGTAATAGGAAGGCGTGTCTGAAAATACGCTGTGTAATGCATAATTATCAAAGTCATTCCTGAAATCCGTGCCATAGCCATCGCGCATAAGGTATGCCTTAAATTCAGTAAGCGCCTTGAACTCATTCGAGCCCTCAACTGAAGGCCACTCGTCCTGCGGAAGCCCGTCAAAGATGCCCTTAATTCCCTGCAAACGTTTCACAAGCCCCATGCTGAACTGCGTTGCATCGCAGTAGATGTAATCCTCGTTTTCCGAATTGCATGTATCCTCGGAGATTGAACTCCAGCTCCAGTCGTAATTCACGCGCGGCACCGCCTTCGCGCCTGTTGCCCCGCCCTCGCCCTTGCAAGCGCCGGCAATGCCCGCCTGAACCTTAATCATGTACTGCGCCCTGTCAAGCCAGAGGAGGGCAAGATTTGTTGTTTTTTCGGTTTCTTCATTTTTTATGTAAACGCTTGTCCTTGCGATGACCGTGCCGTCAGCGCCTATCTCAAGAACTGTAGAGCCGCCCTCCGCAGTTTCGGCTGCGCCCTCAGCCTCAATCCTGGTTGCGGCATTTGGAAATTTCTCACCAGCAATCTCGGAATTGACAAGAACATAATAAACAGGGGACTTATTCTGCTCAGAAGGTTTGGGGGCGTATGTGCCAACTTTCAATATGCCGTCGTCTATGTTCACGCTCCCAGGCACCTTGTCCGAGTATGCCACAACATATATCTGCTTGCCCAGCGACTCTTTTAGCACATCTCCATTTACATAACCCTTATCGCCCTTGGAGGTGCCGATCCTTTCCCAGTCGCTCACATAGTTATTCACGGCGCCCTGCTTCATCCCCACAACACCCTCTATGCGCCACCTTATCATCTGTTTCTTCTTCAAGGTTATTTCCCGCGTGTTGTCGGAATTCTCCTGGAAATCCTTGCTGCCGTCACAGCTAGGGCTATCATGGAATGCAACACTGGCCACTGTTGGAAGGGGCTCATCATCCGTGCCGGCATCGTATTCAACCGTGAGCGAAACAAGCGGCTCGTTCACGCCGTCTATTTTGAGGGAATCCGTGCATATCTGCAGATAGTATGTGCCCGGCTCAAGCTCGCCAGTTTCGCCGCTCTTGCCGTATGGCGTAAAGGCATAGCCCGCCACTGTGAAGCTGAATGGAACATCTACGGGAGTTATTCCCGCAGCCATGTTTTCCGCATCGTTGCCCCAGCGGTCTGCAAACGCAACATCAACCCCAAGCTCGCGCATATCGGGCGAAACTTTCGGGCGGGACGCGGACACGGATTCCTGCAGATAGTAAGTTTGATTCGGCTTGACCTCAACCATCGGTGAAAATGCGGGGAATGTGCATTCAAGGCCCGCCTCGCTGCCGCAGCCCTTTGCGGAAACTGATTTTATCTTAAGCACGTCCTTTCCCGTGTTCCTTATTTCCCAGACCATGTCCTTGTTCTTCTCGCCCTCGCCCTCGAAGAAGCCGAGGTAAGCATTTTCGGGTGGGGTTATCTCCGCGCTTATGCTTGAAACAACAACCTTCAGCCTTTTATATTCCACCCATTTGGCGCCGTTGCTGTACTCGGGATACTGCACGCTGACATCATAAATGCCCTGCTGGCTGAATGTATATGCCTCAAAATTGTCGGAAGAGCCGAAAAGGAAATTCCCGCCGTGGCAGGAGATTTCAGTGCCTGTCTTTTCGCCATTTTTCGTCGGCTCGTCCCACTCGGACCACTCCGAATAGGCGTTCGCCCTGTGCCTCACATAAACCCTGACAACAACAATGTCCTCGAAAGGCACCCCGTCAACGCAGTGCGCATTGAACTGCCCTATCTCACTTATGAACAGTTTTGAAAACCTCGGAACGGCATAATCCGCGCCCGTGCCTGCGGGCAGTGCCTCAAATGCCTGCTCGTTTCCCTCAGGGTCCTTAAACCCTATCTCCGCGGTCAGGGAAATTACATCATTATGCCAGGGCGCGTCCCTGCCCCCTGCATTCTGGCAGTGGGACATAGAGTATTTATCGGGGTAATCCGCGGGGTATTTAAGTGCAATCCCTTCCTCGCATTCCTTAAGGAAATATGGCATGTAGAAAGGCCACTTTTTGCAGTTGCAGTGCATGCAGTAGAGATTGCACCTGGTACGGGAAGTGAACCAGCGCATGGATGGACCTGCCATGGAGCTTAGGTTTTCCCAATAGGTGTATGTCATACCCGCCTGCAGACTGTAATCGTCCGAATCCAAGGGGTTGCGCATGTCGTCCCAGGAAGTTTTGGCAACATCGCAGTCCAGCCCCAGCCCGGGCGCCTTATCATTATCATCCGCGGCATGCACCGCAGGGAGCAGCACGAAAAGCGCAGTAAGGGCAACCCCGAAAATCAAAAGCGCGCGTTTATTCAAACCCGCCACCCCCGATTTCAGAAGGTTCATCATAATCAACTGCGCCGCGGGCTTTAGGCTTCGCTGTTTTTTTCATTACTTTCTGCCCGCCCGTGCCTGCGCGCAGTTTGGGAAGTATGAAACTTGCAAATGCAATAATTACAAACACAACAACAAGCATAAGCAAAAGCCCCTGGTCAAGCAGGGGGGGCACGGGCGGTATGGCTGTTGCCTCGCATTCAGCAAGGCAGCAAAGCGCGCTGTCGGAGGCATTTACAGGAAGTGTTGTGCATACAGTGCCTGCTGCGCAAACCTTTCCCCGCCATTCCGCGCATGTCTTTGCTTTCTCCTGCCCTGCGAAAAGGTCAACATCAAACTTCTCCTGCCTTTTTGAAATGTAATCATCAACAACAAGCAAATACCTTGCCTGCGGCAGGGAAATTGTTTCATCATAGCACTCCGCGCTGGAAAGGAACCTGCGCTTTGCAATTTCCGATGTTTCCGCATTTTGCAGGAAATAATGCATATTCAAATCCGAAATCTCGCCGTCTGAAGTTCCGCAGAATTCCATGCTCAGCAGTTCCGCCCCGGCATCATAACTCCAGTCAACGGCAAGCGCGGTTTCGGGGATGTGCGGAATTACAAAGTCAGCGGAATCAATTTCATAGCACTGCTCATCATAAAGTGTTCCGCCCTTTGTTATGCGCCCGCAAACCCTGAAGTGTGAAAGTTCCGAAGGCACGGTAAATGAAAACTGTTTTTCATAATACCCTGTGCGGGTGGAAATCAAATCATAATTCTCGCTGCCATTGAAAACAACGGCACCTGAATTCAGGTTTGTGACCTCTGCCTCAAACACAAAGTTCTCAAAGTCAGGATTGGTGTAATGGTCCGGGCTCGGCCCCACAATGAAACGCAGGTTTGCGGTTTCCCCCGCATTAAAGTGGGGTTTGTCAATTATAACGCGCCTAACCCTTGCGGTGCCGCCCTGAATAATTATGCGGTTCCTGTAAAGGGAGTGCAGCTCCCCGCCTGCGCGCGCCTCAATGAGCACGGCATATGCGGAGGG
>JBDRDO010000097.1:0-5500 GCA_043820655.1 Candidatus Iainarchaeum sp. | reverse complement strand
ACGCCTGCCTTCAGCTTTTCCCCGCCGTCGAAATTTCCGTAAACAAATACAGGGTGCACGCCGGGAATTATTTTTGAGTACACTTTTACATTTGCACTTTCTCCAATAGCAAGCACTATTTCCCCGTCCTTGTCAATGCCCGGTGTTGTTGAAATGTCACTGCCTGTTGCCTTTCCGAGGGATACCCATACCGTGCCGGGGCAGCCCACATTCCTGACGGTAAAATTTGTGCCACTTCCCGCAACATTCAAAACCTTCCGCATGGGCTCAATTTCAATGCATTCAAGCTCCCCGTCATCCCCGTAATCATCTTTCCCGCCTTCCGAACCTGCAACTGAAATTTCAGCAAAGCCCGCGGCATATCCTATTTTTTCCGCATGCACCTTGAATGTTGCGGGATAATCATAAGCGCCGAATGTGAATGTATAATTGCCCCTGTCATCCGTGGTTCCGCTAAGGCCTGACAGGGGGGCATCACCCGCCTCGGTGTTCTGGGTCACAGTTATAAACGCGCCCTTCATAAGCTTTATCCCCGAGTAAACCTTCGCGGTTACGCCTGTCGAAATATTGGCGGGAAGCTTGTCAGGCTGGAGCTTTACCTCAAGTCCCAAGGGGGACACGATTATTAGTTTCGCTGTTTTGCTTACCTCGCCTGTCTGGGGAACGGCAGTAACAACAAGTTCCGCTGCATCCGCCTCCTCAAGGGTCTCAAACAGGAATGCCCCTGTTTTGGAGGTGCCTGCGGGCACAAGACCTATGTTGCCGCCCGTGTTATTAAGTTTTATTGCACTGCTTTCAGTGGTTATTTCAATTGGGAAGTCTGTAAAGTCCTGGTCCGAGCGGTTGACTAATATATACTTAAGTCTGAACTGCATTCCCGCGGGAACCGTAAACGGATTTCCATCAAAGGTGTGCTTCCGGCTCATGTAACTTTTACTTGGATCTGTGAGTTCAAGGATGATTGATGCATCCCCCTCCCCGCCTCCGTCATTATCATCATCGCCATCGCCGTCCCAGTCGGTTATCGGCCCGAAGGGGAATGATGCAAGGTAAAGCGTTTCCTCATCTGGCCTGAATGTTGTTACATCCCCGTATTCCGCATTTGCGCCGTAGCGGATTTCAACAACACTTTCCTCCTGCTCCCCGTCCGAAAGCGGCTTTACATATGCCTTAACCATGAAATCATACGTGCCTTTTGGCAGGACACCGTATGAAACCCTCACCTGCTTTGCGTCATCCGCGGTTATATCGCAGTCCGCGTAATTGTCCCCGGAATCATAACATGCTGAGAAAGTTGCGGATGCGGGAGAGTGAGAAATCCCCTTTATCACAACAATAGAATCCCCCGCTGTTTCATTTTCCTGCAGGCCCGCCCTTACAACGGATTCAACATCAGAAAATTCATCGGGCAGGGTTATTGTGAAAAGGAAATTATATGTTGTGTCCGCGCTCATCACTTCCGCGGTTTCAAAATGCGTGTTTAGCACGCGTGAAAGTTTAAAATCAAAATCAGGGGGCTCGGGCATGTCCGGGCTTTCCGCCTGCAGGGTTATCTTCACATCTATTGTTGTGCTGGGCAGTATTTCATATGCCGCTGTTGTGTGCGTAAGGAATCCCGCCTTTGAGGCGCGCATATACGGCAGTTCCCCGGGGGCAAGTTTCATTTCCTCCACAAGTCCGCCTGCATCACTCTGCTTTTCCCCGAGCTTTTCCCCCGTAACTGAATCAAAGAATTCCACAAGCGCGCCCTCAATTGCGGCGCCGGATCCGTCCTCAACACCGGCGCGTATTCCGCCCTCGGAGGATTGAGAATCAAGCGCCACAAACAGATTTATTGTTTCGCCGTCATCCATCCCCTCTTCGGAGGATGTGCCGCTCAAATCCCCCAGTTCCGCATATGCGTAATATGTGAGCGGCGGGAGGTTGTAGAATGAAACCTCGCCGGATGAGCCTGTTGTTGCAATGCCTATCGGGAAACTAAAGTCCGTGCTGTAGAGCATTGCTGCTGCCGATTCCGCGGGCGTTCCGCCCTGTTTTGTGACCTTAACTTTCGCGGTTCCTGCGTTCTCCTCAGTAACGGGAATCATGAAAACCTTTTCCGCTTTGCGGCTGGAATTTGCAATAAGCGGCAGATTCACTATAACCTTTGTCAAATAACCCTCATGCTCCGCAACTGCATCATAATTCGTTTCAGGGTCAAGGTTCTTGAATTCAACACTTCCGTCCGCAACGCTCTCCGCGGTTTTGCTGAAAACATCATCCGCATACAGCGAAACCATTACGCCGTAAATATAATCGCCAGAATCCTCGTCAATGAACTGCAGGAGCGCCTTTTCCGCGGGACCTGTGCTTTCATCGCGCCTTTGCATCCCGATTGTCAGGTCCGCTGTTTTGCCGTCAAGCACTGCCACACTGCCGCTTGTTTTTGAAATGTATTCCTCGGAATCATCCTCCGCAACAACCAAATATGACCCCGCATAAAGACCGTCAAAGCTGTGCGTGCCCGAGCTTCCTGTCTCGGCATATTCAACAAAGGAACTTCCCGAACTTGTTTCGCGCTGTAGCCCAAGCATTATGCCTGAAAGAGCCTTATCGGTTTCCGCATCAACAACCTTTACCCAGAGATTGCCGTTGGATGTGTCCTTTGCGGAAAGCGTTATTGTTATTGTGCCTGCGGTTTTCACGCTGTCAACGGACTTGCCGTCATTGTAGCCTGTTGCGCTTGCCTTAGTTGTAAGGGTTCCGCAGGCAATCTCAACTGAAACAGATGCACTGCCTGTCCTTGTTGTCTTTCCCGCAGGGGGGCTTGCCCTGTTGCTGCTGCATGAAAATGTCAGTTTTACCTGGTCCTTAATGCTTTCGCCCGAGGAATCCACAATCCTTATGTTCAACTGCATTGTGCCTGTTTCAACTGCCTTTTCAAGCGTGATTATGTTAGGCCCCGTATCCCCGCGCTTGACAACATGGTTTCGCGAGTATTTTTCATAGCCCGATGCCTCGGCAGTAACCCTTACTGTTTCATCGGGCAATGCAAAACTGAATTCACCCTGCGCATCGCTTATGTAAGTTTCAATTCCCGCGGAATGCTCAATCTTAACCTCAATTCCCGAAAGCGGCACGCCGAGTTCGTCCTGCACAATGAACACCGCACCCCCTCCGAAGCCGCCTGTTACAAACACAAATGCGGTCCATGCGACAAGCAGGAGAAGGAGCAGGATAAACAGGATGAAAAGAATAAATGAGGGAATAACCCTGTCAATCGGGTCTATTAGTTTGTAGATCGGGATGTGCTCGTCTATTTTGTCAAGGAAATTGTAGTACGCATCCTCCGCGCTGGAATAAATGCCCATTATCTTTTCCTTAAGCCCTTCAAGGTTCAAAATAACCCCTTTCCCCATTAACCACAATTGCCCGCATTCGGGCGTTTAATTATAGTAATACTTCATTAATAAATATTGTGGCTGAGCATAGAAGTTAGCCATTTCACAGAAAAAGCAACATCTGAACTTTTTAAAAGTGGATTGGTTATTAAAATTCGCCTATTTCTTTCTGCTTGCCTTCTTTGAGTCTTATGCCTGTCCAGGCGCGGTCGCTGCCTTTCTTTCCTTCGCCTGCTTCTATATGCTGCTGCAAATCCCGACCGACCTTCTCTTTTAATAGTATAGGCAGGTTGTTCTTGCGGCAATATTCAGAATAAGCGGAATAAAGGTCGCTCTTGCTTATGCTATTGCCAGCCTGTGGCTCAACACAATCCGCAACAAACGCACCCAGCGAATTTGAAAGCGCGTTGTATTTCTCCCGCAGTTCATCCGTTGGTATTGCCGAGGTGAAGTCTCCAGCTGCAAGCAGTTCTTTCAAGCCTTCAATCGCCCAATTAAAAGCGCCGCTTATCTCCTCTGGCGTTGTGAGCTTTGAAAGCATGTTTTTATCATCATTCTCGCCCTCGAATTTGTGGTCAAAGAACAACAAAACCCACCTGCGGAAAAACGCATCTGTCTTGTCCTTCACAGCTGGCAGGCGGTTTGCTGAATAAATCTGTTTTGAGTAATTGACAAATTCAAACGATTCTTTGAATTTTCTCTCGGCTGGAATACTATCGCCGCCTGTAAGCGCCTTAAAAGTTCCTGTGGCGAGCATTGCTCGGTCGCTTATGTCGGCGGCAAGGTTCGCCAGCTTGCCATAAAGCGGAGCAGTAGCAAATCTGTTCTTGCTTGTGTCAAGGTTCTGGAGCTCTTTAGAGACACAGTTCTCCTTGCCGAGAAATGCTTTAAGAAGGTTAATCAAAGTGCTCTTGCCGTTGCTGCCATCCCCAACAAGCATAACCGCGCGCTGTATCGGGTAATCCCGCCACAGGCAATAACCGAATAACTGCTGCACGGTCTTAACTCCGCGTTCATCTAATATCTCGCCCATGAATTTCTTAACCGCAGGGCAATCCGCATCAGGATTGTATTCGATCGGGATGCATGACGTTGCTTTTATGCCGTCTGTGTGCGGTTGTGTTTTGTTTGTTTTCAAATCATAAACGCAATTTTTAAGGACAATGAGGTGCTTTTCCTTGTCAAATTTATCACGGTCTATATAGGTTTTTGTTTCAATTTGAAATAGAAGCTCCCGCGTCTGGTGTGTTGTTATTTTCTGCTCAGTTAGCACCTTCGCAATTACTTTTATTTTGTTTTTAGCCCCACGCCTGTATATGCCAGCCGCGTCATCATAGTAAAACATCTCGCTGTTGTCCTCTGCGGTTAGGATTGAAATATCCGCCATGACTTCTTTTGCAAGCAGGTCATAGCAAAGCCTCTTTTCGTTGCCTTCGCCACTATAGAACCGCGCCGAATTGTGCGCGTCATAAGTTTTAGTCTTGCGCGCGGTCATATTCTCACCTTCCCCAGCGTTCCGGTGTAGTGCTGACCGTCTAAAATCATTCGCACAACCGCCGCGCCGGAAAGTCTTTCAATGTGTTCTATTGTCGGGTTCAAATCGCTAAATGTCGGTGCGTCCATTATGCCCCCCCGTCCCGGCGCTCAACCCGCCTTATGCAATCATGCCTGAAATAACAAAGATTTCCGAATTTGTCCTTAAATGATACGTGATTACCAAACAATTCTACAATTTTGCCCGTGTAATATAATTCGCGCCCGGCTTCCTCGCAATAGGTTAGCTTAACCCGCTTATTCAATAAATCAGAAAATAGTTTCCGCCCTTCCGCCATAGTTCCGCCCGCCTTTAGTTTCAGTTTGCTCCTTGCTCCCAATAAAAAGCACATGGCATTTTTGCCGTTTCCTGTTCTGCCCTGTCTATTTGCCTTTTGAATCCGCGCAATTGCCTGAGAACTTTTTTAAGTTCAGACTCGGGCAAGGTTGCTAATTCTTTTCGTGTGTATTGCATCAAATCAATCCTTTGCAGGTGGGGGATTACCCGCGCGGGTGAACCTCGCGAGTAATCCTTTTTTGGGTATTTTCCGGTTAGGAGTCAAAACTGCCTGCAACTCCGGCAATAT
>JBDRDO010000096.1:0-7103 GCA_043820655.1 Candidatus Iainarchaeum sp. | reverse complement strand
CTGCTGTTTTACGGCGCGAATTTTGAGGTGAAATTTCCGGAAGAAGTTTCGCGTGGAAAATCGGGAGAAAAAAAGCACGCATGAATAATTCCGCACTCGCCCGCCGAAGGCGGGCTGTTCTTTTTGCCAACTTTTTCTTTTTAAGAAAAAGTTGTTGCGCTGCTGTTTTACGGCGCGAATTTTGAGGTTGAGTTTCCCGGGGCGGTTGTGCAGGTGCGGCAGGCTTCAGCCAGTGCTAAGCCCCAAAACAGGCACGGGGAATAATTTATATAGTTTCGCGGGGCATACATATTAGGAAGGATTCGGAACCCGCAAGTGAAGTTAAGTGCTGCCGAGCGCAAAGCGAGGCGCACGGATCACACGCGGATCCCTCCGCGTCCCGCCTTAGCATAGTAGCCAATGCGTTCGGCTGTAGACGGCTCTTTTCTTCGGGAAAGGGCGATGCGAACCGTTCAAAACGGTTGGGTGCCATATCTTGATGGCACGGCGCATTTGTGATAGGAAGGAAGCATAGCCCCGTTGAGCGAAAGCGAAACGGTGCGCGGACCATCCGATCGCAAGCGGATACCGAAAGATCCCCGGTGCAACTCCGGGAGGCGGGATTTTTTTATTTATCTGCGAATGGCAATAAACATATTTATTTAAAACAAAAAACATATGTGTACGAGCTAAATGACAAAAATACAGAAAGCAAGACTAAAAGGCAGGGCAATACATGTCATGCGCGCCTCTGAGGAGATGAAGGAAGGGGTTGAAAAAAGGGGGTTGATACCCCATAAAATAACATCAGATACTATTCCGGACGAGCATCACTCATTTGCTGAAATCAGGGTCAGACTAATTTTTGATGCAGAGAAACCAAAAAGAATCCAGGCGGGGCAGACAAATTCTGTCTTTTTCATCCCGGCAACAAACTATGAAAGACCAAAAAAGGGATTTGTCGAGGCTAAAGTCGGAATGAATTCAATTGTAGCCGATGCCGGCGCATTCGAAGAAGCCCTTCACATATTTGAAAGAAGCAAAAGCCCTTACAGCCCATCAAAAAAAGAAATAAAGCAAATTAGGGACATAGCAAGGAAATACTGGAGCACCGCAATTACTTATGGAGATTTTATAGAGCAGTATGAGGAAAGGGCAATTCCTAGGGCGTATCAGCCAACAAAATTTGTATATGTAAGAAAGGCAGGGGCTAGAAAAAATATTCCCAGGATAATTATACGTCCTGAAATTCTCTATCCGAATAAAATAAGGCCTGAACAGTTGAAAGTGAAATAAAAAACAATTTATTCTCATTGAAACGAGGCGTTTAATTTCCGTAATTTGCAGAATCTGCGCACGCACCACCAACCGCAACCTTTAAAACCCCGTATTAACACCATATTAATGTGATGTTAATATGCCTACTGCGATAGTGAAACTGGATGAAAGTGCGAATCATGTCATTAACATAGTCAAGGCAAAATATGATTTGCGTGACAAGAGTGCGGCAATAAATAAAATGGCTGAGGAGTACGGGCACGAACTATTGGAGCCTGAACTGAGGCCGGAATATATTGAAAAGCTCAGAAAGATCGGCAAAGAGAAGTCCGTCCGCGTGAAGGATGTTGATGCCTATTTCAAGGGACTGCAGAAGGGATGATGCCCTTGCCTTACTCCCTTGAAAGGAAGCCGCACCTTGACAGGGTTTTTACAAAGCTTGCAAAGAAAGACCCTGCGCAATTGCGCGCAATACATAATAAAGTAAAACAGATAATTGAAAACCCGCACAGGTTCAAGCCACTGGGCGCAAAGATGAAAAATATGCGGCGGGTGCACATTCTGAAATCATTCGTGCTTGTTTATGAAATACATGAAAGTGAAAAAATTGTAGAGCTTTGGGATTACGACCACCACGACAGGATTTACAGGAAATAGGCGGGTGATTCACAATTCTTTTTTTATCTCTTCCAAAAGCAAGTCAAATTCTTTGTATCCAGCCGCTTCATTAAAGTGCCCCGCATTTTCAACAACCGTGACCTTAACGCCCAGATTTTTTGCAAGCTCCGCCGCCTTCCCAATCTTTATGTACGGGTCATTAAGCGAATGGTAAACAGTGAATTTTTTGCAGTTTGACTTTATTGTTTGCCAGCCGAACTTCCGCTGCGCGAAAGTTTTCATGCAGGGGTCAAACTCGTTGCCTGCAAGCCCTGTGAAGCCCGCTACAAGGAACGCGGCTTTCGCCTTCCTTTTCTCAAGCACGTTAAGCAGGAACGGCACGCCAAGGCTGTGCCCCACGAAAAGTGAATCTGCGGGAAGGCGGGAATCGTATTCACGGAAAACCGCAAGCCAATTTTGCAGGGTTTGTTTTTCGGGCGTGGGAAACTGCGGGACAAAAACTTCAACCCCTAATTGCTCCAGCTCCTTTTTCAGCCAGGGAAACCAGTTTTCCTGCGGGTGCCCTAAAGCGCCGTGGACTATAAGAACGGAAGCCATGCCAAAATAGGGCGCCGAATTGTTAATAATCTGTTCCTTGGCATGAGTATTTCATATGCCAAAAACACCAAGATGCATGAGCACGCAGCACCCCGATAATGTGCATCCGCCTTTCTTTGCCACTAACGGCAGGATGGGAGGGGAGGATGAAATACAGGAGGCGTATTATGCTTTTTCTTATTTGGATTGCGACGAGCAGATGTGGGACTGCGAGGGAAAGGAAGTGGATAATTTTGTTGTGAAGAAGCTGTTGGGGAGGTATGAGTTTTACTTCAACAAAACCCAATTAGGGGAGGATAAGTTCATTACACTGCGCGTGCCGAATCCCGAAGTGGAGAAGGCGGAGGCGAAAATATTGCTTGAAACCCTTGAGAGCATCCCGCGCTCCTTTGATTCCGCAAAGCTGTTTTACGGGAAGGATGTTGCCCCGATTTTTGAGGTTATTCTGCCCATGACATCATCGGCGGATGCAATAGGGAGGGTGCACAATTATTACAGGGAATTTGTCGCCGGGAAACAGGGCAAGCCGGCAAGGAACGGGGACATAAGCATTGCGGAATGGATAGGCGAGTTTAAGCCTGAGACAATAAACATAATTCCGCTGTTTGAGAGGAAGGAGGACCTTCTCGCCTGCGCGGAAATCACAAAGGCATACCTTGCGGACAAGAATTTGGAACAGCAGAGGGTTTTCCTTGCGCGTTCCGATCCCGCGCTTAACTACGGCAGCCTCAGCGCGGTGCTGCTGAATAAAATTGCACTGCAAAGATTGCATGAACTTTCAAAGGATTTGGGCACAAGGATTGAGCCCATCATGGGCGCGGGGAGCGCGCCCTTCAGGGGAAACCTTAGGCCCGAAACAGCGGAGCATTTAATGAAAGGTTATCCGAGCGTGCAGACATTCACAATACAGTCCTCGTTCAAGTACGACCATCCCGCGGAGGAGGTTATGTCCGCGGTTAAGAAAATAAGGGCCGGAAGTGCGGGCGCGCCCGTGGAAATCGGGGAAGAAATGGCACTTGGGATAATTGAAAAATGCTCAAGGGAATATGAGGTGCAGATTAAGGTTCTTGCGCCATTGATAAATGAAATTGCAATGTCCGTGCCTGAGAGGAGGCAGAGGAAACTGCATATTGGATTGTTCGGATATTCAAGGAAGATGGGGGCCATGCAACTGCCGAGGGCAATTACTTTCACAGCGGCGCTTTATACTTTGGGGCTGCCGCCTGAAATTTTGGGTTTGAATGCGCTTGAAGATGCGGATTTTGAATTTTTGAAAGGGGCCTATCCAAACTTTGAAAAGGATTTGGAAGAGGCGGTGCGGTATTTGAACCCGAAGGCGCTTGAACTTCTGCCTGAAGCGAAGTTTGATTTTCTGCCTTCAGTGGAAACGCATGCAAAGCACAAAAGCATTACCGATTATGTTCTTGCATGCGTGAAGAAGGGGCGGCTGCCGGGACTTGAGGAAGAGGTTGTAAGGGCTGCAAAAATAAGGGGCTTTTTGGGTTAGGCGCATAACGCAAAGAATAAATATGGGCTTGGGCAATATAAAGGCATGAAAAAGATAATTTTGTTTCTTGTTCTTGCTGTGCTTGTTTTCGGCTGCCCTCAGCCCGCTGAAATAACAAATTTTGAGGGGTGCGTTGCGGCGGGAAATCCCGCAATGGAAAGCTATCCGAGGAAGTGCAGGGCGGGGGACAGGACTTTTACAGAAGTTATTGCGGGAGTGAACAGCGATATTGAATTGAGTTATTCCACAGGCGCGGCACACCTTGACTGGGGGACATATTATTTGGAAGTAGGCAGTGACGGGAAAGCGATGTTTACGAAATCCGCAGGCCCGGGTGAGAAAAGCTATGATTTCAGTGTGAGCGCCGCGGAACTGGAGAAAATTTACGAAACCGCGGAGAGCGAAGGTTTCTTTTTCCTGCAGGACAATTACACAGACCCTTCAATAATGGACGGCGGATGGTCAAGCATAACAATTTCAGGAAGGGGAAACAGCAAGACAGTGGGGGTTACTAATTATTCCCTGCCTGCATTTGAGGAAGTTGAAACCGAAATAGCAAGACTTATATTGTCAAAGATTGGGGATGATGCTTTTTCGCTTAAGGATTTGGAGGAAAATGCCGAAGTTAAAGAAGCAAAAGAGTTCAGTGCGGAATACTGCGACTTGCTTGCGAACAGGGCAGAGTGTGTTGAGCATTGTTCGGAAACGATATGTGCCGAGGGGCTTTGCGAGGCATTGTTGTTTGAGGCGGAAGGATGCACTACGTGCAGTGCGGGATGCTGTTCTTTTTGCTCGGATCTTGACAGCTGCGCAGACCAGGGCAGCTGCAGGATTGCATGGATACATCCCTCAGGGGAAAGCTGGCAGTACGGAGGGTGTGAAAATATGGACTTTTGCATAGGTGTTGAGGGGCTGTGCCAGTATATTTCAACTTCATATCAGGGTTATGGATACACTGCCGCAGTTGAAGAGGACAGCGAAAAGGCGGAAGTTTATGCCGGAATGGCGGATGCACTGCAGGACCTTTACAATAAGGACTGCGGGTGAATTCAGTTTAATTAGGCAGCCCCCTAACCAAAACAGCAGTTATTTATAAATGAAATGCGTTTAGTTTTGTATTGTTTTAGTTTTTATTTTGAGATGTGATTTAATGAAAAAGGCTTTTGCATTCGGAGTGCTGCTTGCGCTTGCACTGCTTTTGAGCGGATGCACGGAGCAGGGAAACGGGCAGATAGTGGGAGGGGACAAGGACGGGCACGGCTGCATAGGATCCGCAGGATACACATGGTGCGAGGAGAAAGGCAAATGCCTGCGTGAATGGGAAGAGGCTTGCACTGAGGAAGGCGGTGCAACAGTAACGAATTTTGATGAATGCATTGCCGCGGGAAATCCCGCAATGGAAAGCTATCCGAGGAAGTGCAGTGCAAACGGGGAAACATTCACGGAGAGCCTTGCAGGAGTTATGAGCGAGGAAGAGGCACGCGGAATTGCGGAGGCAAGTTCCTGTGCTGCAGAAGGCACGCTGAAGGAGAACGCATTCTACAATGATTCAACAAACACATGGTGGATTGATCTGGAGCCGAATGAGGCAAACGAAGGCTGCAACCCCGCGTGTGTTGTGAGCGTTGTAAGCGGAGAGGCCGAGATTAACTGGAGATGCACCGGGCTGCTGCCGGAGTGATTCCTTGAGAGATGGGCTGTGCCTGTAAGGCAGGGTTTAATGGGGTGGCGCCCGCAGGAGTGCGCACACAGGGCAACACCTTATTTAAATTTCGCAGTTACATAAATCCTGATTCATATGACTACTGAAGGGAAAACAAAACAGAGCAGATTCTCAAACCCGGCAGTGCTTGCAATGTACGTGTTCGGCACTGCCGCGATTGCGGTATTCCTTTATGTTTACGGGAGTTTCATATTGGGCATAATTTTAGCGCAACTTCTGGGCAGCACCCCTATTGATGCGCTGATGCCAGCACTGATAAACACCGCGGCCCTGCTGATAGGCACGCAGGCATTCCTGATGCTCTCAAGGTTTGCAATCTCAAGGTACCTCGGCATAAGCAGGCGGAAAGGCGACATAAAGGTTCTGCTCAGCCTCTACACATATGCTGTTTGGGGCATAGTGGGGGTCATAATAATCGCGGGCTTCTTCAAGGATGTCGGCGCGCTGCTGACCTCGCTCGGGCTCATCGGTTTCGGGATAACCTTTGCACTGCAGAAGCCGATACTTAACTTCGTGGGCTGGCTCACGATAATACTCACGAGCCCGTTCGGCATAGGCGACAGGATAGAGGTTTCGGGAATAAGGGGGGATGTGCTTTCAATTCACGTGATGTACACAAGACTGCAGGGCACAAGGCTCAGCACCCAGCAGAGGAGCGAACAGGTGATAACAATTCCCAATGAATTTATACTAACAAACCCGCTGATGAACTACTCAAGGATGGGCGAGGCATACACGGATGAGGTTGTTGTTTCCGTGACATATGAGAGCAACTGGAAGAAGGCCGCTGAACTGCTGGAGAGGGTTGCAATGGAGGGGGCGGGAAAATACGCAAAAACCGTGCCGGCAACGCGCAAGGAAAAGGCGGCATGGCAGGAGGCAATAAAGCTCCTGCAGGGCGCATCAAAGAAGATAAAGAAGGGCTTTGTGAAGGAGGCGGTGAAGGAGAGCATAGGACTTATGAAGAGCGCTGAGGACGCGCCCGCCGTGGAGCTGCCGAAGCCGAACATGATGGTTTCGCTCGCGGATTCAAGCATAAACATAAGCGCAACGTACCAAACCGATTTGCGCTCCCTGCGCAGCACGAAGAATGAAATAGTGAGGCAGTTCCTTGAGGAAGTTGAGAAATCAAAGGACATAGAGATTGCGTACCCGCACATGCAGATAGTTGCGGGGGGAAAGACAAAGGGCATTGCAAAGGGCGGGAAGAGCCTCGCCGCGTTTTTCGGGTGAGGGCTTGCGGGGCGGGAAAATGCTGATTGATTCACACTGCCACCTTGACTGGTTCAGGCAGCCTGAAAAAGTTTTGGCACGGGCTAAAGAAAAAAACGTGCGCGCGGTAATTTCGTGCGCTACAAATCCTGAAGCAATAACAAAAAACCTTGCGCTTGCTGAAAAATT
>JBDRDO010000095.1:0-3296 GCA_043820655.1 Candidatus Iainarchaeum sp. | reverse complement strand
GCAAAATCAACATTCATTGCGCGCGCGGTTTTCCCTTTGACGGAGAATGTTTTTTCAATTACATGTTTCACACCGCGCTTTTTGAGGAATGTAATAAGTTTCTTTGTCGCGGTGCGGGCATAAGGGTTTTTTTTGCTGCCGATGATGCCGATAGAATGGGGTATTTTCATGCCTGACACCCATGCGCTGCTTTTACTTCCACACCTTTTCCAGATTCTTCAGCCCCTGAAGATGCTCATCCCTGCCGAGCGGGTTCGGCACGTTCCTCGCCCTGAGTTCGGTCATCATCTCCCAGAGGCTTATTTCCGCAATTTCCGCAGCCTTGCCCGTGCTTACCCTGCCTGCCTGGTACTCTTTTACCGCCTTCTCGAGCTTGTATTGCTTCGCCCCGAGCGCGAATATGCGCTTGAGCGCGGTTGTGCGGTCGGTCCTCTCCTCCCTCACCCGTTCATCCAGTATTTTCACATCCTCCTTCGGGAGCCTTATTGAAATAAGTTCAGTCCCCATTTTTACCGCCTCCTTTTATTTTTTCCACCTTCATAAACGCCTCAAGTATGAAATCAAGTTTGTATCTCCCCTCATCCTGCGCAATCCTCAGCGCATCAAGCGCATTCCCCCTGCTTATCTTCCGTTTCTCCGCAAAGCCGACGATGATTTCAGGCACTGTTGTCCAGGTTATTCCGAGCAATTTGGCGGCGTTTATTGCCTGCCTGTCGTCAACAAGCAGCAGTTTCGCGTTCCTCCTGATATAAAGTTGTATCGCATCCCTTTCGCCCCTGTCAAGGTTGAATTCATCCAGCATCTTTGCTGTTTTCTTATCCGTACACCCGCCGGCCTTCCTGACCGTAATGAGTTTGCCGTTCACAGCCTCCTCGATTTTCAGCGCATCCACTTTCTGCAGTTTTTTGCCCGCAATCACGGTTTCCTCAAAGACGCTCTGCGGGATTTCCACCCTGAACTCGCGTGCCAGCGCATCAAGCAGCCCGGCTTTCGTCCCTATTATAAGCGAGCTGCTGTCGCTGATTACGAGCAGTTTTGTCATACAATAGCATATATTGTAAACTATTTATAAGGCTTTGCGGCAGGCGCGCGTAAGGGTTTTTCCTGCTGCCGATGATGGCGAGGGATTTTGGGGGGTTCATGGCACGCGCCTCCTGATTTTCGCGAGTTCACCCCTTACGCGGGCTAATTTCACCTTCATCTCGCCGTAAACGTTTTTTTGGTAGCCGCCGTGCAATACATCCTTCGGCAGTTGGTATGCCTCAATTTCAAGCATAAGTTCCCTCTTCTGCGCGGAGTTAAGTTTTTTGAAATTCCTCAAGCCGAACATAATTCGCTTCTCCGGGGGGGCGCTACGTGATATTTGCTAAGGAACTCGGCACTTGTTGCCCAGTGAAATAAATGCCCTGCAGCAAAAGGCTTAGGGTTCAATTTCCGCAGCTCTTTCAGTTTTTCTGCAAATGCCTCAGGCCCCTCCTGTTTATTATGGAATATTATTTTTACAGCCTTTGTCGCCTGCTCGAAGTCCTTTGGGACCTCCTCAAGTGCGCTCCAGAGCATTATTCGCGCGCCCAGTTCTGCATGGGTTGTTAAGAATGATTCAAGCCTTTTCCGTTCTTCTCCGCCAAAATCCAAATTTGAAATCACAAAATCGACGTGAAATTTTGCCCCGACGCTCTGTGCCCTGCATGGGCTGTCGCAGAGAAAAACATCCGCCCGAGGAATGGCTTCGCGTATGAGCGGAATGCACGATTTGGCAAACTCCCTGTTATCGTCCAGCACTATTATTTTCGCGCGCCTACTTGCTTTGCTTACTTTCATTTTTTCGCCCATTGCTTACCCCGCCTCCTCAAGAATCGCCTTTCCCGCTGCCCTGCCGTCCCTTATTGCCTCTATTGCGGTCTTCGGACCCGTGATGCAGTCACCCGCAGCATAAACCCGATTAGTGGAAGTGCGGAACTTCCCATTAACCTTTATCAGCCCCTTTTCATCAATATCAATTCCCGCGTCATTCATTACCTGCACCGCGGGGGACTGGCCGCATGCAACTACAGCATGCTGTGCCTTTATTTCGCGCGTTTTTCCTGTGCTTTCGGGACGCTGCCTTCCGCTTTCATCCGGCTTTCCCAATTGCATAACATCAAATACAATTGCGCGCAGTTTTGCCTTTCCCTGCTTGCCCTCCGCGAGAAATTCATTGGGGGAAAGCAGAAACTTAAACTTAACTCCCTCCTTTTTAGCATGCTCAATTTCAACAGCGCGCGCGGGCATTTCCTTTTCAGTCCTGCGGTAGGCGAGCAATGCATTGGCGCCCTGTTTTTTTGCGGTGCGCACTGCGTCAATTGCACTGTTCCCGCCGCCAATAACAACAACGCTTTCGCCTTTTCCCAGTTTCAATTTGCCCCATTTTGCGCGCTGCAGGAATGACATTGCGCCTGCTACTCCAAAAGTTTCCTCGCCCTGCGTACCGAGGCACATGTCCGTGCCCGCGCCTATGCCAAGAAACACAAAGTCAAATTCCGTAAGCAGTGCCTTTATTGATGTTACGTTCCTGCCTGTTTCAAACTTAACGCCCATTTTTTTCAGGTTTTTTATTTCCCCCTCGGCAATTTCCCCCGCAAGCCTGAAGTCAGGGATTGACTGCCCCACTATTCCTCCGAGTTTTTCGCTTTTCTCAAACACCTGCACATCAAGGCCGTGCAGGGCAAGTTCATATGCACAGGACAATCCCGCAGGGCCCGACCCCACAACAGCGGCGCGCTTCCCTATTTTTGTTATGTCAAAAAGCTTGTGCTCGCCGTATTCGGACAAAAACTCCTCAAGCTTACCTATCTTAATTGCCTTGCCAGCCTTTGCAAGGATGCAGTGCCCTTCGCACTGTGTTTCCTGCGCGCATACCCGTGAGGTTATACTTGGGAAGGGATTTGTGCCCATAACAAGTGCAAGCGCCGAATCAAACTTCCGCTCCGCAATCAGGCGGTTCACTTCCTTAATAGGCCTGTGCGCCGGGCACCCCTGCTCGCACATTGGCAGGGGACATTGAATGCAGCGCTTTGCTTCCTCAACAGCCTGCTCCTCTGTGAAAACAGCGCCTGTGTCGCAGACCTTTGGCTTTGCTTTCTTTGCAGGCATACAGCAAAACCATGGCAGGAGCATATTTTAATTGTTTTTGCCCCCGTATTTAAAGAGAGGTTTGCCATGACTGCTGAAGGAAAAAAGGTTTTGTTTGTTATTGCCCCCGAGGATTTCAGGGATGAGGAGCTGTTCCATCCGAAAGAGGAACTCAGAAACGCGGG
>JBDRDO010000094.1:0-2267 GCA_043820655.1 Candidatus Iainarchaeum sp. | reverse complement strand
GGCGGTGCTTGCGCGTGAGAATGGCGTGCCTTTTTATGTTGCGATTCCGACAACTACAATTGATTTTAACACGCCCACGGGGGACGACATAAAAATAGAGGAGCGCGCAGAAAGCGAAGTGCTGGAAGTTGAGGGCAGGCGGGTTGCAAATGCAACTTCAAGGGCGCGCAATCCCGCTTTTGATGTAACCCCCGCGGAGTATGTTAAGGGTTTCATTACTGAGAAGGGCGTTGTGAAGGCGAACAGCGCGGCGATAAGGGGGCTTATTGATGGCTAAGGCAGGGGGAGCCGGCACAAAGCAGGGCAAATCCGGAAGAAAAGGCCCAAGGCAGGCTTTTCTGGAGCAGAATTCCCACAAGGCGCCTGAGAAAATAATGTACGACCTCAGGACTATTCTGGACATGAAAAAAGAAACTGCGGCAAGGCTTGCGGCAAGGTTTTTCTTCAGGAAAAAGGAGTTCGGCAAGGCATTGATATTCTACAAGGACGCAAGGGAGTATGAAATGGCCGGGCTTATAATAATGGAAAAACTGGGGCTGGAGAAAAAAAAGCAAAGCGAGGAATTAAGCGGAATTTACATACAGGCGCTCAGGGATTACAAAGCAGGCGGGCTGGAAGAATGGGAATATCCGAAAATCCTGAAGGGGCTGTTCAATATGGAAATAATAATGAGGCAGCACGGCGCTGAGTTTACGAAAGAAGTGGGGAAGGCAATCGGCAAGATGAAAAAGGGCAGGGAGTTCTGATACGAACCGCGCGGCGTGCCCAAGCCCTAAGAATAGAATTCTTCACCAAGTATTCTTTCGGCATCCACTTTATGCATTATATCAATAACCTTTGCTGCGGCGCCAAGGGCGCCCCCCTTGGCAAATAATTTTGCAACCACTTCAGGGGTCAAGCCATATGTTTCAAGGGAGTTAGTAGAGTCGGTAAGGTGTTCGCTGACCTTATCGGTAAATTTCAAAACATCCTCTTTCGAGCCGACCTTCCTAATAAGCTCATCTGCATATTTTTTTCCAAAGAGATTAACCGGGTTTTTCTGCGGATTGGGGATTCCAACCCTTTTTTCACGCATATAGTCTCTTCTTCTTACTGCCAAGAAAACCATCCTCAGAATAACAATATCTCCCAGCATATAAAAACCTAACTTTGCGCCCAATCAATCGCTTTTTATTGTTTTCAGCCCAAAGGGAATAGGGGTTTCTGATGGGCAAAAAATCAAAATCGGCAGCGGGTAAATCGGTTGCGAAGTTTGCCACTATTTTTCTTGAACGGCGCGTTAAGGATGCGCCCATATATACTAAACAAATAAATGAATTAATAGGGATTGGCAGGGGGTTTGCAAAGGCGGGTTTGCTTGAATCGGAAAGGGAGGTGAATGCCGGCAACCTTTCATTCAGGACACGCGCGGGGATGGTTATTACTGCATCGGGCGCTGATTTGGCAAAACTTAAAAAGGGCGATTTTATTGAGGTGCTTGACTGGGGCAGTGCAAAGGCAGGGGACTTTGTTTTTGCCCGCGGTGCAAAAGAGCCGAGCAGTGAAAGCGTTATGCATTTTGAAATATACAGGGCGAGAAAGGATGTGAAATTCATCTTCCACGGGCACAGCGGGAAAATTTTGAAAAGGGCAAAGGCGCTTGGCTTGGCATGCACAAAAAGGCAAAAGCCCTTTGGAACGCCGGAACTTGCGTGGGAAGCGCTTGATGTGCTTGGCGCGGAGATTGGCAATGGCGGGGGGAAAACAAAAACCGATTTTGCGGTTATGAAGGGGCACGGGTTCCTTGCATTGGGAAAAACCGCGAAGCAGGCAGGGGAATGCGCGCTTAAGGTTCAGAAACTTGCGGAAAACGCGGCGAAGAGCGGGCGCAAGGTACGGGGGAAAAGGTGAACTGCAATGGCAAGGATTCTTTACGGCGTATGCGGAATAGGAATGGGGCACTGCACCCGCTCCCTTGAGATACTTGAGGAACTGACAAGGGAGCATGAAATTATTGTGGTGAGCTACGGTTCGGCATACAGGATGCTTAAGGGAATGTTTCCAAAAACACGGAAAGTGAAGTATTTTGAGATGCTGTTCAATGAAACAAGGGTTTCAAAAAGGAAAACCCTGCTGCATAACCTTCCGCGCCTGCCCGAGATATTGATATCAAACCTTTCGGAATACTCAAAAATGCTCAGGGATTTCAGGCCCGACATTGTTGTAAGCGATTTTGAAATCGGCTCATTTTACCTTTCAAAGATGCTGATGGTTCCGTCCATTGTAAT
>JBDRDO010000093.1:0-3517 GCA_043820655.1 Candidatus Iainarchaeum sp. | reverse complement strand
GCAAGCGTATCCGATGCCTGTGCGCTTGCCATAATTTCAATCGGCTCCTCGCACAGCTTCTTTGCCTTGTCTGTTGAGCAAAGGATTGTAACTGCAGAACCATCACTTATAGGGGAGCAGTCAAGCAGTTTAAGCGGGGTTGAGATGTAGCCTGAACGCATCACATTTTCAATTGTAATTTCATTCCTGAACTGCGCGTATTCATTGTGCACCGCATTTTTGTGGTTCTTAACTGCAACTGCAGCCATCTGCTCTTCCGTTGTGCCAAACATATGCATGTGCCTGCGCGCAAGCAGGGCATACAATGCGGGGAATGACGCGCCCTGGAATAATTCTGTTTCCTGGTCACCCGCGCCCCCTAATGCAAAGCCTGCCTCCCCCGTGCTTACCTCGGTCATTTTTTCAATCCCGCCGACAGCAACAACATCATACATTCCGGAGGCAATTGCATGGTAACCTGCGCGAAGCGCAACCCCTCCTGATGCACAGGCAGCCTCAACCCTTGTGCTCGGTACAGGATTAAGTCCTAATCTATCCGCAATCAGCGCACCAATATGCTCCTGCCCGATAAATCTTCCCGAAGCCATACAGCCGCCGTAAACCGCCTCGATGTCGGCGCCGCTTATTCCCGCGTCCTGAATTGCCATTATTCCCGCCTCTGCGACAAGCTCACGGAAGGACTTCTCCCAGTGCTCCCCGAATTTTGTGATTCCCGCGCCGATAATTGAAACACTTCTCATAAGCACCACCCTGCAAAACATAGCCCCTTCAGAGGGACTTAAGCTTCCTCCTGTGCTTTGCGTACATTGCGTAATCAATGTACTTCTTTTCCTCAATCATTTTCAGGAGCGGAACCTTTGCCCGCTTTGTTGAGATGTTTTTTGTCGCGGTTATGGAAAACGCATCACTGCCCGCGCCGGAACCATAACTAACCGCAAGAATTTTATCCCCTGGCTTTGCGGCATCCAAAACGCTTGCAAGCCCGACCATTGTTGCCCCTGAATAAGTATTCCCTATCAGGGGGGTTAGCAGGCCCTGCGTGATTTTTTCAGCGGCAACTCCCAGAATCTTTCCCACGCGCAAAGGGAATTTTCCGTTTGGCTGATGAAAAACAACATAATCAAAATCAGTTATTTTTTCATTTGTTTTGTTCAGCAGCCCCTTTGTGGCGCCGATTACGTGCCTGAAATATGCGGGTTCGCCTGTAAACCTTCCCCCATGTTCAGGAAATTCCGCATGCTGCCTTCTCCAGAAATCAGGGGTGTCTGTTGTGAATGAAAATGTGTCATTAATGTTCGCAATAATTTCCTTCGGCTTTCTCCCCACAATAAATGCCGCGCCGCCACTGCCTGCGGTGTATTCTAATGCATCACCGGGCTTGCCCTGCGCAGTATCCGCCCCAATCGCCATTCCATAATCAATCATGCCGCTTTCGCAAAAGCCCATGCACATCTGCAGTCCTGCTGTGCCTGCCTTGCATGCAAATTCCAAATCAGCAGCCATGTATTCTGGCGCTGCTCCAATTGCATCACCCACAATTGTTGAAGTTGGCTTAACAGCATAAGGGTGGCTTTCACTTCCAACATAAAGCGCGCCCAATACCATAGGATCAATGCCCGCGGTTTCAATTGCCCTGCGTGCGGCTTCCACTGAAATCGTTGCGCAGTCCTCGTCATATGCCGCCACTGCCTTTTCCTTAACGCCTAAGCCCGCACTTATATGCGCACCATCCTTTTCCCATACGCGCGCTATCTCCCCCACCTTAATCCTGAACTTAGGGATATATGCGCCGTAACCTACAATTCCACATTCCATATCAAGCCCACCAGCGGCAATAAAGTTCAGTTGCCCTCTCTTTTTATTCCCTTTCCTTTCCCGCCTTTTTTTGCCCCTTTCCTTCGCATATTGTCGATAATTTTGGATGCATTATCTGCGCTTATTTTGCCTGTTTTCGCCATTTCCTGCGCAACTACGTCAATTTCACTGCCTTTTGCGCCTGCGGAAACCGCAACATTTTTTGCATGTAGGCCCATATGCCCGCGCTGAATTCCCTCTTTCACTATTGCGCGGTTCGCTGCGAAAGTCTGTGCCAAGCCAAGAGAACAGCAAACCTCCGCAAGTTCGTTCGCGCTTTTAACGCCAAGAATCTTAACCGCGATTTTCGCAAGTGCATGCGTTTTTGTTGCCCCTCCCACAAGCCCTACTGCAAGCGGCATTTCCAATTCTCCCGCCAAATCACCTGAATCAGTTATGTAGAAGTTCTGCAGTGCTTTGTATGTTCCATTCCGTGAAGCGTAAGCATGCGCCCCTGCCTCAACAGCGCGCCAGTCATTCCCTGTCGCAAGCAGAACAGAATCAATGCCGTTCATTATCCCCTTATTATTTGTGCATGCGCGGAACACATCATTCTGCGCAAGTGCATTTGCGTCAAGCATTGCCTCAATTACTTCCCCGCCCAAATCATCTTTCTTCCACACAGCGCTTGCTTTCACTGTGCGGTGCAGGGCATAATTGCTAATAATTTTCAGCCTTGCCCTGCCGCCACTCAATGCCTCGAATTCAGGGGCAAGTTTCTCAGCCATGCTGTTAACTGCATTCGCGCCCATTGCATCCCCGCAGTTCACAAGCAAATGAACAACAAGCATTTTTCCCCTTGCGGTTTCAACCTCGCGCAGCTGCAGTTCCTTCGCCCCCCCTCCGTGCTTAACAAGCACGGGGTCAAGGGAATTTGCAAGCGCAATTAACTCCTTTTCCTTCTGCTTTATTGCATCAATTGCCTTTGCAAAATTTTCATTTTTAATTCCTGCCAACTGAACCTGCCCTATCATTAAAGGTGTGCTTGCATTTGCCTTAAACCCGCCTGAGGGGCGCGCAAGCTTTGCGGCATTTGAGGCTGCTGCAACAACACTAGGCTCCTCAATAACCATAGGCACAAGGTAATCCTTTCCGTTCACGCGGAAGTTTGTCGCAATTCCCATCGGCAGGCCGTAAACGCTTATTGCATTCTCAACCATCCTGTCCGCGGTTTCAAAATCAAGCCCGCCTTTTTCGAGTAAGGATATTTCCTCCGCGCTAATGCCGGCTTCATCCTTCAGAACGGCAAGGCGTTCAGCCCTGCTTTTTTTGTAAAACCCGCTTATGTCAGACCTCATTCAAAAGCACCTTCAATCCAGATGTTTCAAGCAGTTCCGCTGCCTGTTTCATTTCATTATTGCTAGGGGTTCGAACGTCTTTTAAGGGGTATTTTCTGTTCAAAGCATTCCATTTTTTCTCGCCCAGTTTATTGTAAGGCAGCAGTTCAACGCACTCCAAAAGACCGAGGGTTTTTGCGAATTTTGCAAGTGCGGAAATATCCTCTTCAGAATCCGTATAGCCGGGGACAATAACATAGCGCAGGCGCACTGGCTTGCGCGCCGCGGCAAAACGTATGTTTGCAAGCACCTCGCCGTTGCTTTTTCCCGTTAATTCACGGTGCTTTGCATCATCCATCTGCTTAACACTGCACATAAACAAATCC
>JBDRDO010000092.1:0-37487 GCA_043820655.1 Candidatus Iainarchaeum sp. | reverse complement strand
TAAGGTGCTTAAGGGCGCTTTCGCTAAGGTTCGGTTTAAATGCAGGCTCCTTTATGGACTGCACCACGCGCTTTACAAAGTCGGCGGTGTAAATCGGCTTCTTAACGAACTCCACCCCGCTTTTTTTGAGTAATTCCTCGGTTTTGGCATCAAGCCCCTTGTCACTTGTGACAATAAGGCCTGCGCCGTGCCCGGCACAAACCTTCACAAGCTCCTGCACATACTTAATCGAGGTTTCAAAAACCATGCTTCTCTTGGCCCTGTTGAAGTTAAGGTCGGTGATTAGGAGACCTATCTTTTCATTTTTTGCGATTTCAAGCGCGTCATCTGGGCGGTCCACTGCATATATTTTGTAGTCCTTTACATCCTGGATCTTAAACTGCCGCTCAAGAATGTTGTAAAGAATCAGCCTATCCTGTTCAACATCCTCCACAATCAAAACAGTCTTTGCCCGTTCTTTTTCCTGCACCATGGAAAATGGTTGTGCAACCCGCTATTTAACCTTTGCGCTGTTCCACGCCATTTTTTAACCACTTTCGCGCAATATTTAATCATGGGCTTTCTGGACAAAATATTCGGCTCGGGCGGGAAAGGCAGGGGCGCGGGAAAGGCGCCAGAGGAAACATGGACAATGGAAATAAATGAGGCTCTCGCACAGGTTTCCGAGAAAGGAAAGTCGGGGTTTGCCGAGCTTGAAAAACAGGTTTTTGCGCATTTTGCCGAAATTAAGCACACGCTTGCCGAAATTAAAACAGAACTGCGGGAGTTTGAATCCCGTGATTTGGAGGCGGAGGAAGGAAACAAAAGGCTTAGGAAGATTGTTGAGACAAGCAAGCGCAATCTGATTAAGAACATGTCAACGCTCACTGAAAGGCTTGCCCCTCCCGAGAAGCACGATTATGAAATCCTGCGCGCATACTGCACAAACTCAAGCAAAAGCCTGGAGGATGAACTGCGTACCTTCGGCAGGAATGTCATGTACACCGGAATTTTAATGAAACAGGAGGTTAAAAATCTTGGAAATTACATAAATGAGCTTAATTCAACATTCGCAAAACTACAGGCGCTCTTTGAGGGCAATTCCGCGGGAAGGGCAATGGCTGCAAAGGCAGGGCTTGAGGGATTGAAAACGGGGATTGCCGAGCGGGAAAAAATAAGCGCGGAAATAAAAAAAATAAATACTGCCCTGATGGCTTTGCGGGAAGATGAGAAGAAAAAGGCCAGCGTTCTTGCGGAACTGCAAAACTCCGCGGGAATTAAGGAACTCAATTCACTTATGGAAAAAAAGGCGGGGCAGGCGCGCGAGAAGCAGGAACTTAAGGGCAGATTCATAAATCTGATTGCGCCGATTGACAGGCCACTGAACAGGTTTATGCGGCTTGCGGAAAGCGGAAATTATGTCCTTGAGGATACTGAGCGCGCGCTGCTGAATGCATATTTAACAAACCCTTTCCTTGCGGCAAAGCAGGACCCGAAGGCTGAAATACTGAAGAAACTGCTGGCGGATGTTGAACAGATGGTAAGAAACGGGATAATTTCACTTAAGGAAAAGGAGCGTGCGAAAAAGATGCGCGCGCTAGCTGAATTAAAGGATTATGACTTTTTCGGGGAGCTGTTCTGGAAGCTGAATAAAATTGATGCGGAAATTGCAGCAACGGAAAGGGAAATAGAATCCTCAAAAATAAGCGCGGAAATTTCAGGAATTGAGCGCGGGCTTAATGCAATCAGCAACGAGGTTGAGGAAAACACCGCACTCCTCAAAAACGCGGAGCAAAGGCTGGGCGAAGCCAGCAGGAAAATTGGCGGAGTAAAGGCGGATGCTGAGAAACTGCTGAAGGAATTAAGTTTCGGGAATATTGTGCTTAAAATGCAGGAGCCTGAAAAAGACGGGGCAGTTACCAATTCTGCTGCTCACGGGCAACCCTGATCACCTTATCACAGAACTGGCTGATTGTCTGGATAACGCCCTCGTGGTCCTTTGAGTAAACAAAAATAAGCGCGCCCCGAGTGGTGTGCTGGCCGATTTTGCTTATAAGGGAGTGGGTGAACTTCTCAACGCTTGTGGGGGAGTTGTAAACAAGCAGGGTTGAAAGCGAGTCAAGGATAAGGAATTTCTTGTTTTCCTTTATGGCGTCCATCTGCTTCTCAATTGCGATTATAATTTCAGTCAGGTCTGTTGCGGAATCGACATAAATTACCTTGCCCTCCTCAATAAGCGCGTGCGCGGAATCGGAAGTCCGCGTAACAAGATCGACAAACTTCATTTTTTCGGGGCTTATCCCGCCCTTCTCAAGTTCGGCCTTTACCTTTACATACGCCTTGTTAACACTTACATAAACGCCGGGCATTTTCTCGGCATTCACAAATTTCCTCAGGATGCCCATCCTTGCATCCGCATAAACGTCATTCTCCACAATAACAAGCGCGGAATAGCTGCCCTTCATTCCCTCAAAGCCGCGCTCTATCTGCAAATCGGTTTTTGCATCCGGGCTGAGCATGCGCCTTAACTGCTCATCAGTGAACTCCTCCTCGCGCGGAAGCTCCTTTATCTCCGGCTTCACAACAGGCCGTGCGCGGGCTTCTTCTATATTCATTGGCGCGGGACTTTCTGCAATTGGTTTTTTTCCGGGCAGGAATTTTGCAAGAGAAATTTTTGCCGCGGGCTTCACCCTTTGTTTCGCGGGGGCGCGGGGCTTTGCTTTTTTGGCGCGCTTTTTTTCAGCCATATCAATCAGCCTTTACGTCCTCAAACAGCTCGGCCTTTGAAAGCACCTTTATTCCTGAATTGGTTATTTTCAATGGCTTAAGCTGTTCGGATATTTCTGTGTTTCGCATTTTTAATACTCCGACACTGCGCACAAACTTATTTTTCAGCTTTGTGTGGTAAAGCAGAATAACGCCGTCTGCAACATACTCCTCAAGGCCGTAAAGACCCTTTATGTTGTCAAGCGTGATTTCACTTGTGATGATAGTTGTGCAGCCAATACGCTTTAACATTTTTCCGAGCGAAACAATCCTTTTCCTTGCCTCAAGCTCGCGGTCAAAAAACAGGCGGAAAATAACCCCGGGGTCAATCACAACCCTTACAGCATTTATGCTTGCTATCGTGTCCTCAACAGCGCTTTTCAGGCGCTCGAAATCGTAAAGCTCAATTGTGATTATCTTCAGCTTATTGTTTTCGATCATTTCCCTGAAGTCCATGCCGAATTCAAGTGCGCCTGTTACTATTGCCTCCTCGGTTTCCTCAAGGCTTACGTAAACCCCCGGCTCGTCATATTTTGTCGCCCCTTCATAAAGAAACTGCCAGCAGAAAACCGTTTTTCCCGAGCCCGGGTCTCCCGATAACACAACAAGATTTCCCTTAGGCAGGCCGCCGCCCATCATTTCATCAAGACCCGGCACTCCCGATTTTGTGCGGTCAATCACAAGGCGCCCGCCCTTAACCGTTGTTGAGGGCTTAAGCAGTTTTATGGAGTTTGTGGATGGCATCTGCTATAATAATGGTATTGGGGTTTAAAAGCATTACCGAAGTTAGCAAACCGCCGGCGCGGAGTGCAAACGCTTTTATAATACTTGGGAAGATATTGTTTAGTGCTAATTAAGGGAGGGGTGCAGGATGCTTACATTAATCATAATACCAAACAAGGGCTATCAGGAAAGCACAATGCGCATAACAAAGCGCCTAAGTGAGGTGCATGACAGGATATGCTATGTAAGCCTGAATGAAAGGTATGAAGCGCTTACAAAGGGGATGAAGAAGGAAAAAGTCCCTGTTTCCAAATTCTTTATTGTGGATGCAATAACAAGGAACACAAAGGCGTGCAAAAAGGCGGATGATAACTGTGTTTTTGTCAGCTCGCCGAATTCATTAATGGAGCTGAGCCTTGCGATAACTGACGCAATTAAAAGCCACGGGGCGCAGGCGCTGATGTTTGACTCAATTTCCACTTTGCTCATTTATGAATCTGCGGGAGTTTCAACAAAATTCATGCACTCATTAATAGGGAGGATAAAGGAGTTTGGGGCGGAGTGCGTACTCACCGCGCTTGACGGGGATAAGGAAAGCGAAACTGTCCGTGATTTGGGAATGTTTGTGAATGAGACAATAACAATGGCGGAGTATGATTTGCGCTATACGGATAAGAAAAAGACGGAGGAGGATAGGCTCCCGAAAAAGAAAATAACCCCGGCAATAAGGCCTGAGCTTAAGATTGATGAAGGCGAAATTGAGATTATTGGCGGCATGAAGGGGGAGGGTAAAAAGCGCGGAAAGAAATCATCTGAATAATTCCTGATCTGTGTAAACCCTTATTCCGTGTTCTGTTATCTTATACGGGATAATCCTCTTGTCATGGTTTGAGGAACGCAGTTTTAAAATTTCAAGCGCCTTTTCCCGTATATTGTGTATGCGCAGGTTGTAGAAAACTATTACCCCGTCGGCAAGAAACTCCTCTATTCCGCTTCTGCTATATGCGGAGGGTTCCTGCTCGGTTTCCCCCAAAACAATATTCACTGAATTGTACTTCTCAAGCGTCTCAAACAAATAGCGGAGATACTGCCTGTATGCCTGCTCGTTCTCCATAAATGCTATGCCAAGCGCTGACAGGGAATCAACAACAACTCTATCGGGGCGGAAAGGCAGGTTAAGCCTGAACGGGAGCTTTACATCCTCCGAATCTATATAAAGCCCGCCGCGCTCCTCCTCCATCATTGCCTCAACAGAGCGCGCAACACTTAAGGGATCCTGCTTTATTATTGCAAGCTTGCCCTCCTCCTCAAGCCTGTAAAGGTCCCAGCCGAAATTCTGGAGCATGTTCTCCTTCATTTTCTCAACGCTTTCCTCAAGGGTTATGTAAACCCCGCGCTCGCCGTGGAGTGCGGCATTGTAAAGGGACTGCATAGCAAATGTTGTTTTTCCTGTTCCGCATCCGCCTGAAAGCATAATTGTATCCCCTCGCTTTAGGCCGCCCCTGTCAATAAGCTTGTCGAAATCGCTAACCCTTAAGGGCATTGTTTCCCTGAATTTTGCCTTTTCCCTTAACGGGCTTTGGCGTGCAAGCCCCTCCTCCGCGCCCTGCGCGCCGATGCGTATCCCTGCATGTTCTTTTTGTGCAGGATGCTCAGCCTGCACTGC
The DNA here is from genome assembly GCA_043820655.1 of Candidatus Iainarchaeum sp. Classification (GTDB taxonomy): domain Archaea; phylum Iainarchaeota; class Iainarchaeia; order Iainarchaeales; family JAZDEL01; genus JAZDEL01. The sequence goes on along the minus strand of JBDRDO010000092.1, from coordinate 32,353 downwards.
GCCACTGCTTACAACGCGCTCCCGTATATCCGCAAGTTCGTCTTTTGGATGGATAATCCCGCCAAACAGCCCTCCTAAAATCCCTTTTCCTTTCCTGCCGCGGGTTTGTGCCTGCGCCTTGCCCGGGGATTTGCCCTCTTTTTCTCGCGCTTCATTTTCATCCCTGCCGTGCGCGCCTTTTTCCCGAATATCATCGCCTGCGCGCATCCCCGTTACAATTTCAACAGCCTCGCCCTGCGGCATTCCCGCATCCGTAAGGCTTTCAACAACATCCTCAGGCGCAACACCGTCCTCAAGCAGGCGCTTTGCCGCATCCGTAAGTATTTCACGTTTCCTCATTTCAGCCCCTCCCTGTCCTTAATCTCGCGCACCTTTGCGTCTATCATGTTTATGTTTGCCCTGTGTTCCGCAATCCTTTTCTTGTAGCTTTCGGCAGGCATGCGCCTGTTTTCAAAATATTCCTTTTGCAAACCGCGTATCAAAGCCGCGGTTTTTGAGCGTTCTTCCTCAAGCTTCCGTAAACTACCCTTCCTTGAAATCCCGCCATACACAACCCTTACAAAAATCGCAAGAACCATTATTGCGGCAAGTATGTAAACTGCATACTCGGATAAGTACCAGCCGGCGAGGCCTGTTGCGACAATATTAAGAGTTGTGTCGCCGAAGTTTCCCGCAAGGTCCTCGGCGGTTATTATTATGCCTACCACGCCCTCGTCCTCGCCGCGCGTGCGCAATACGCCTGAGTAAATCCCTTTCCCCTGCGGCGTGAGCAGTACCGCCCGCCCGCCTATCTCTGCGGCAACCTGCTTAATGGCGCCTTCCGCAATCGGCTTGCCGTTTACATACCCTACCTTCACTTTCAGGGGTATTTCGGCACCCAAACTAAAGGTGCGCACCGCGGGCTCAATAACATCTATAGAAATCGGCGCCTTTCCCACTTTTATATCCATGCCTGCCTCCCCGCCGTGCCTTGCATCCGCATTTCGCTCCGCGGTTACAACAAGCCTCCATTTCCCGGGCATTGCATCATATGGTATTTCATAATCATACCTGTAAAGCCCGCTGCCGCGATTTTCAAGCTGGATTCGTGCGCCGCCGGCAGCCCATAATGCCGCGTTTGCGTCAGTAACAGGCACGCCGGCATCCGTAATCCTGACAGTTACGGGCAGGCCATCCGTCCTATAGTACGTTCCCGGCGGCGGGCTGAGGAACTTTACAACAAAATATGCCGATTCGGGAATCTGCCAGATAAGGGCGCTTGTCTCGCTGCTCTCCCCGCCATTTTCAATCGCTATGTTCCACCTTCCCGCGGGATCAAGGAAGCCTATCTCATACCGCTCCCTGAACAGGCTTGCTGTTTCGCAGTTTATTTCCCGCCCGAAAACAATTCTGCCGTGATGCGCAATGCTAAGCGTGTTTTTTCCCGGGGCACAGATGCCCTCAATGTTAATTGCCTCGCCCTTGTTGTAATCTGCCTTGTCAGCGGAAATGCTTAATGCCGAGGCGTGCAATGCGCAGGAAATAAACACCAGCGCAATTGCCGACAGGAACAAATAATGCCTAGCCATTCCTTTTGCCCTCCTTTTCAATCTCCGCGACTGGAGTTCCGCCCGCACGCTCTATTGATTTCCGTATGTCTGCAAGCTCGGACTTGTACTTATCAAGGAAGGAGTCATAATTAACCTTGTCTATTGTCGCGTTCTTGAAGAACTGCTTCTGCAGCGCCTTTATCTGCCTTATGACCCTGGCCTCCCCTGCCTTAAGTTCGGAAAGGCGCCTTGACCTTACCCTGAAATGCGCAAAAGTTGTGCCCGCAATAATCAGGGTAAGCAGGGCGACAATTATGTAAACAACATACTCGCGCAGGTAGTGCAGGGGGGAAATTCCCGAAACCTCTATTTGCAGATCGCGCGCGGCAATATTGCCGAAGCCGTCATCCGCATTAATGACAAATGATGCAATTCCCTCGTCTTCCGCAGCCAAAACATATGTGCCGCTGTAAATTCCCTGTTCAACTCCGGGCATTGCCACTTGTTTTCCGTTCAGTTCAGCATGTATCTGCGCATTTGGCACAGGCGTTCCGTCGGGGTATGACAGCTTTGCGCGGAATTCAACAGCCTCCCCAACTTCATATCTCTGCACCTCGGGGGCAAGCAAATCAACTGTGAGCTTTGCATTTGTTACGCGAACCTCAAACTGCATTGCACCGCTGTAGGTGTTTTCCCCGTCCGCCTTTACAGCCCTTGCCTCAAGCATGCTTTTCCCCACTGGAAAGTCCCAGCCAAAAGGGACATTTACAGAGTAAACTCCCTGCTCAACCTCGCGCATTTTTAGTGACTTCCCGTTGGGCAGAACAATGTTTGCAATTGCGGCGCTTAATTTTTCTCCACCCTCCCCTGAAAGCCCGATATTGAGGTCAAGGGTTTCGCCGCGCGAATAATTTTGTTCAATGCCTGACAGGACCTCTATCTGTATCGGAGACGCGTTATCAGGGCCAATGACCGCGAATTCATGCGTAAGATTGCCGGTGTTGCCGTTGGCATCTTCAGTATGCATTGAAAGTTCCCATTCCCCTATTGGATCTAGGAGTGTGGAGTGGTATTCCGCACTGAAGTCCCCTGTTTCACCGCTTCCAACATCTTCCTCCCAAACAACCCTTCCGCGCACGGACAACGCAAGTTCAACCGGTAGGTAGGCGCCGCTGCCGCCCCTGCTTACCGTGCCGCTTATTTTTATAATGTCGCCAAGGAAATACTTTTCCGCATCAGTGTTAAGCGTAACGTCAAGTTCCGGCCTGAACACGAATGTTTTGCTCAGTTCGCCCTCGGCGCCGCCAAACTCCGCATAGAACTTGACCACGTATTCTCCGGGCACATCGTCCTTTGTAAGCAGAATTGAATTGCCATATATGTTGTCCTTTGATGTTCCATCATTGTGGCTGCCGTCATTGTAGAGGCGCAGTTCTCCGAAAAAGCCGTTTGCGATAACGCTTGCGCCCTTTGCTGCGGCGCCGTCCGCCTCAACGGAAATCACGAGTTCCAGAGTTTCTCCGCGCAGGTACTTTTCCCTTTCCTCGCCGGCATATTCAAGGGTTATTGTTTCCGCACTGCAGTCAACACTGCAGGAGAGGTAGCTTTCCCCGAGTTCGCACCTGCCATTGCCGCAGCAGCCGAGCATTATTGTTGTGCCGCACTGGCCCCCTATGCACGCCTTTTCCGTGCATGTGCCTGAAAGTTCCTCTGCGCAGGTTTGGCAGTCCTGCATGCATGTGCAGGATGTTTCATTGAGGCTGTTGTCACAAATTCCGTTTCCGCAGGAGATTAAATTATAGCACTTTGCCTCACAGCGCTGGGCGCCCGCACATACATCTGTTGTCAAGGAATCATTATCCGCACAGTCGGCATTTGTTTTGCATGCCGGCACGCAATTTAAGTTTGCACATCCGCTGTCGCATGCCCCCGGGCGGAAGCAGATGTCCCATGTTGCCGCATCCCCGTCGTTGCATGCCGCGTCAGTTGAGCATGCAATGCCGCAGGTATCGGCATATGCCGCGCCTGCCAAAGCCAAGCCTGTGAAGGCGATAAGCGCCGCTAAAAGCAATAGCCGAACCGAGCTGGAGTTCATTTAAATTCCCAATATATAATCAGATTGTATTATTTAAATGATTCGCAATGCAGGGGGATTGGGCAGGCACGCTAGTCCTTAAGTTCCAGCTTTTTTTCCGAGAATTTGTTCAGGCGCCGCATGAAATCATTTTTTATTTCCGCAAGCCCTGCCGCAGTTTTTGCCTCAAACCTGAGGATTATTTTCGCCTGAGTGTTTGATGCGCGCAAAAGAGCCCAGCCCCGCGGATAAAGCACGCGCACACCGTCAATGTCGATTATTTTCAGTCCTTTGTCACTTCCAAATTCCTTTTTTGCCTTTTCAACAAATTCAAATTTCTTTTCTTCGGAGTAATCAAGCCTTATTTCAGGCGTGCTGAAATACTCGGGAAATTCACCCATAATTTCGCTCACGGTTTTGTTTCCTGCCGCGAGAATTTCAAGGAAGCGCGCGGCAACGTAAAAACCGTCATCAAAGCCCAGCCATCTGTCTTTGAAGAAGATGTGCCCCGACATTTCCCCTGAAATCGGGGCGCCTGTTTCGCGCAGTTTTGCCTTGCTAAGGGAGTGGCCTGTTTTCCACATTAAAGGCCTGCCGCCGTTCGCCTCAATTACTTCTGGAAGCGCCTGTGAACATTTAACATCAAAAATAATCTGCGCCCCCTTCTCACGCGATAAAATTTCCCTTGCAAAAAGCATCATTATCCTGTCAGCCCATACGATTTTTCCGTTTTCATCTATGACGCCTGTCCTGTCCACATCCCCGTCAAAACCCAAGCCCAAATCTGCTTTTTCGGATTTCACCAGCGCAATCAAATCCTGCACAAAAGGGACCTGTGTCGGGTCGGGCAAATGATTCGGGAAAGTGCCGTCAAGTTTGCAGTAAAGCGGGATAACCTCACAGCCCAATTTGCGCAGGAGTTTCGGCGCAATTTCCGAAGCCATTCCGTTTCCCGCATCAACAACAATCTTTAATTTGCGCTTTAGTTTTACGCGCGAGCAGATTTCATCAATGTATGTCTGCACAAGGTCCTTTTCAGTTGCATTCCCTTCTTTGCCCGCTTCGGTCAAATCAAAATCGGAATTTTCAATCATCTCCCGAAGTTTTTGTATTTCCCCCCCGTAAATTGTGACTTCCCCTATGTTTATTTTCAGCCCGTTCATCCCCACAGGATTGTGGGAGCCTGTTACGTTAATCCCGCCCGCGGATTTTAATTTAATGATTGAATAATAAAGCATAGGCGTGGGGCTAAGCCCTAAATCAATAACATCAATTCCGCAGGCGGTTATGCCGCGCACAAGCGCGTTTTTTATGCGTTCCGAGGATGTGCGGATATCCCTGCCGACTGTGACAAACTTCGCACCTTTGTTTTTTCTTCTAAGCATTGTTGCATACGCACTGCCGATTGCCTGAACAGCGGCATCTGTTAATTCAGAGTCCTTCCCGCGGAGGTCATACTCGCGGAATATCTGCGGATTAAACTTAACTGCCTGCGGCATACTCAAAAATAAAAGCGCGAAAGGTTTAAGTTAGGTTCAGCGGGCGCCCTGCCACGTGCGGGCATTGGGCTGCACACCGCAGCCGCTGCGCCCAGCTGCTCAACCGCCGTGCGCCGGTTTCGGGACGCATACCGCGCCACATTGGGGCGCGCAATTGCAACGCGCTACTTCCCGCCCTTTGCTTTCGGCGGCTTGAACCCTGCTTTTTCCAAATTGGCTGCCGCCTCCTTAATCGCCTCTTTAGCCATCAGAGGGGCGGCGATCGCATCAGCTGGCTTCTTAGTCCACTTAGTCAGCAGCACCCTGTTTGTTTCCAGAACAAGAAGGTCCTTATAGGCAGCCCCCTTGCTAACCGCGCTTTTGTATAACCTTACCACGCTGTTCCAATTGGTTTGATGCGGGAGCCCGTATTTGGCAATCGTGGGCTTCACTACTTTGGGCGATATGATTTTGTTCGCCTTATAAGCCAGCCCGCCGAGATATATCGTAGTAGCAATACATGCAGCGCCCGAAACTATCGTACCAACTTTTACAAAACTTACTTCACGTAAGCCTCTCCCGGTTGTACGCAAGGCACCCCCTGTTGCCTTAACAATCTTTTTGGTGGTTTTTGCGATTTTGCCCATTGCTATCACCTCAAAATAAAACGCACCCCAACTATTTAATGCTTCCGCTAGCGCTGGGAAATGCGCGAAAGGTTTAAGTTAGGTTCAGCGCGAAGCCGCGGCGGGGCTATTTGGAGACCTGCTTTTTCCCAGGGGCATTGCCCTTATTCTGCAGAATCATGTAATTGTAATCATTTTTCTCAAGGATAATTGCGGACTTGCCGTCCTTTGAGGGTACAATCCCCGCATCCTCAAGCATTTTCACGGACTGTTTGAACAACTCTTTGGCACCCAGTGGTTTCTGCAGAGTCTGCGCCCGCTCCAGCTGTGTCCGGTAAGCGGCAACGTTAAGCGCATCCTTATAGGTGGCGGAATGAGCCCTCACAATCTTGCGGCAGTATTTCGCATACTCAGTAGCCCGCCAGTCCGAGGGGAGCCGTTCACTGTATTTAACAGAAACACGATTCCCCGCCTCCCCCGAGACAAACCTGCGCTGCTCGAGGACCTTGTTGCCAAATAATGCGGACCAAAACAACATTCCGCCGACGGTTCCGATGGCAAACGCTTTTTTCACAGTGCCTTTTCCCAAAGCCATATAAGCCCCGTATATGAAAGGGCGTGCGCCTATTTAATACTTACGCCACGCCTTCTTTGCCACAGGGCATTCCGCAATGCGATTGCCCCTTTTGTTTCAGCCAGCGTGTTCCCTGCGCATTATGCGCGCCTTTTGGGCAAAGCTGAACGGTCTATCTTAGGGGGGCGGATGTAGCTCTTCCTGTATTTCTTTTTGCGCCTCGGCTTAACCTTGATTTTATCAGGGGCTGCGGGCGTGCCCTTCATAAGCGGCGTTTGGCTTGGCTTAAGTGCCGGCACAGTGCCCTGAGCAGGGGCAGGTGACGGGCGTTTCTTCAGGAGTTCCGCCTCACTTATCGGCAGACCCCATTTCCTGAAATTGCGCGCCGCGGCGTTCAGGCAATTCCTGTAGCGCCCGGGGCGGACTGCCTCATACTGTTCCGCAATCGGCACATTTTTGCCGATGAATTTTGGATTCCCGCCCTTAAGCTCCATATGCATATTGTAAAGCTCCTGCGCATCAAAGTAATCCGTAACCTCGCCCTTTTCGCCGCCGAGCCAGATGCGAAACGCCTCACAGCGAAGAAGCCTCTCAGGCAGGCCTGTGCGATTCAGCGGACCGTGCGGCTCAAGAAGCGCGCGGTATTTTTCAGACCATTCGCCCTTTCCGCTGTTAAGGAGTGCGTTCCTGAACTCAATCTCCTTCGCGGCCTGAACCATGCCCTCACGCCTTATCCCCGGGCGAAACTCATATCCATGCGGATATTCCATTGCTATTTTTCCGGGGTGCCCTAGCACAAATGCAGCCGTGCCCGCGGCAATTGTTTTCCGCACCCATCCCCACAGTTTATTTTTAGCCATGCAATTGCCTTCAGAAATAACGGCGCCCTGCTATTTAATTATTTGCGGCACGCCCGCGCAATGCAAAAAACTGGGGCAAACAGGGGCTGAAGCAAAAAAACAAAATTCCGAGAACAGGAAGTGTTACTGGGCGGAACCATATTCCCGCATGTTCCGAAGAACGCGCTGAAATCTCGGTTCCGCTTGATAACACAATGGTATTGCAGAAAGCCGAAAATTCCGAAGAATTTTTAGCCTCACCCAACACCGCAGATACTACACCCCAGGTTATAGATAACTTTGATGTTTTCATTTTCCAAACCGCTTTGCGCAGGGGAATTGTTTTTATTAACTGCCGCGGAAAGTTACATTGTGGTTTGCATGCCGGTTGTTGGATTGACCTCAAGCATTGCCTGCGGGAAGAGCAGTGTTGCGCGTGCCTTTGCGGAAATGGGCGCGGAATTGATTGATGCCGATGAGATTGTGCATGAACTTTACAGGAAGCCGGCGATGGTTACGAAGATTAGGGTGGCTTTCGGGAAGGGGGCAATAAAAAATAAAGGCGGCAAAAAAATTGTAAACCGTGAAGTTCTGGCGGAATTGGTTTTTTCAGATGCGCGGAAACTGAAAAAATTAAATTCAATTGTCCATCCCGCAGTTGTGCGTGAGATTGGACGGAAAATAAGGCGCGCGCGAAAGAAAATTATTGTTGTAGATGCCCCACTTTTGTTTGAGGCGAAACTTGCGAAAATGTTTGATGTTGTTGTTGCCGTGAAGGCAGGCAGGAAAAACCAAATCGCAAGGCTGAGGAAAAGGGGATTAAGCACGCGCGAGGCATGTGCGAGAATCGCATCCCAGATGCCTCTGCGCGAAAAGGTTAAATTAGCGGATTATGCAATAGATACTAACGGCACCAGGCGGGAAACCATGAGGCAGGTGCGCGGGATTTACAGGGAAATTACTGGGCTTGCATGAAATGGAGGCGATTGCATGAGCGGAAAAGGGAAGGGCGGAAATTGCGGGGCTGCGGTTTATGCCGGAACATTTGACCCGATAACGCTTGGGCATCTGGATGTTATTAAGCGCGGGCTGAAGATGTTTGACAGCCTGACTGTTGCTGTTACAACAAAAACAAGCAAAAGGCCGCTTTTCACGCTTGAGGAAAGGGTTGCGCTTGTGAAGGGCGCTGTAAAGGGGATGAGGGGCGTGCAGGTTAAGAGTTTCAGCGGGCTGCTTGTTGATTTTGTCAGGGGCGAGAACACAAACACTATTCTGCGCGGCCTGCGCGAATTGAGTGATTTTGAACGCGAGTTCCAGCAGGCGATAATGAACAGGAAACTGAATAATGCAATAGACACTGTTTTCATAATGACAAGTGCGGAATATTTTTACCTGAGTTCAAGCGCTGTTAGGGAGATTGCTGCAGTTGGCGGGAACACAAAATGCTTTGTGCCTGAGAATGTTTCAATGGCATTGGGGAAAAAACTCGGCAAATGACGGCTTGTTAAAAGCGGAATAATTCCGTGAAAACCGTATTTAAAGCGCTTTTACGGTTTGCAATTTTAACCGCAAGCTTTAAATATGACAAACATGTTTATATTTGAGCATTTCATGCTTTAGAAACTTAAAAAGGAGGGCAAAAACATGTTTGGCAATAAAGGACAATCAGCGCTGGAGTATTTGATGACCTACGGCTGGGCTTTGATCGTGATTGTTATTGCGATTGCTGCACTGGTGTTCCTGATTAATCCGACGCAGATTGGCGCGGAGGGATGCACAGGTGCGTCAAAGCTGCCGATTAAGAAGCAGAACCTTAGTGGCACGGCTACCGGTGATATATTCTCAATAATCTTCACTAACATGACAGGCGAGAACCTGACAACAGTTCTAATAACTGCAACAGGCGACCTCACCGAAACAAAGTCATACTCTAGCATTCCAGCGAACGACGAAGTGCAGGCTGATTTCGTACTGACCGTCGCACCCAACCACACATTTGTGGCAGGAGGGGCATACACTGTCAACTTCACATTCGGATACACGGATGCAGACGGCTTCGCTAAGGAATCGTCAGCCAGCTGTAAAGGAACAGCACCAGCAACATAAGTGTGATGCTTTCCTTTCTTTTTCTTTTTTTTATTTTTAGGTTCCCCAGCCTTCGGGCTAAGTGCGGAAAACGCACTATGTGCCCGCGGCAAGAGGGAATAATATAGTACAATATTGAAACCGCCGCAGGTGCGAAAATAGGTTTCCCATTACATCAGCAAACTGCCGAACATCATTGCAAGGACTTCCCTTATAACGAAAAACAGCACAAATGAGATGGATAGGAGCACGGGTATGAATTTCGCGCCGCCCTTTTCCTTGCCTGTGTTTATAACCCCTATTGTGAGCGAGGCAAATATAGATGTGACAACTATGCTCACCATTGCGAAGAATATAACAAAGTCCGCGGAAATTACCGAACCACCTCCCGCAAGCCCGGCAAGGCCGGCGCCGCCCCCGGTGCCCTCAAACATAGATGCATCAAACTGCGGTATCTGCGAGGTCTGAACCACAAGAATCTGCACAATGAAACTGCTTATTCCGAACAGCATGGGCGCGCCGATTGCCGCGGAGAAAAATATCAGCATAATATACATGGAAATGTTTGCCGCGATTTCGTCCTTTATGCTGTTCTGCTCCCTTAAATCATCGGCAAGGTGCGTCAATAAATCCGCAATCTGCCCGCCGCTTTCAATTCCCTTTGAAATCAGCCAGATAAGCCTCTCCAATGTTTTGGATTTTATTTTTGTCGGGATGTATGAAAGCGCCTGTTCAAGAGGCATGCCCGCCATTATCCTGCTGCCAGTTGCGCGCAGTTCTATTTCCAAAGGCCCGAATTCAGACCTTGCGGAAACAAGCAATGCACGCTCAGTTGTTAAGCCAGCCTTTATGTTTGAGGCAATCAGCTGCAGCGCATCGGGAAGTATTGTCTCAACAAACTTGCCCTTTGATTCCGCGGCAATGCTCAGCCAGAGGTATGTGCCGGCAACAAAAAGCACAAAGAAAAACGGGAAGGCAACAATAAAGCTTATGCCGAAAAAGAGGTATGTGTTAAGCGAAATTCCCACGCTCAGCGCAAGCCCGAAAACAAGAAGAAACCCCACAAAGCGCCTTTCACTTATATCTATCCCCAGATAGCCCATCTCTGTTTTGAATGCACGGATTATCTTGGAGGGCATTAACGAGGCGACCTTCCTGTAAAAATTAGTCCCCAACAAGGTTAGGCCTCCCTGCTTTTAACATTCCGAGGAACATAAACTGCCCGAGTACAAGAAATATGAGCAGGCCCCAAAACATTAATTCACTGATATCAAGTTGCGGGAAAGAGCCGAGGATTACAAGGAATGTCAGCCCAAGTGCGGGAATTATTACGCCAAGCATCATATAAACAAGGGACAGCATCCTCAGTGAGGAGCCGTATTTACGCACCTGGTTCCTCTGCTCCTTTGCAAGGGAGTCAACCATTGCGGTTATTGCAACGCTTATGTCCCCGCCGGTTTTTATGCCGTTGAGGAGCTGCCACATTGCGCGCCTGAAAAACAATGAGGGGTTGCGGGATGCTATTTCCTCAAGCGCGACTTCTTCGGTTGTGCCGGTATTGATGCTTTCTATTGCCCTGCTAAACTCCGTGCTTACCGCGCCGTAGTGGCCGTCTGCTACAACGTTTATTGCATCAAAAAGGGTTACGCCGGATTTTATCTCAACAAGCAGGGTCCTGAGACCGAAAATTAGGTTGCGTTCAATGTCGCGCACCTTGCGTTTCACCTTTATTTTGGGGAATACGCTCAACTGCGCAAGTATCATTATTGCGAAAAGCCCGCCGATTGTCGGGGCGGCAATGAGCGCATTCTCGGGGAAGAAAACCGAGCCTATGAAATAAACAGAGGCTGTAACAAAAACAAAATAAAAAAACGAGAGAAATCCCATTATTGCGCCGTATTCGTTTGCGCTTATCGGGATTTCCGCCTGATTAAGCTCTATTTTAATGTAGGGAAATGCCCTTGAAATCGATTCCCCTACGCCTTTAAGGTGTGCCGACACTATCAGCAGCAATGGCACTGGAAACGGGCTGAATGGTATGGACAGCTTCTCCATTATCTCACGAAATCCGGTTTCTTGTCCTGCTTAACCAATTTCAGAATATCTTCCTTGTCACTATAATATTTTGCCATAATAAGCCCGACATCGTTAACGCCGCGTATTTTGTGCTTTACAAGCCACTCAAGTATTCCCTTCTTGCTTTTCATGTCCTGTGAAATCTCGCTCATTGTCATGCCTGTGTGCATGGAAAGCTCATCAAAAAGCCTGATGCTGTCGGCGTGCTTTTCAATAAGGTCACTTGCAGGCTTCCAACGATAGAGAACATTTGCCTTAATTACTTCCTCGGATTCCGAACGCCTTTCGGGAATGAATTCCGCAAGCTGCAAAATCCTCCTTAACCCGAGGCGCCTGTTCCTGAACATAACAACATTTATGTGCGTTGCCTCAAGCATGGTTGCGGGAATTTCAATAGGCGGGTTTATCAGACGCCTTATTGTTTCATCCGCTGTGTTTGCGTGCACAGTTGTGTAGGTGCTGTGGCCTGTGTGCATTGCCTCAAACATTACCTCGGCTTCTTTCTGCCGCCTTATCTCCCCGACAATTATCCTGTCAGGGCGCATCCTGAGCGAGTTAATAAGCAAATCAAGCATGCTTACCCCTCCCTGCCCCTCGGGATTGGGCTCCCTGGTAGTCATCGGCACCCAGTGCAGGAATTTGGGCAGGGAAAGCTCGCGGGTGTCCTCAATACTTACAATCCTGTGATTGGGCTGTATAAAGGGCATCAGCACATTCAGGAAAGATGTTTTTCCCGAGGCAGTGCCTCCGCTTACAATAACATTAAGCTCATACTGTATTGCAGTCCAGAGCAATGCCATAAGCTCGGGGGTTGCGGTGTTATTGGTTATGAAATCAACAACAGTCCATGGCTCGCGCCTGAAGCGCCTTATTGTAAGCGTGTTGCCGCGGCCTGAAATCGGGAATAATGTGGCGTTTGCACGGTCCCCTGAGATAAGGTGGGCATCTAGGAGCGGGTGCAGGACAGTTATCTGCTTGCCAACGCGCCTTGCGATTATGCTTGCAAAATTCTGTATTTCGCTTTCATTGCTTATAATGACATTAGTGCGCAGCCAGCCGAATTCCTTGTGGTATACCCATGCAGGCTCTGTTGAGGAATTCACAACTACTTCTTCAAGGTTGCCGTCCGCAAGCAGGAATTCCATCCTGCCAAGGCCCAGCATTTCATGCAGGAGCATTCCAATAAGCAGTTCCTTTGTGCGCTCGTCAACATTCGGCAGTTCCTTTTCAAGTATTTTCCCCGCGCGTGCCTTGAACGCGGTTTTCAGAGAACCTATGAAGCGCGAATCAAGCATCTTCTCGGTTTTTATTGATGTGTCGGTCACAAGCGTGCTTTTCAGGTTTTTCAGCAGGGCCTCTGTGCCGGGCCCGAATTCGGGAATATCCACTAAGTAACTCCGTACAAACTCGCCCTCCACATGAACAATGCTTATCTTCAGGTTCACGCCCTCGGACTCAAGCTCGTATTCCTTAAGCAGTTTGTCAGACATTCTTGCCAGCCCCCTTCTTTTTTGGCTTTGCATCCTTCTCTTGTTCCTTCTGCGCGGCCCTGAGTTCGGCATAATTTGCAACCTGCACATAGGGCTTGCCTATTGCGGGATAGTGAATCTCGATTAAATTTCCGCGTTCAAGTATATCACAGCACTCCTCAACCCTGCCGGAGGAAATATTAAGCTCCGAGGCAATCTCGCTGATTCTTATCTTCTCCCGTTCGGTTACAAGTGAAAGTGTCCTGTCAAAGTCCGTAACTATGCGTTTTTTCTTTAAGTCAGTGGGGGTTGCGGTTTCCGCTGCCTGCCTCTTCAGCATAGCGTCCATCCCAAGTGAAGTTGTATTTGGAAGGGATTCCCTGCCTGCCCCGCCTCCGCGCCCGCCTCTGTACATTCCCCCCGAGGTTCCCTCATATTTGGATTCAAGCAGGCCTATAAGCTTGTTGAAGCTCCCTACAACTGAAGGTGCGTCAATTGCCATTGCCTCGCGCTTCACTTCATTGCTGGAAACATTGTGCTTTTGCATAAGAGCCGTCATCCTTTCCTCAAGCCCGGCAATTCTCTCCTCCTCGGATTTATTTGCAGGCTTGCCCTTGAAAAGGCTGCGTAAATTGCCTGTTTTTTCCTGCGCCTCACCCTGTTTGGGAAGCGGTTCCTGCACAGTGTCTGCCTTGGCAGGCGTTGCAGGGGCAGCATCATGCTCCTCAGTCCCTTCATCAAGATTCCCCGCAATGCGCTTCTGCTTTTCACGATCCTGATTAAGCCTGGCGCGCCTTTCCTCGGCCCACTGCGCAATTTTTTCGCGCTGGCTCATTATTTTAAAGGAGTGATCCTTAGAGTCAGGGTCTTGCGCAGGTTTGGTCACGGGCTCGTCCTTGCCCTTAACAACAACATTTTCAGCCTTAACCTCGAATTTCTTTACAGCCTGCATGGCGGGCTTCTGCGGCGGAGACTTTGGCTTGGGCAATATGGGCTTCTGTTGTGCAGGTTTTGGCGGGAGTGGCACCGGCTTCCGCACGGGTTTCAACATTGTGGCGGATTTTATCTTTGAAAGTATTCCTTTTGACAGCCCACCATTTGGAATCTCCTGCTTTTCCAGCACTGGCGGTTCAGTCTTCGGTTTTGAGACTGCCTGCAGTCCGGGCTTAGTTAAGGGCACGGCCGGTTTTTCCAGTTTTGGCTTTGCGGGTTCGGGTTTGGCAGGCACAGGCTTTACAGCCGCCGGCTTTGACTCGACAATCCTGACAGGCACTGGTGCCTGCTCCGTTGCGGGCACGGGGAACGGCTTCCTTGGCGCCTGTGCCGCCTTCTGCGGCAGGGGTTTTGGCTGTGCGGGCAATGGCTTTTTGAGTGCGGGTTTTGCCTTTGCCTGCACCGGCGTCTGCCGCACAGGCACGGGCTTCCGCAGTGCCCTTGCCATTTGCGCCATTTGCTTCGGCTTTGCCATAGGCTTAATTTTAACCGCCTGCTTTTTCACCGCACTTGCCTTGCGCGCGCGGCTTTCCACAAATTTCCCCGTGCCCTTTTTCGCACGGGGCATTTTCCCGGGTTTCGCAGGAACTGCCCCTGCACTGCGTGGCATTGCACTTGTTGATGCGACTTCGGCAAGCTCAGCACCGGAATCCGAACTCCATTCAAGCGGCAGGGCTTTAATGCTCTGTTCAAACTCCTGAACAATCTCGGGCCCGCCCTCTGGCGACTTAAGCGCGATCTCCTTTATCTTGCCCCCAACATGCCTAATTTTCATGCCCTCGCGCGCAAGCTCATCCTTTTCAAGCTGGAGGAGATGCATGCGTTCCCTGTACTCCAGCATTTTTGTCCTGAACTGTTCGGGCGTGGCGCGCATCTTGTGATAATCGATTTCCATCAGCTTCATAAGGGATTTTGTTTTCCTTATTTCCTTGTCAAGGTTAATGTCCTCATGCCCCGCGGTTGCGTAAACAACACGCACCCCTCCAAGCGCCTGCCTTGGCGCAATCTCGCTCTTCCTGAGCTGCCTTTCCAAAACCCTCACGCGCTTTGTAAGCTCCTCGGACCTTTTTCTCCAGAGGCGGAGCTGCTTTGCAAGGCTTACCTCCTTTTTGCGCGGTCTTGCCACTGGTTTGGTTGGCAGTGTTTCCTTAAGCGCCTTCTCCTCTTTCCTGCCAATGAACCGGAAAAGCCCGCGCAGGAACTGCCTGATTCCGCGCTTCTTTTTTTCGGGCTTCTTTGTTTCAACTTTCTTTTTTTCATCCATTATATTCACCATATAAAAAGCAAATTTTCAATACAATATACATGTTCTGCTTTTTATAACTTATTATTGTTCATTAATAGGAATAATAATGTATAATGACCGCCTGTTTTGCGGCGCACTGTTTGTGCGCGGCAACCCTGCCCCGCACCAGCCCCCTTAAGCGGGCGGGTCGTCAACATTCTTTATTGTTATATTGAAGTCCGCACGGTGTACCCTTACATTGAAATCCATGGAGCGCAACTGGTCCACGGGGCTGGCAAAGGTCACGTTCATATCCACGTCAACCGTGCCGCCCGAGTTGCCGATCCTGAACACATCGTTCTTGTTTGGATTATAGGCAGTGTCGTTGCCAAACACAATTGTAATCGGCGTGGTTGCATAGCAATTCGGAGTCAGGAGGTCTGCTTCGCAGGATATTGTCACACTGTTTTCTTTTGTCGGATCGTAGTGGCTGCTTACTAATGTTGCCTGCCCGCCAAGCTTGCAATTTGGCTGGCACCGCGAATCATCAATCGTCAGCTTGAAGTAGGGCAGGCCTGTGCCGTAGCCGTATGCGGCAGTGGGGCAGGCGCATGGTGCCTGACAGCCGAAGAACTCACACTCAATAGTGTTGTAGTACTCCTTATATTGCATTAACGACATGTTGACATCATACCTGTCAACACTGCCTGAGTCAAAGGCGGATGCACAGCCCTCAGTGGGTTTATTAGGGTCGGGGGGAAGACCCGGCTCGAAACGCCAGTATGTGGAATCCTGGATTACGCCGCCTATTTCATCAGCCTCAATAACAAGCTTCAGGCACTGCGGCCAGATCATGAACTGAGGATTATCGGGCTGTGACGGGGGCGGTTTTCCCTGAGGCGGCCAGTCTGTGTTAATGAGCGTGTTTGTGTCGACAACCATCAGGTCATATGTTGTTTCGGGATTTTCATCCTCCACGAAAATAGAGTATATATTAATCACATCAAAGTAATTACTTATATACGCGCTTTTCACAGGCAGTTCCTGATGCACCCTTATCAAGTCATAGTCAATGGAGTAGTTGAACGGCAGGATGCGCTTCTGTATATCCTTCACAAAGTTGTTCTTGTCAAACGCAACAACATCATTAATTATGTTGTTGAACTTGCCGCTAACCCCCACAATCGCGGAGGTTGATGTTATGCTGTCCTCAAGCTCCATTCTCTGCTCCCTTATTGTTGTGCCAAGGCTCAGCACAACCATCACAAGCAGAAATGCCATGAACGCAAAAAGCACACCATTATGGTTCAATTTAACTACCCCCCGTTGTTTCCGAAGCAGGCCACAGCCACCACTCCAGGGTGTAATACTGCACCCTCGGTCCGACAGAGCAATCCAGCATGGCAAGGCTGTATTTCGGGCATTCCTCATTCACCAATTCCCCATCCTCCAGCGCGAACTGCGCCCAAATCCGGCCATCCGCGGGGAGGTAAACATCATAATAGTACTGCGGACCGTCACTGCATGGCGGGTTCAACGGGCCGCAGAGGCCGGGCACTGCAACAAGCGGGGCGCTTCCCACCTCCTCGCCGCCGCCCTCTATTGTGTCGCCCCTTGAAAACACCACATCTGTCGGCACAGTGTCAAGGTCGTCTATGTTCTCCACCACTAAATTCATATAAATCTGGTTTGGCGCAATAACCTTTCCGCCGAGGAACTCAATCTTAAGGTCCCTTGAGTCGAAATCAACAACCCGGTATTCGGGCGGCCCTTCCGTCGGCCAGTCAAGCCTGCCGGGATTTTCCTCTATGTCAATATATTCTATAAATGTGCCTTCCTCGGGAAAGCCCTGCACAGCCTTCTCGCAGCTGTGCTGGTCGGAGCAGGGGAATTCAACTGAGTAATCGGCCTCCCATATTTCCCCGACCGTGAGACTCTCAAGGCTAGAGTATTTGAGGCAGTGCGTGCAGCCAGGTTCTTCGACTATTTCCGCATCCGGGTGCGTAAGAACTGTCTGCCCCGCGGGAATCGGTATATAGAGAATCGGATTGTCTACCCTGTTCCCGTTGATTGTGAGCTCCACAATCTCTATGTCAATGAGGGCGTAAACAGTATCGAGCGTGTCGGTGTCGGTTATCTTCCAGAACTCCCCGCTCGTGCCGAGCGCGATTTCCTGCAAAGCGCCCTCATCAGACCCCTCCCCCACGGCAATCGTGTAAAAGACAACATTGTTTGCCACGGCGTTTGCGATTGCCCCGTCCACATCCCCCTTCTCCGCCGCCGCATCACTCATAAGTATTGCAACCCGCACATACCCCTCGCCGCCGCGCGTGTTGAACTCGTCAACAGCCATGTTCATGGCGCCGGCAATGTTCGTCCCCCCGCCGGGGGGCATAGGAATTGCCCAGATTTCGGTTATTACCGCATCCTCATCCGTCGTGAGCTGGGCGTCAAGGGTTACGTCAGTGCCGAAGGTGACAAGCCCCGCCTGGTCCGGCTCCTTGAGGCTGGCTGTGCTCAAAAAATCCACTGCACTGTGCTGCTCCGCCTCTATGTTCCGGTAATATTTTGAAAAGTTGACTGTCTTGCCGCCCCCTGTTTTCCTGCACTCCACGGTCCAGATGCCGATATCTGTCGGCTTCATAAAAGTGCCCTCATTAACTAGGTGCGTTTCGGAACTCGGGTCGGTCAGGCGGAACGCTATTGCGGGGTCGTCCGGAACTATCTGGAAAGAACGGAAATCCGCATTGTAGAATGTGCCTGCAACCTCCCACGTGTCACGACAGTAATGGGATATGTTTATTAAAGAGTCCTTCACTAAAAACCTGCCCATGAATTCGCCGCGGTCGAGGAGCATCATTATGTCCGCAGGCGCCCTCCCTTCTCCCGCGCTTGCCTCGATTTCAAGGTGCACGTTCTCTGTTTCATCGCAGTCAAGCTCATCCGCGGGGGAGTATTCCGGGGCAAGTTCCGTTCTGAGCAAAAGGTTCATGCCCTCGCCCTCAAGGTGCGCGATTTTACTGCTGCCCAAAAAGGGGAATGTTGCTGGGGCAAAGCCGCCCGGCGGCGTGCAAACATCATCAACGCATGTCTCACCAAATGCGCAAACAATGCCGAGACAGCACTCAAGACCAGTAGGAAGGCAGTCTCCTGAGCAGGTGGAGCAGTTCTCGCCCTCGTCATCATCACACACCCCATTGCCGCAATATGTACAATCCGGCTCCGGCTGCTTCTTTACAAACACGCGCCTGCCGTGCAATATGTCTCCATGCGTGGGCTTTTTACTAATCTCAGGCCAGCTTTTGTTCAATGTAGAGGGGGAGAAACATTTCTCAAATGTCTTTTGAGACCTGCATTCAGCATCGATTGTTGAATCATAGAGGCGCATCGTAATCATAAAGTCAATATTTTCAGGGAGCTGTGCATCCATCTTATCATATATATCCTCTATAGAGCCGGTAGTAAGGCCCGGTTCATCCAGCGATTCCCAAATGCTCCCGGTGTTTATCATTGTTGTGAATACGTCGTCCGCGCGCTGGATTGCCTGCAGTTTTGCAAGGGTATCGGTGCCCTGCGTTTCAAAGAGCACAACCCTGCCGAAGCCTATGAATGTAATAACAATAAGGAGGGCAAACACGGCGTCAAGCGAGATTGTGAAGCCGCGCTGTGTATGTGCGCCCTTTCCAGCCCTGTTTGCCGAATTCATTTAAACCACATCCAATAGTCAAAGGTAAAGTACTGGGTCTCCGCCCCGTCGGTGCAATTTATTTTATCTTCATTATTATTAGGGCAATCCCCGATTTCCATGCCCTCATTTATTATTGCAGAAATAAGGCCTTCCTTATTTAAATATACATCATAGAAAATCTGGAAGTTGTCCTCGCAGTTCTCGCCCGCACCGCCGCAAAAGGCATCAACATCAACACTCCCAAGGAACTCGCCATCTCCCCCGGAATAGTCAAGGTAGAACTCGATGGTTGTCCCGCCGGTGTCAAGAAAACCTATGTTCTGTGCGTTAACATCAAGGTAGACCTCATTTTTGCCGATTATTGTGCCTTTTATTATTTCAACAGTGAGGTCGCGATAGAGGAAGTTAACTGTTACTGTCACATCCCAGGGCGCGGACTGGTCGGTATCATCCTTATCCGTGTATTCTATTGTACTGCCCTCTGAAGGGAATGTTTTCTCCGCTATTTCGCAGTTCTCGTTGTTTGAGCAGGGGAAAACCGCCACATATGTGTCTGCCCATTCCTCATAGTAATCAAAGTCGCCCAGCGTGAATATTAGGAAATTATCATCATCGCCCACGCCATCCAGGAAGTAACCGTCCTGCCCCTCGTCTATTACTATCATTCCGGTCGGGACCGGCAATGTGACAACAACATTGTCCATCGGATTCCCGCCTGCGGCACTTGTGCCTATTTGCTGCGAAATTAGCTCATAAAAAGCTTTCAGTGCGTCCTCGTCCTCGGCGTAATAGTATTCGCCGCCGGTTGTTTCGGCAATCATTTTAAGTTCCGCCTCACCCCCGTCATCCTTCACATCCTCGCCGAAGCCGATTGTGTATATTATTATGCCGTTGTCAGCGGCATTCTGTGCGGCGGAGGATGATGAGCTGCCGGTGTTCGACTTGCCGTCCCCGAGCAGAACCTGGAATTTCATTGCATCGGGGTTTGCGTTTGTTCCGTTAATGAGTTCGCCCGTTGCTTCATAAATTCCGTCGCCTGTTGCGGTGTTGCCGCCTTCATTCATTGCCTCTATCGCATCCTTAACCGCGTCAAAATCATTTGTAAGCGGCTCGTCAAGTGTTGCACTTTGGTTGAAGGAGACAAGGCCTAATTGGTCCTGATTCTGCCATTCCGCAAGGTCAACGAAATACTGCGAGCCGTCCTTCGCTACGTCAAGCTTCTTGAAGTACTTGCTCACATTGTAGTCTATTTCTTCATCACTCCACCCCCATGCAGTCCAGATGCCTGTTTCCGCAGGATAATCTATTTCAACATCGGGGCCTGTACCGCCATATTCAACATCGGACGGGCTTATGAGCTTCAGCGCGGGGGGCGGGCTGCCACTGGCTCCGCTGTACTTTAAGGATGCCGTGAATGAGTCCTCACTCTCTATAACAAAAGTACCGAGCTCCTCCCAGTTGTAATATTCCCACTGGCAGCCGAACAAGCCATATGTGCAGAACCAGTTGGACCAGCACGAGCAGTTGCTTGTGCCGCTGCCGCCGAACTGCCCAGTGAGGACATTCATGTCGAACATAGTGTAATCACCCATGCTTCCCGAACGGTCCATTACAATCATTACATCAACAGGGTCCCTTTCACCCGGGCCGTTGGCGGTAATGCCAAGGGTTACCGAGACATCCTCATCACATTCAAGGTCTTCGTCATTGCCATAACCGTCATAATCAATATCAACGCTCAGGGACATTTCATCACCCTCCCCGGCGAAGGATAATATGCCTGGGCGGCGCAACGGACTTATGCCTGAAGAATAATTTTCAGTATCACACTCCCCTGGCGGCTCTTCCTTGACAAACATGCGCCTGCCGTGCAGCACTTCCGCATCATTTGACGGAGCACCCCCCGCGGTTATTATGTCTGTATCGGGGAAACAATCATCAAATGTCTGGCCCACTTTGCACTGCTCAAAGTCAACGCCGTAACTGCGTATTGCAATCTTAAAATCCATATTGCTCGGGAGCATTTCCTGCATTTTCAGGCGTATCTCCTCCGCTGTAGAGTCATAAAAGCCGCTGCTGTCAAGCTTGTCAAGAAGGAAACCTGAGTTGTAGAGGGTTGTGAATACATCATCCCCGCGCTGGAGGGTCTGCAGCTGGCTTATATTGCCTGTGCTCTGGCTGTCAAACACCATCAGCCTGCCAAATGTTAGAATCCCTATGACAAGCGCAAGCGCGAGCAGGGCATCAAGGGAAAGCGCAAATCCCGAGCTAGTCAAACTCATAGTGGATCGTGAACGTTGCAATTGCCTCACCCCCCTCATACATTACAGTGCGCTCTACTGCGACGGCTGTTGCGGCTGCGCCAGGCGCCAGTCCTGTTTCAAATGTTTGCACAGGGTCAAGGGTTTTCAATTTAAAGAAGTAATCGTACTGCATAATGCCGAATATCACCTTTGTCCTGTTGTAATCGCGCATATCGTTAAGTGACGGGTCTCCCGCAAGGATAAATGCGGAAAGCTTGTCAGGCATCATAACACGGTCCTTGGATGCAAGCCCCAGTGAAACAATGCCGTCCATTTCTCCATCCCCCCAGCCGCCCTCTGCGCCGCCTTCCCAGTCAGGGGGGGTTCCGCCTGTGCGGACAAGCACATCCATCGCCTGGAATGCCTTTCCGCGCATTTGCTCAAAGCCCTGTTCGGTTATTGCAACTCCTAAATTGCTCGACCATATTGAAAACAGCCAAGCGGCGATGAAAAGGAACAGAAAAAGCCCGAACATGAAATCAAGCGCCGTTACCTGCCCTTTTTTGCAAAGCAAGCCATCACTCCCCCAGATTCTCCACAATAACCGTACCGCCGACATTGCGTGCCTTTATTCCGCCGGCCTTTAGTTCAAGATTTTCCTGCGCACTGCCAACAAACGTGCAGGAGTAATTGCTCTCCTTGCCTATGTGAATGTTGTTGCCAATTATTTTGGCATCGCGGTCTATTGTTGCTGTCAGCACTGTGCCGGAGCGTGCCGCATAGGCAGAGGAGATTATTGATGAAAGCTTGCCGCAGGCGCGCTGGTTGTCATACTGCTGTTCAACAAACTGCACATCCCCTTCCCTTGCATTCACAAACCACAGCACCATTAGGAAAAGCATTATAATCAGGGCAACTGCCATCACTATTTCAACAGATGCCTGCGCACGCAATTCACTCACCCCCGGCTTCCAAGATTGTAACTCTGCCTTTTTCCACCATATCACCATATGCAATTATTAAGGCGGGCATTCCTCCCCCACTTCCAGAATTGTGACCTTGCCGTCCACGCAGTCCCCCATGCTTATCCTCATCTTGTGGCTTATGCCTGTGTAAGGAAGCACCGAGTTTTCTGAATCAAGTTCGGCGATTGTCTTGGCAAAAATCGTGTTCTGCACGCCCATTATGTTGAGGGTGTACTGCACCTCGTTTCCCCCTTGGAATTCCTTGCCGAAAACGCTGCTCCCCTCAATTCCATTGGGGAGGATTATATCAACAAAAAGCACAGTGCCTGTGCCGAGTGCGTATGCCTGGTCTGCGGCCTCGGCAATGGAATCAACAGCATAATTTGCCATGTCAAGCTTCATTGCGTGGTCATAATTTATGTAAGCGTAAGTGAAGAGCAGGCCGACTATAAGCAAAAGGAATGCGCTCATTACCATGTATTCAAGGGACATCTGGCCTTTGCTGTTTTTACATTTTGGGACTGCGGCGCGCATGGTACTCACTGTGTTATATATAGCAGTTGTAATATAAAAACGCACCCCCCTGCGCACGTGAAAACAAAAAATTAAAAATCGCGCAAAAAAAATAAAAAAAATTCAGAACAATGCAGATATCCGCAAACATAACCCTTTTTGAGGATTGCCGCGCCAATAAATATAAATATGGCATTGCCTACTGGTTCGGGCTCCGGGCTCCACGAGGAACGGCTGAGCAAGACTTCCGCGGAGCAGACAATCTGGCGCAATATTCAGGAGCTTGAGCAGGAGCTTAGTGCGGAGCAGGATTCCGTGCGCAGGGAACAATTGGGGGAGCAGATTTCCGAATTGAAAAACCAGCTTGCATCATTACAGGGGCCGAATTACACGGAACTTGAAAATGATAACCAGCGGATGAAAAAGGAGCTTGCAATAACAAAGGCAAAACTACTTAGTGCAGTTAAGGAGTGCAACTCCCTTAAGGGGTGCGCAACAATAAGCACGGGAAATGAGGGGGAACAGGATGCCTCAAGGGAGATGCAATTTAAGCTTTACAGAATGCTGCTTTCGCGCTATGCCGGCCTCATAAATGAATACGAGAGGAAGACTGTGGGGGAGCTTAAGGCGCTCATAAACGAAAAGGATTTGACGGTGCAAAGCATTATTCAGGGGCGTATGCCTCAGGGCTATGTCTTTGCCCGCGATTATGGCGAGATTGCAAAGAAGACGTTTGGGTTTGTGCAGGGGGAAATGAATTATGTTGACAGTGACATGGAGCTTAACTTCTGGCTCAGCCCGAAGGAGATTGTGAACAATCGCATGGGGGATGATGAGGACCTTGCGGTATTTTTATGCACCCTGCTGTTTGCATTGGGGGATGAAAATGCAGAGGTTGTCATTGCCGAACTTGATGATATGAAAACACATGCATTTGTCATTACCGAGCATGCGGGGAAGTTTTACATTTTAGACCCTTCACAGGGGCGCGGATTTGACGAGTTTTCGGGGGAAAGGAAGGCTGTTTTGCAGAAGTACAGCTTTAAGGGGCTGAGGATAAGAAGGTTTTTATACAGGTTCAATGCAACTAAATACGAGCAGTTTATATGAACGCGCGGGAAATTTGCGCGGGCTGTGTGGTGTGATTTTGTTAGGCGATTTCAGGAAAGTTTCACTTTCGCGCAGTAAAACTGTGCTTGCGCTTGCCGTAATTCTATTTGCTGTTTTTTTCTTTTCATTGATGGGTTCTGGATTGCACCCTGTGCTTGCCTTCATTGCAGGGCCTCTCTCACCCCTTATATTCACGGTTATTGTGATACTGCTCGGGATTTCCTACTTTTTGCATGCGATTAAGCCGGATTTGTGAATTAAGGCAGATGGCGGCAGAAGCGCAATGGTTTTTATGTGTGTTTACACATTCATTTAGAATGGCTGAGGAATTTCCACGCTATCCCATAAAGGCGCTTGAGGCACTCAGAAAGCGAAAATGCACACTGCCTGAGGCTGTAAAGGCAATCGGCGACCGCGGCGAGAGATACTCGATGGAATTTCTTGTTGATGATTTGATTTCCGTTGGCTATAAGAAGGAGGAAGTTCTTGACTTCGGGGAAAAGGTCGGTAAAATAAAGGAACTTCTCGGCTCGGGGGAGGATGCATCGAAGCTGATTGCCGACGGATACCCCATACAATATGTGAATTTTGTGATGGGCTGGCTGCACTAGTGCGCCCAACACCTTTAAATAATTTCTCTGCATAATTCTTTTGTTCCGGCATTAAGTTAGCCATGGGGCACGGGGGTTTTTACATGATTAAAATTGCCATTAACGGTTTTGGAAGAATTGGGAGGAACTTTTTCAGGTGTGCATTTGCGGAAAAGGGTTTAGAGGTTGTTGCGGTCAATGATTTGACCAGTAATGACGTGCTTGCGCACTTGCTTAAGCACGATTCTGTGCACGGCGAGTTTAAGGCGGATGTCAAGGCGCAGGGCGACAGTTTAATTGTTGGGGGAAAGAAAATTGCCGCACTTAGTGAAAGGGAGCCGGAGAAACTTCCATGGAGGGCTTTGGGGGTTGATGTTGTAATTGAAAGCACGGGGATTTTCAGGAGCAAGGAGGATGCGGAAAGGCACCAGAAGGCGGGTGCCAAAAAAGTTATTATTACCGCCCCTGCTAAGGGCGAGGGTGTGAAGGAATTTGTGCGCGGGGTTAACTGCGGATCTTATGCAGGGGAGGAAATTATTGACATGGCTTCATGCACGACAAATTCCCTTGGGCCTGTTGCGCGCGCCTTGGAGGAAACGTTCGGGATTGAATACGGGCTGATGACGACAATTCATGCATATACAGCGGACCAGAATTTAATTGACGGACCCCATAGCGATCTGCGCAGGGCGAGGAGCGCGGCAATTAATATTGTTCCGACAAGCACCGGGGCTGCCGCTGCGATTGGGAATGTCTATGCCCCCATGAAAGAGAAGATGGACGGAATTGCTTTGCGCGTGCCTGTTGCTGACGGGAGTGTTACGGATTTGACGGTTTTGCTGAAGAAAGAGGTTACTGTTGCACAGGTCAATGCCGCTGTGAAGAAATATGCGGAGGGCGAGCTTAAGGGCATTCTGCAGTATTCCGAGGAGCCGTTGGTCAGCACGGACATTGTGGGGAATAAGCACTCCGCCATATTTGACGCGGGAATGACGCGCGTTACCGGCGGGAAGCTTGTTAAGGTGCTTGCCTGGTACGACAACGAGATGGGCTATTCGCAGCGTTTAGTTGAGATGTGCGGGCTGATGATGAAGAAATAGGCGCGCGGCCTATAAGCCGGGGCAGGCAATCCGCGTCATTTGCGAGGGAGCTTCTTTAAATTTAGCTCCAGCGCCTGGATAAGCTCGTTTACGAACGTAGGGCTCGGGAATTTGCCCAGCGTTTTTTCGATTTCTTTATAGTAAATTTCCAGCGCATCCCCTATTACAGTGACCTTCTGCCCGCCATACGACCTTTCCGCCTGCCGCCACAAGTACTCTGTTTCAGAAAGCGCCTTGCCTGCTTCTAAAAACTCGTCCCTGAGCCTGCAGAGTCCCCCTATTACTTCCTGCGCGCCGACCTTTTCTATTTTCGCGGCGGGCAATATGGACCAAAGGCTGCCGCCCCAGTGGACTGAGCCCGATACATTTTCACCCATTGCCCGCTCAGATTCCATCACTTCTTTTACGCTTGGCACATTATGTAAAAGAAAGGACCGCAATTCCAGGCCCTTCGTTTCATAAGTTGTAAGGGGCGGCGCAAATGCGCTTTTAAATAGGGCTTTTGGCGTGCGCGGAATTTGTGTTTTCCACATATTTTCTTCGCGCAACGGCCTTTTATTGCGCTTTTCAGCCGGCTTTTTCATCCAATCACCTTTTCAAAAACCCGCAGATATGGCGCGGGATTCTTCAAAAAATCAAGCAGTTCAAACTTCCGCCCCAGGTCGCTCAAGTATAATCGTTTTTGGGCAGCCCATAAAGTCCTTGTCGACAGTTACAAATGCCGCATTTGTACTCATGGCGCTCGCATAAATAAGCGAGTCCATCGCGTGCAGCCCGTATTTTTCGCAGAAATCAGCGGCTCTTATCACTATTTTCTTGTTGAGGTTAATTATGCTGCTGTTTTCCTCGATAAATCCGATTGCGGCAGTTATTTCCTTTTCGGTTTTGCCCAACTTCTTAAGTTTTCTGCATATCTCCTGAAGGGAAATTATTGACGTGAAAAGGGTGTTTTCTTCCGATTCTATAATCTCTTTCGTCTTTTGGATGTTCCCGAGGAAGTACCCAAGCCACACGCTTGAGTCAAGAAAAAGGTCAGAACCGGTCATGCTTATCGCGCAGCCCTTTCATCATTTCGGCGACAGAGACCTTTTTTCCTTTTGAAAGCTTCCCGAACATCGAGCCCGTTTTCTTTTTCACGAGCCGCTGGATTACCTCGTCATAGGTTTTTGAATTGAAGTTCTTTTTCAGTTCGTTCAGCAGTTCCTTTGTCGGGTGCTCAACTTGAATAGTTGTAGTCGGCATAAAACCACATATAACTATAGCGCTATAGTTATTTAAAGGTTCCGCATGCGCATTTGGGCACACTTCAGCGCAGCAGCCCATCAAAAATCCGAATATGCTGCGCGGGGCTTTTCAAAAAATCCAAAAGCCCCAGTTTTCCCTCCGCGGCAAGGGAATACATCGGTTTTCCCCTAAGCAGCCCGAACTCCGGCACATCGCGCGGCTTTAATTTTTTTATCACCGGAACCGTGCCGTATTTTTTGTTTTTTGCCCAGCCGCCCGAAGTTTTTTCCCCCGTGACATCCCCGCCCGCGGTTTCATAATACGCCGCACCGTGCCTTTCCCTGAAAATTCCGTAATCGCTTTTGAAATCCGCCGCGGACCAGTTCGACATTACAAGGGGCTCCGTGCGCGAGGGGTTTATTGTGACATGCCCGTAATTCGGGGGAACGACAACCTTGTCCCCGGCGCCTGCTTCAACAACAAAAAAATCCCCCGCGTGCGCCTGCGTGCCTTTGCCCTTGCTTTCCACCCCAACCGCAGAGCCCTGCAGAATGTAATGCGCCTTGCCGTGCAGAACCTCGTAAACTTCCGTGTACGTCAATTCGGAACCCTGAATTTTCGGGTGAAAATGCCCGAATGTCTTGTTGAACTCCTTTCCGTGCAGGATTGCAGGCAGAATTGTTATGTCATAGCGCAAACCTGCTTTTTCAATTTCTGCATTATCCTGCTCCCTTTGCACGCCGCGGTACATGTAATAACAGTCCTGCGCCCCAAGTGCATCGGAATTTTGCAGAACCTGCCTCATCTCCGCGCCGTGGCGGATTACAGGCTTTACTTCAGTAATGCCCCTGCCGAATTCGAGTTTGTTTGTTTCATTTTCCAGTTTCAGCGCAATGCCGCTGATTTCATGCAAATCAGTAAAACTATTTTTCACGCCCATAAAAACACATTCCCGCTTACTTCATTCCTTTGAGTCTGCCCTTGATCAGTTCCTTCAGCAGGCGCACGTTTTCCTCGCCGACCTCAAGCAAAACATCAGGATCCGCAAGTTCCGCCTCCAGAATCCCGAATTCCTCAGGTGTTTCGGCATCTGAAATCTCGCGTTTTATTGTTCCGAAACCGCGGACTATGCCGCGCATTGTTCTGGCAGGCATATAACACTCCAATAGAATTGGGGTTTCCATGTTTTTAACCTTAACCCGCGGGGGCTTTCCGATGGGCTGGGTATTTTAATCATTATTCCCCCAAATTTATTTGGTGCATTTAATGGGGTATAAATCAATCTATGATGCAGAGGTTCGCGGGAAAACCGTGTTCCTGCGTGCGGATTTGAACAGCCCTGTTGTTGAGGGGCGCGTGCTGATGAATGCGCGCCTGAGGGAGCATGCTAAAACAATGTATTACCTTTCAGAGGAAGGGGCGAAAACAGTTATACTCTCACATCAGGCAAGGCCCGGGGAGGATGGGTTTGTTTCGCTTGACAGGCATGCGGTGAAATTGGCAAAGCAACTTGACAGGGAAGTTAAGTTCTTTTTCTGGAATGAGGATTACAAAACCGCGATTAAGAGAATGCAGGACGGGGAAATAATACTGCTTGACAATACAAGAATGCGCGAGGAGGAAATGGAAAAGAAAAGCGCGGAGGAACACGGCAAAAGCAAAATTGTTTCGGAACTCGCGCCTTTGGGGGATTTGTTTGTGCAGGACGCATTAAGCATCTGCCACCGCGCACATGCAACTGTTGTCGGGTTTGCAAAGCACATGCCCTGCTATGCGGGGTGCGCACTGTTAAAGGAACTTGAGGCGCTTGAAAAGCTTGAGGAAATCAAGGGCAAAAGGCTTCTTGTATTGGGAGGGGCAAAACCCGAGGACAGCATTAAGGTTCTTGAAACAATGCTTGAGCAGGGCAAGGCGGATTCCGCTGTGATAGGCGGGCTGTTCGGGGAGCTTTTCCTTTCGGCAAAGGGAGTGCAGTTCGGGGCAAAGGACAAAATGCTTGCCGAAAAGGGCTCAAAAACAATGAAGGCAAAAATGAACGAAATTCTTGGCAAGTTCGGGGATAAAATTACATTGCCTGTTGATTTTGCGGTTATGAAGGACGAACAAAGGAAGGAAATTTCAGTAAGCGGCATGCCCTCGATGAGCATGACATTTGACATTGGAAAGCAGACATATGAGGATTTCAAGGAAAAGATAAGGAACAGTGCAGTTGCAATTTGCAACGGCCCGATGGGCAGGTATGAGGAAAAGGAATTCAGCATAGGAACGCAGAAGATTTTGGAGGCTGCGGCGTTTTCAAGGACTTACAGCATAGTGGGCGGGGGAGACACTGAAAAGGCGCTCTCTGCGATAGGGCTGCTCCCTTCGGACTTTGATTTTGTTTCTTTAGCGGGAAAGGCACTGCTTGAATATCTGGCGGGGGAAAAACTGCCGGGATTAGAGGTTTTGAAGGGCTAACCAACACAGGCATAAAATTTTATATCTGAAGTGCGTTTTCTATACATGCTTGGCGCGAGGAATTTTTGGTTTATTTCGTTGGGCCTGATTGCACTCACAATAATCCTTAATCTATTTATTAGGAAGATTTTTGGTTTGGGCATCATTGGGGACTTGCTCCTTTATGCACAAATAATAGGCTTTATAGGATTCCTTATGAGGCAGAAATGGGGCTACTTTCTGACAATTGCAATACAGGGAATTTATCTTGTATTGCTTGTTTTCCCGCAGCTAATGATTTTTGACGCAGTCTTCCAGTTCCTTGGAGTATTTATGATTTACCTTTCGCGCGGCCACTTTGCACGTTAGTTGAGCATTCCTACGATGCTTTCCGCTATTTTTTGCTTTTCTCCCGAAACCCAGATTGGATTTGCGGTTTTGCCTGCTCCCTTTGACGCGGAGAGGATTACAACCTTGTTTGTTTCTGTCCCCATGCCCTGCTTTGCAACATCATTGCCGACAACCATCTGCAGATTGTTTGTGCGCATGAAAGTTTTGCAAAGTTCAATCATTTGCTTTTTCGTCTTGTTTGTTTCCGCCTTGAAGCCTGCAATGAACAAATTCGGGAATTTTTCCCGCACAACTGAAATTATTTTTTCACTTGGCTTCAGCGCAATTGTTAATCCCGAACCGGATTTTATTTTTTCTTTGCTCCCTTGCGTTTTGCTCCTTTTGCCTGCAATTGTGAAATCCCCCACAGCGGCGCTTGAAATGAAATACGTTGCTCCCTTCAGTTCTTTCATTAGTGCGCGCTTCATTTCAGCGCTTGTTGAGTACTGAACCTGTTTTATGCCCGACTCCGCGGCGTTATGGTTATGTAGAAGTGTAACCGAAGCGCCCTTGCGGTATGCTTCGCGTGCAATTTCCAAACCAGTTAAGCCTGAAGCGCGGGTTGTGAGAACGCGAACCGGGTCGATTTTCTCCTGTGTTGTGCCTGCGCTGACAACAACCTTTGCCCCATCAAGTTCGCCGCGGAGGATTGCCCGCTCCGCCTCTAGCACCACATCGTGCACGCCTGCAAGTTTCGCCTTCCCTTCCGCAATCAGCGGTTCCATAACCGAAACCCCTTTTTGCTTGAGCAAGCCGAGGTTTTTTTTAACCACAACATGCCTGTACATCGAGCCGTGCATTGCCGGAACCAAAATAACAGGTTTGTTGCTCCCTATCGCGGTTGTTGCAAAGGTTGTTACGGGAGTATCGTCAACCCCCAACGCGATTTTGCTTATTGTGTTTGCCGTGGCGGGGGCAATCAGCAACAAATCGCCTTTCCCTTTCTCGCCGAACCATTCAACATGCTCCACGCGCCCGGTAATTTCAACAATTGGTTTGCGCGCGGATGCATAGTGCATCAGTTCCGCGCTAACAAGCCTCTGTGCGGCGGGGCTCATCACAATTTGCACCTGCGCTCCGCGGCGCATTAATTCCCTGCAAAGTTCAAATCCCTTAACAAGGGCGACACTGCCCGTCATTGCAAGCACTACTTTCTTTCCGCGCAGGCGTTTTGAGCCGCTCCCTTGAATGTCTAAAGAGGGGTGCATAATGGACAAATATGGCACGAAAGTTTTAAGCAGATGTCCCCGTGGGGAAATGGCTGCCGAAAACCGCCGCACCGGAAATGTGCCCTCCCTGCATTTTTAAACCCGCGGTTGCCTTTTTTGATTATGGCGCGGAAGTTCTATGTAGACACCGCAATCTGGCGCGACTATTTTGAGGACCGCTCCGATGGGATGAGGCCGCTCGGCGATTTGGCGTTCCAGTTCCTCAAAATATGCAGGAAGAAAAAATATGTTGTGCTGATTTCCGACGAGGTTGCAAATGAACTGCTCCGTTTCTACGTGCAAAGCCGCGTGGATGAAATTTTCTCGAACTTTCGTGACATAATCGTGCACATAGAAATAAGCAAAGAGCAGTTTTCTGAAGCGCATTCTCTCTGGTTAAAGAAGCACAGCGGGTTTCCTTTTTCGGATGTTATGCATTCAATTCTGGCAAGAGACAATTGCGCAACAATAATTTCCCGCGACAGGCACTTTGCCGAAATCGGAATTGCCGACTGCCTTCTCCCCGAAGAGGCGGATTAGATTTTCAGCCCGTATTCTTCCGCAAGCTCCTTTGCGCGCTGCGCCCCGTATTCCTTTCTCCACTTGTAAAAATCACCGTCGCTTTCGAACTTTCCCTTTCCTTTGAAAATCCCCTTCGCCGCAAACAGCGCGTCCCACGCCCTTTTCTTTTTGCGTTCCTCGTTCAATTCCCTGAGTTTCGCCCTTATCGCGTCCCTTATGAACTCTGTTTTCGTGCTGTAGTTGAACTCGCGCATGCTTTTGTCAATCTGCTTTGCGATTCCCGACTCCAGCTTTATGCTTATGTGCTCCATATCACTATGTATTACATGGTGCTTCTTTAAAAGGTTGCGGTTTTTTGCGCCACCCCGCTGGCGCACCCACGTACAAAAACAAACCCAACCGCTTTTTAAAATTTACCTGCCCAAGTTTTTCAAGAGAGAAGTGAAATTATGATTGTGAATGACCCTAAAAAGTGCTGTTACTGCGGAGGATGCGTTGGAGTTTGCCCAAAAGCGGCAATAACGCTTAAGGAAACACGGATTGAGATTGACCATGAAAAATGCATTGAATGTAGTTCATGCGTG
Source organism: Candidatus Iainarchaeum sp. (assembly GCA_043820655.1). Lineage (GTDB taxonomy): Archaea > Iainarchaeota > Iainarchaeia > Iainarchaeales > JAZDEL01 > JAZDEL01. Next base: position 812 of record JBDRDO010000092.1, on the reverse strand, counting down.
CTTATATGCCCTGTTGACGCAATGAAGAAGGTTGATGGAAAGGGCAAGGGAGCAAAGGCAGGAGAATAGTGGAAAGGTGATTTTATGGCGGATAATTATGATGTTGTTGTTGTTGGCGGAGGTCCCGCGGGATTAATGACTTCCAAAAAGCTTGCGGAACAGGGAGTAAGCGTTTTATGCCTGGAGAAACTGCAGGAAATCGGCGTTCCTGTGCGCTGTGCGGAAGGCCTCGGATTAAACTGGTTCAAAAGGCTGGGAATTAAACCCAATAAGCAGTGGGCTGTTAATGATATTTTCGGCGCGGCATTATGGACGCCAAAGGGGAAAAAGATTGAGGTAAGGACGCCGGATGCTTCAGGTTTCGTTCTTGAAAGAAGGCTGTTTGAAAAGGAGCTTGCAAGGGATGCGGCAAAGGCGGGCGCGAAAATTATTGTAAAAACCCCGGTAATTGCGGCGGAGCGCAAAAACGGCGGCGTTGAGGCAACAACAGAGGAGTACGGCGAAATTGTGAAATACAACTCAAAAATGATAATTGCCGCCGACGGGATTGAAAGCAGGGTTGCGAGAATGCTCGGCATGGAAACGAAAATCGGGCTGAACGACGTTGATTCGGGCTTCCAGTATGAAATGGCGGGCATTGATTTTGACGACCCGGATTTAATCTCGTTGTTTTTCGGCAACAAGGTGGCGCCGCGCGGTTATCTTTGGTGCTTCCCAAAGGGGAAGCACGAGGCGAATGTCGGCGTTGGAATAGGCGGGACAAGAAAGGAAAGCGCGAAATCCTATGTGGATAAGTTTGTTGCCGCGCACCC
>JBDRDO010000091.1:0-4492 GCA_043820655.1 Candidatus Iainarchaeum sp. | reverse complement strand
CTCCTCGCGAATTGTGCGTTCCGAGAGTTTTCCAAGGTCTGCACGGGAAAACATGGTGTCCGCAATGCCTATTTTCTTCATTATTTTGCCTCCAGAGTTATTTTTGAGCCGTCTTCCAGTGCCAATTTTGAGCGCAGTTTCGCGGGGGAAATGATTTCAATAATATGCCCGGGGTGGGAGGTGCGTTCAGGCAGGATAATTGCTGCGCTGATTTTCGGCTTTCCTGCAAGCACAACCTGCCAGCACTTGCTTGTTCCAAAGGTACGCCCCTGCGTGGAAAAGCCCGCGATGTGCACTGCGGGAATGCCCTCAGTGAAATTTTTAAGTTCGTGCTCATTGACTTTCAGGTTAAGCGTTCCGGGGTATGGCTTGAAACCAAGTGCGTGCTCCAGTTGCGCAAGGTAATTTTTCTGCCCGAGGTAATAGGAGCCCTCGCCAAGGCCTGAAATCACAGTGCCCTGCAATTTTTTTGTTGTTTTGCGGGCGAAAATGCCTTTCATCTCCTGAAACTGCGCGTGCAAATGCTCCCTGCCCTTTTTTGTGAGCGAAACTTCAATCCCGCGCGCGGTAGGGGCACGGTTTATCATGCCCGCAAGCTCCAAGGCGCGAAGCTTGCGCGAGGCGGACTGCTGTGATGTGCTGATTGCGCGCGCGATTTGCGATGTTGAAAGTGTTGCCCCGCCATGCAGGCCTGCACGCTGTGCGATGAAAAGCAGAAGTTCATTGTCGTGCTTCGGCATATGCATAAGGGCGGGCGAAATTACTTAAAAATGTTATCATTAACGAAAATGAGTAGATGCCAAGGAATATATTCGGAGACGCCGTACTTGTTAATATGCCGAAAAGAAGGCTTGATTACAAGTACAATCTCAGGGAAAGGGCGATGGCGCTTTTCAAAACAGGCAAGAACGAGAGAGAAATTGCTGAAGAGCTCGGCTTGTCCAGGCAAAGGGTCAATATCCTTAAACAGGAACTTATGCCCGACAGAAAAAGCAGGAGGCTCCCCAGAGAAACGCGGAAAAAAGTCATTGAACTAACCATGCAGGGCAAGACGCCCCGCCAGGTTGCCACGGAGATTGGCGTGGGGGTCAATATAGCGACTAATTATGCAATAAAACTGGGGAAGTACGTGCCAACGCCCCAGGCAATAAAGTGGTTGCGCACGCCCGAAGGGCAAAAAAAACTCAGGAGGTTATTTGAAGAGGGTAAAGGGGATGTGGAAATCGCAGGAGAACTCAGCCTGACCAGTTACAATACGGCGTCTAGGTGGAGGAAAAAATTAGGGTATCCGCCAGTGACTGCGGAGGCACTATCCAGAAAGGCAAAGCAGCGTTGGAAAAATATGACAAAAAAACAGAGAACTACAATCCGCATAAAAAAGCAGGAGACGTGGAGAGAAAGGCGCAGGCCGTTTCTGCCGAAGAAAATCAGGGTAAAATTGGAAAAAGGGGAATATTCCAAAGCGGTTGAACTGTGCTATAATCTTGGGGCGCACAGCTTAATACCGTTATGCCTGAAGAATGCAATAGAAGAGGGCAAAAGCAGGCAGACAAAAAAAATTTACAATCTGATTAGGGAGAAAGGCCTCAAGAAAACACCTGCAACAAGGGAGCTAATAGAAAGGCTCAGGCAGGGGGGCAGGGCATAACGCTTCAGCGCCCCCGCGGGAGATTCAAACGCCCGGAGGCACGGCAGGTTGGGTTTAGCCAAGGTTGCGCGTTGCAAAAGCGCGCGTTCGTGGAAGGGGTTTTCGCCCCAAGGCGAAAACTGTTTCTTTTGTCAACTTTTCTTTTTTAAAGAAAAGTTGCCCCCGCAGGGATTCGAACCCTGGTCTCGGGCTCCGGAAGCCCGCATGCTGTCCAGGCTATACCACGGGGGCGTGAATATGGATTAGGTAAAAGCAAAAGGTTATAATTTGAACAAACAAAAAGATAGGCATGGCGCTCTCTAAAAAAGAGGAGAAAATACTGAAGTCAATTGTTGTTGCTTCCGAGAACAATCCCGAGAGGCCGGAGTTTCCCGCGGATGACCCTAAATTTCCCGCAACCCCGACATATAAAATAAATGTGCAGGGGTTTTCGGATGTGTGGCTCAAGGACGAGAGCAAAAACCCCACAGGAACGCATAAGGACAGGATGGCGTGGGAAATTGTTGTAAGTTACAGGGAATTTCTGCTCGCAAAGAAAATGGGGCGGGCAAAGGGCGCACTGCCGCAGATGTCGATAATTTCATCGGGCTCCGCCGCTGTTGCGATACAGACAATGCTGCGGAAATACGGCCTGCCAAACCTTAAGGTGCTTGTTGATTTCACAATAGGGCAGAAAATCACAAAAACCCTTGAGAAAATGGGGTGTGAAATTTACGAAACAGAATTGGGAAAGAAGTGCCTGAACTGGGAGGAAATACTTGCAATGACGCGCAACCCCGCGGGGTTTGACATAACCTCAAGCAGAGCCGTCAATCCCGCAACACACTTTTACGATGACACCGACCCGACAACACGCTTCTATGACTGGCTCAGCTACGAGATACTTAATAATTCACCCGAATACTGCTTCATACCATTCGGCACGGGAAACCTGTATGAAAACATCCTGAACATAAACAGGCGGGAAGTTTCAGGCAAAGGAAAGGACCCGAGATTCAGGGGCGATGCCAAAACCCTGAGGAGGTGCAACTTTCTCGGGGCAACAACAAACAATCCCGAATCAAAGGCGGATAAATTATATGCGCCGCACCTGCCGTTTATGCATTATGACGAGCAGTGGATAAGGTACTATAAGCGCGCGGGCTTCTGCGGAACAAAGTCGGACCTGCACACAATAAGGGAGGGGTTTATTGACAGGGCAATGAAAATCGCCGAGGGGCAGGGAATTGAGTGCGAGCCATCGGGGATTGCGGGCCTTGCGCTGATGCTGCAGATGAAAAACAAGCTCCCCAAAAACAAAAAGATGCTGATTGTAAATACCGGAAAGACGAAGTATCCCGAATAAACTGGGCGGCGGGAATTCATTGCATGCGTAGCGAATTTCACGCCGGCGGGCTTTCTATTTTTCTGCCCCAGTTTGTGCGCCCCCATGCGCGTTCGTGCAGGTAATAAACAACAAGCTTTGCGCCGAAGTCAAGCGCGCCAACAGTTCCGGCAAGCTCAAGACTGCCCGTGAAAATGTAAACAAGAACCACTGTTGTGATTGTCGCGATTATCCTGAAGCTTATTGTCTTTGCTATGATTCTTTTTTGCGCGGGTTTCATAGGGGGCATCTTCTTTGTTTTGGCTAAATTCACTTCTTCAGATAAACCGTCTGCGAGGGGAAGGCAAAGTCAATCTTGTTCTTGTCAAATGCCTCCTTGATTTTGTAATTCACATCATGCTTTATCCGCATCCAGTTTTCCTTGTCCTCAATGTGGTAAATGAGGAAAAGGTCGAGGTAAAAGTCCTTGAAGTCCGTAAAGTAAGTGTCGGGTTTTTTCCTGCAGCCCGCGGTTTTGTTTATTATCTCCGCAAGGAGCTTTTCCGCAAGGCGCATTTTTGCCACGGGCGTATCGTAAGTTATGCCGATGTGCATCCTTATCTTGCGCGTGGGGGATGAGGAAATGTTAGTCACAATCGCATCGCTTATTTTTGAATTCGGGAGGGTAACCATGCGGTCATCAAGGTTTTTGAGGCGTGTTGTGCGCAGCCCCACTTCCTTAACAGTGCCGAGCACATCCCCGAACTCAATCATGTCTCCCACACTGAATGGCTTGCTGGCAAATATTGCGAAGCCGCCGAAGATGTTTGCGAGCGTGTCCTTTGCCGCGAATGCGATTGCCAAACCCCCTATTCCTAAGCCCGCAATAAGCGCGGTAACATCATACCCGAAATTGCTGAGCACAATTATGCCCGCCATTATGATTATGCACGCCTTTGAAAGGCGGCTGAGTATCGGGATTAATTGGTCGTCAAGCTTTGATTTTGTGTGCTTTGTAAGGGGGGTTACAAAATGAACTATTACCGCATCGACAAGCCTTACTGCAAACCATGCAACAACCATGATAACAAGCGTGCCGATTATGTTGTATACCGTGTCCCCTATTCCCGCTACGGAACCTATGCCCGGGCGGAGGAACATTTCAAATCCTGTTGCGATGCCGAGAATTATGAGCAGGAAAACAACGGGCTCCTGAATTATCTCAAGGAGGATGTCATCAAAATCAGACTTTGTCTTTGCCGCGAGGCGCTTTCCATAAACCTTAATTATGTAATAAAGCACCTTCCCCACAATGCCTGAAATAACAAGCGTAATGAAGAACAGCGCGTAATCAATAAGCGAGGAGCCGAAGTAAACCCCTGAAAGGAAGCCGGGGAGCATTGAGGTTAAGTTCTCAAACATGATATAGTTAGTTCATTATTATGTATATAAAGGTTGCGGGAAGCGGCGGAACTTTTGCATGCAAAGGGGCAGGGCATGAAAGATACAATTAAATTCCGCGGGGGCGTTTTGTTATTATG
>JBDRDO010000090.1:0-7020 GCA_043820655.1 Candidatus Iainarchaeum sp. | reverse complement strand
ATAAAGCATCCGCCACCCTGCGGGCAGTTCAACCCTGAAAAGGTTTGTTATCCCGTATTTCTGTTTGTATTCTCTTGGGATTTTCCCCTTTTCAATCGGGTTTCCGTAATGGATGTTCGCCTTTATAAGTTCGGATTTTTTATTTACTGCGGAGAGTATTGACCTTTCAATCTTTGAATTCGGTGCCTCGCGGTTGAGGTAATCATAAACCTCCTCCGCCTCGGGGGAGAGGATTACACGCACGGGCTTCATAATTCAAGGCCCCTTGCAACAGCTTTCCTAAGTGCAGGGGTTGTACTGTGAATCCAGGTTATGCCCCTCATACTTACCGCTATTTTGCCGCTGTCCTCAAGGTATTCAAGAATGGCTCTCAAAGTGTTGTGGTTAACCTGCTTTGGCAGATTCTTCTTAAGTTCAGCAACAGTCACAATACTCCCGCCTATTTTTTTCAGAGTATCTTCCACCATAAGCACGGTGTTTAGAGTGGGAGAATGCTCCTGTTTCCGCACCTGAACCTGCTTCTGCATATGAATCACTAATAGTTATTAATGAGTAACTAACAGTTATCAATATGTAACAACTCGTATATAAAGGTTTCGCAGGATTCCCGCACGGCAAAAAGCTCTTCAGCCTGTGAAAATTGCCCGAGGGCATATAGAACCTTATACATTAAGGTGCTTTATAAACGCTTTTAGGGTGGGTTTCCGGTGCGGGGGCTCTGGGAAAATGCCCTGCAAGGTCGACGCGGAAGCCTTTCCATTATCCCCCTTGCCCATACGCAAAAACCCTCGCCTTCTCAGAGCTGTAAACCAGTGCCATTCCTTCGCACTTTGCCTCTAGGATTCCGTTCATGTAATTCCGCCTGCCCAGTGCGGATGTGTGGACATAGAAATAATCAATTCCGTAATCCTGCACCGCCTCGCTTATTTTCCCGCAATCTGCCGTGCTGATAAGCGTTTCCATAACCTCAAGCCTTTCATCAAGCCCGGGCGCAAACTCAAAATACCCGTCAATCAAAACCTTCCTCTGTGCGTAATATGTGAGGGGGTGTCCGCGGTCCCATGAGGCTGCTATTGTTGCGTTTTCATCCGTGTAATCGCGGAGCCAGAGCATTGCCGCGCGCTCCCCTGTGTTAATGTATTTTGCATCATTGTAAATATCCCCGCCGATTGAAATGCCCGCAAGCAGCAGAAGCAGGGCATAAAACACAATTTTATATTTTGAAAGCGCCTGCTCAACAGTAAGCAGGCCCCATCCCGCGATTATTGCCGCAGGAATTGAAAGGAAAATCGCAAGTCGGAAACCCAAAACCGCGAACAGCAGGGTGTAAACAAACCACGCAAGCAGAAAGTATTTCCCGCGTTCGGGCAGCTTAAAAACCCCGAGAATTATGAAAATCCATGAGAATGTGAAGTACATGAGAATGCTGAGCAGTGAAAGCGCGGAAAGTTCCGCGGATGAATATGAAACATCCGAGAGGTAAAGTTCAATCGGATACGCCCTCGTTAACAGCCATGAAAGGAAAACCGCAACTGTGAGAACAATTATTCCCGCATATTTTTTGTATTCCAGCGTCTCGCCTTTCACACGGTGCACAGCCATAATTGCAATCATCAGGGTAAGCAAATAAGCGGTTGAAAGCGGGTGCAGAAGCACCTGCACAACTGAAAGCAGTGCCGCGGCCTTAAATCTCTGCGTGTAAAGTAAATAAAGCGCCGCAGGGACAATAAGAAGTGCCAGTCCGTCAGGGCGGGAGTAGCTTGCAGTCCTCACAATATGCATTGACATTACTGCCAATGCAAGCGCGGCAAAAACCCCCGCACGCACTCCAAAGAGCCTGCGCGCGAAAATGAAAACCAAAAGCACCCCTGCACAGCCATACAGCACGGGAAAGAAATTAACAAGCCCCTTTACAGGAAGCCCGGAAAAAATACCGAGCAATGCATACATCAAATGATAAAGTGGCGCGTATGTATACCAGCGCCCCTGATTTGATAATGCATCATAAACAGGCACGCCCTCCCCCGAAACCACAAGCTCGGCCATCCTTGTGTGGAAGTGCGGGTCGGGCCCGCCCATTGAGCCCGCCAGCCCAGGGCTAAACCTCACAAGCGCGGCAAGCACAATAATGAGAAATAAAACAAGAATCGCGGATCTGGTAATTTTAGTGCCCACAGTTTGCCTCCGCAGTTTCACTCCAGCGCAAGAAGTGCGTTCCTCTCAAGTACTGCCTCGGCAAGTGCGCTCCCCGCATCTCCGTCCCCAAACGCCTTAAGTTCAGCATCATTAATTCCGTAAAATTTCCTGATGAATGCGCAGTTCTTTTTCGCATTTTTGCGGATAAATAAATCTACATTTCCCGGCAGGGGCTTAAAATCAAATTCCTTTTCCAAAACCTTAAAATTCTGCGCAAGGTTTTTTTTATTTTTTCCTGCGCAAACCAGCAGAATTTTTTGAACCCCTTTCTCCCCCCTGATTTCAGCCCCTTCCAGCGCACCCTTAACCTGCCTCTTCCCTGTAATGCGGAGCAAAAATTCAAGGCGTGCATCATTAAGCATACTTTGATTATGTAGCAGTGCATATTGTGTTTGTTCATATGCAAAGAAAACCTGCTCAGCAGAGGCAACAACACGCGGGGAAAATGCCTGGGCAAAAAATTCACACTTACCCAAAGCCTTAATAACCCTATCTAGGCTATTTATTTCTGCGGAAACGGCTTTAATTCCAAAAAATTCAGTGCCGATTTTCCTGCTAAGCATTCAAAACCCCCAATAAAAAACCCATGATATTTACATTAATAGGATTATGTTAATTTAATCTAAACTGAATTAAGGTTAAAATCAAGGTGAGCAAATGACCCAATGGCACGAGAAATCCAAAAGAAAAACGTCAGGCGGCATATCCTATACCCGCAGGCGCAGTGACAAGCGCCTTGCATGGAGAGGGGGCGTGCCTGCGCAGACCACAATTTCCGAGAAGCCAAAGGTTGATGTTTTCAGGACAAGAGGGGGCGGCACAAAGCAGGCCCTGCTTTCAGCGCTTGAGGCAAGCATTGTTGATAAAAGCGGCAAAACCTCAAAAAAGGGCAAAATTCTGGCTGTTGTTGAAAACAACGCAGACAGGCACTTCGCAAGGCGGAATGTAATTACAAAGGGCGCAATCCTTAAGGTTGAGATTTCAGGCACGCAGAAATATGCACGCGTAACCTCAAAACCCGGGCAGAGCGGAAGCATTGATGCGGTGCTTATTGACGGATATATTGAGAAAAAAGAGGAAAAGGCAAAAAAGGCAAAAAAAGCCGAAAACCGTGAAAAAGCCGCCAAAAAGGAAGGCAGGGATAATAAGGCTGCAGAACACGGGAAAACCCCTGAAAAAGCCGTGGAAAGCGCGGAAAATTAAGCCGTGCGCACTAATTACTGGCTGAAACGCGCAAATTCTTTTTTCTTTTCCAGAATTGCACCGAAACATTTAAATACGATGCAGGGTGCAGGTTTATATAGGTAACATTGCGCCTTATTTTGATGCGATTGGTTGGGTGAATTCGCGTTAAATGGCTCCGTGCCTTACCTCTTTAGCAAAAAACAAGGGTGGTGTAATAATGGCAGACGTAAAATGCCCCGAGTGCGGGGGCAATAAAACCAGTACCGATGATGAGAGAGGCGAAATTACGTGCGGCAGCTGCGGCCTTGTGCTGTCCGAAGACGTTGTTGATTTGGGCAAGGAGTGGCGCAGCTTTGACAGTGATCAAATGGAAGAGCGCGCACGCACAGGAAGCCCTATGAAGTATGTTAAACTGAATAAGGGCCTTGTAACCATGATTGACCGCAGGGGTACGGACTTGCGCGGAAATAAACTGAGCTCAAAAAGCAGGGCACAGATGTACCGTTTAATTAAATGGCAGAAGCGCGCCTCTATTAGTTCCTCAATGCAGCGCAATCTTTCAATTGCACTGACGGAGCTTAGGAGAGTTGCTTCATACCTGAACATTCCCGAACAGCTGATTGAGGCTGCAGCGCTTTTGTACAGGAAAACAGTGAAAAAGGGGCTTATCCGCGGCAGGCTTATTGAAGCAGTGGTTGCGGCTGTACTCTACACTGTGTGCCGCATCTACAATGTTCCCAGGACACTGAATGAAATGGCAGAGGCATCAGGCCTCACAAAGAAGGAAATCGGCAGGACATACCGCTTCCTTGTTCGTGAGCTCAAACTGGAAGTGCCTTTGACAAACCCCACTCACTACATTCCGAGGTTTGCCTCTGAATTGAACCTCAGCGGAGAGGTGCAGGAAGAGGCAAGAAAAATCCTTGAGAAGGCAATTACAAACGGCCTTATTTCAGGCCGCGGTCCTACGGGAGTTGCGGCAGCCGCAGTGTACATTGCAGGCCTTTTGAAGGGCGAGCGCAGAACCCAGAAGGAAGTTGCAAACGTGGCAGGGGTTACAGAAGTGACCATAAGGAACCGCTACCGCGAATTGAAGAAACGCTTGAACATAGAGGTCGTGGCATAAGCCACGGCTTCTCCCCCCTATTTCTTTTTCTGTTTTTACTTGCCTGTTCAAAGCAAAGGTTTAAATTATTCAGGCAGACTATATTATCTATCGGGTGATTTAATGGCAAAATCTTTTGATGTTGTTATAGAAAGAGATGAAAAAACCAAACAGTTTTATGCTTCTGTTCCCTCCCTGCCCGGCTGCTACTCCTATGCAGATGACCTTCAGGAACTGCTGAAGAATATTAAGGAGGCAATAGAACTGCATATGGAAGTTTCTAAGGAAAAGAAGCTGAAAGCCTCTGCCAGTTCCGTGCTTGGAATGGTGAAGGTAGCGGTATGAAACTCCCTGTCCTTTACCCGCAGGGCATTATAAAAATTGTGAAGAAACTCGGCTTTCGGGAAGTTAGGCAGAAGGGTTCCCACAAAACCTTTCTGCATAAGGACGGTAGGATTCTAACAATATCTTTCCATTCAAACAGGCCGATTCCTGCTGGTTTGCTTAATAAAATCATAAAGCAGGATTTAAGGGTTTCAAGGCAAGAGTTCATTGAAATGCTGTGACCCTGTTATTCCCCCATTTCTTTTAAAGAATATCCACTCATATATGGTTCTATATGGTCACGCAAGAGCTTATTTTAGAGGCAAAAAAGAACTGCAGGCTGTGTTGCGGCAGGCGCCTGCTCAGGGACAGTGATGATGAAAAGCAGAACGTCCAGTCCGTACTGCAGGAGCTTTACGGGCACTATCTCTCGCAGTATGACGCACTGCGCAGGGCGGATGCATCCTCAACAGACATAAAAAAGGCATATTCAAACAAGACACTTGCCCTTGACATGCTTCACGACTGCAAGCGCTGCAACAGGGAAGTTGATTCCGTTAACCGCGCAGTCGGCGGGCTTGGGAAGTAACTGTGTACTGCGGATTAACCTTTTAAACCACAGCGCCCCTTATTTTGTTGGTGTTTTGAATGCTTATAGCGGGCATAGATGAGGCGGGAAGGGGGCCGTGTTTGGGTCCGATGGTAATGGCTGTTGCTGTAATTGAAAAGAGCCGCGAGGCGGAACTGATTGAATTAGGGGTGAAGGACAGCAAGCTTTTGAGTGAAAAGGAGCGGAACAGGCAGCTCCCTGAAATCAAGAAAATCGCGCGTGAATTTGCCTCGGTGCATGTTTCCCCTAAGGAGCTTGACATTCACATGGCGCGCTATTCCCTGAATGAAATTGAGGCAATGAAGGCTGCGCATTTGTTAAACATGCTGAAAGAAAAGCCAGGGGTGGTTTACATTGACAGTCCCGACACAGTGCAAAGTAATTTTGCGGTGCGCATAAAGCGCTACCTTGATTTTGATGTTATCCTGCGTGCGGAGCACCGCGCGGACATGAACTATCCTGTTGTTAGTGCCGCCTCTGTAATAGCAAAGGTTGAGCGCGATGCGGAGATAGAAAAGCTTCGCAGGCGTTACGGTGAGGTCGGTTCGGGATACTCCCATGACGAGGTTACAATTAAGTTCATAGAGCGCCACTTAAGGGAGCACGGCAAACTTCCGAATTTTGTGCGCAAGGCATGGGAAACAAACAAACGATTGCTTAATGAAAGATTGCAGACTAAGTTAGTGTGAGGGTTTGAAATGGAAAACACTGAAAATGGAAATGTTGAAAGCAAAAATCCGAAAAGGCGCATTGACATAACCCTTGATCTTGACAAGATGGAGGAATTAATGGACAAAATGATGGGGGAAATGTTTGAACAGCGCGCCCTTAATGGAGCAGAGGCGGGCAAAAAGCCGCTTGTGATGGGTTTCTCAGTGAAGATGGGGCAGGACGGGAATGCACATATAGAAAGCTTCGGGAATGTTAAGCCCAGACCAACCAATGCGCAGAATCAAAACCTGGCGAGAATAAGCGATGTCCGCGCGCCTTTGACGGACATTGTTGAGCGCGGTGATGACATTACAATTACGGCGGAAATGCCTGGGGTTGAGAAAAATGATGTGAAACTTGAAATTAATTCACAGGGCGCAATCATCCGCGCGGATAAACCTGCAGTGTTTTACAAGCGCGTTTCATTTCCCGCGCCTGCTGACCCAAAATCTGCGAAAATTAATTTAACAAACGGAATCCTTGAAATTACTGTGAAGAAGGCTCCTGCACAGGAACCAACGGCAGTGCATTAAACATTTCCTTTTCCTGCCCTTCCGCGTTTTCCTTTCCATTCGCCCCTGCGCTTTGCCCTTTCTTCCCGCCCTTTCCAAAATACTGGACAAATTTCTTGGTTGTATAAATCTTATATGTGCGCCCTGTCCTTTCCTTTCTTATAAAACCGCGCTCCTTCAAAGCGCGGATGTGGTCATATGCCTTACTGTTCCTGAAATTAATGACTTCCGCCTGTGCCACGGGCTGTTTGTAAGCAATATAAGCCAGGGTTTTCATAATCCCCTTATGAAACTCGGGCGCTGAAGCCATATGCCCCACGCTTTCCTCATGTTCCGCACGAACAGTCATCCTGAACCCTGATTCCTCATCCCTTACC
>JBDRDO010000089.1:0-16213 GCA_043820655.1 Candidatus Iainarchaeum sp. | reverse complement strand
TTGTTTTCATATTCGGGCGCATCGCATCCTGCACAATTGCATCCATATCGCTTTCCTTTACGCCGAGTTCGGAGAGTTTAGTGGGGGAGTGCAGGGCAAGCAAAAGTTCCTCCACGAATTGGGCGGCTTCCTCAACAGTGCTTTTTCCCATCGCATGTGCAATGTCCAACAAATTGTGTTTTTCTTTCTCCGCATTGAAGCGCAGGAATGCGGGCATGGCAATCGCGCAGGCAGCACCGTGCGGCAGGCCGAACATTGTTGTTAGGGGGTAGCTCACTGCATGCAGGGAAGTTGTGCCGGGGCCGTTGAATGCAAGCCCCGCGAAAATTGTGGAGAGGGACATATTGTAACGCGCCTCCGCGTTATTCCCGTCTTTGTATGCGGAAAGCAGATTTCCACTGACAAGTTCAATCGCACGCAGGGCATTGTGTTTGCTCAACGGATCCGTATGCGTGCTCCAGTGCGCCTCCACGGCGTGCGCTAAAACATCAAGGCCTGTGCTTGCCGTGACATCGGGCGGCATAGTGTGCGCAAGCTCGGGGTCAATTAATGCAATGTCCGCGTGCAGGAATTCCGAGGCAATGCCCTTCTTTTTCCCGTCGGGAAAGGATATCACGGAATAGCGTGTAATTTCACTGCTTGTTCCGCTTGTGCTTGGAATGCACATGCAGGGCAGGCCTTTCTTCGCAAGGATTTGCTCGCCGGCAAGGTAATCAACAGTTTTCCCGCCGTTAAGTGCGAGTGCGGCGATTGCCTTCCCAGCATCCATTGCAGAACCCCCACCAAGAGCAATAACAAAATCAATGTCTTCCGCGCGGCAGAGTTTAGCGCCCTCATCGACTTCCTTTGCCGGTGGATTGGGGGAAATTTTGTTGTATTCAATTACTTCCGAGCTGGAGGAGAACTGCGCGGTTAGTTTCTGCGTGAAGCCGTGCTTTCGCATTGAGGATTTGCCGGTAACAAGCAGGATTTTCGGGGCAAATACGGAGGCAAGCTCCGCGGCATGCGCAAACTCTCCCGAACCGAAAATTATTTTTGTGGGCTGGAAATATGAGAAGGCAGCATGTTCCATTTCAATCACACCCACTTATCCAGCCGTGACTGCTCGCCCTTTTCATTTGCCTTGTCTTCCAGTTTTGCAAGCGCGTTTTTAACGCGCTCCTCTGAAAAGTCGTGCTTCCCGCAGAGCATGTCAATTACCTTTTCTGTTTCAGGGGGGCGGAATTCAATTTTGTAATCCTCCGTGAATTTCGGCTTAAGGAAAAGTTCCTCGATTTCCCTGTAATCAAACTCGGGTTCGTGCTTTGTTTCGGCAAGTATGTCCTCGAAAGTTTCATGCTCCTGCACAAGCTTAAGCCCTGTTTTGGGGCCGATGCGGGGAAATTTTTCATTGAAATCGGTGCCTATTAAAATCCCAAGCCAGATTAATTTTTCGCGCGTTATTTTCAGGTGCGAAAGCACTTTCTCAAGCTCAATTTTCTCGGGGCTAACCTCAATGTAAAAGTTCTTTCCCGCAACCTTGCGCCTGCCTGTTATTGCGATATTTCTCAGCAGCAGGGGCGTGCCGAACAGCAATGCATCGTAATCCTGTGAAATGCATCCATACAAATCCCCGCGCTCAGCCATGCATGCTATTTGCGCCTCGCCCTCGGAAGGGGCCTGAACAACAGGCAGGCCCAAAAACGCGGCAAGTTCCTTTGCCTCGGAAACCATTTCCTCGGTTAACTTCAGCGCCCTTGAACCGAACTTTTTCGCATCATCCATATCCCCCCTTTCCAGTGCATCCTTGTGCTTCCGCGCGGCATCAGTGCGGATTTCAGTGCGCTTGCGCAGGGTTTCCGCCTTAAGCACGGAGGGCTTCCCATCGAATACGAATACGGGCTTAATTCCCTTTTCAAGGAGGTTCACTGTGCGGTAAAGCAAACCCGTTAAATGCGAGGTTACCTTGCCGTTGCTGTCCATTAAAGGCGTTCCATCCTGCCCGCGGATGCTTGAAAGGAACTGGTAAAGTATGTTGTATGAGTCAACGCCCACCTTTCTCCCCGAGAGGAAAGAGAGGTCTATTGCCTCCTTTTCTATAAGTTCACCTATTGCCGTGCCCATACAAAGCCCCGCAGTAATAATGCGGCGAAAGTCTTTATAGCGGTTTTGCTCTTTTTCTTTCTGGGGATTTTGATGGCTGAAGGCAGGGAAAACGGCAAAGGCACTGTTGATGTCGCAATTATAGGCGCAGGCTCCGCCGGCGTTACTGCCGCAATTTATGCGCTGAGGAACGGCCTCAAAACAAGGATTTTTGACGGGGAAAGGGAAGGGGGAATGACGGCGGATGCCGTTGAGATTGAGAATTACCCAGGCGCGGGGAAAATCAGCGGGAAGGAACTGATGGATAAGTTCCTTGCGCAGATGCGCGGTTTTGGGGGCAGGGTTGAGGGCAAAGAGATTAGTGCGATTGTGAAAAAGGAAAATAAAAAATTTGAAATTAATGCGGGGGATGAAACATTTGAGGCGCGCACGGTTATAATCGCAACAGGAACAAGGTACAAAAAATTGGGCGTGCCTGGGGAGGCGGAACTGAAGGGGAAGGGGGTTAGTTATTGCGCTGTTTGTGATGGGGCGTTTTTCAGGGAGAGGGATGTTGTTGTTGTTGTCGGGGGAGGGAACACAGGCGTTACATACGCACTTTACCTTGCGGAAATCTGCAAAAGCGTTGCGCTTGTTGAATTTGAGCCGGAACTCTGTGCGGATAAGGTTTATCTGCCGCGGCTTAATGAGAAGAAAGTTAGGGTGCTTGCAAACCACGGGGTTGTTGAGATTCTTGATGCAAAAAAAGGAGTAGTGGAGGGCGTGCGCATAAAGGCGCGCGAAGGCGGCAGGGAAGAGGTTCTGCCCTGCGCAGGGGTTTTTGTTTCAGTGGGGCTTTCCCCGAATAATGCACTTGCAAAGGCAGCGGGCGTTGAAATTGACGGAAAAGGATTTGTGAAAGTAAACCGTGAAACAATGGAAACAAGCATTCCGGGAATTTTTGCCGCGGGCGATATTAACGGGGGCGTTGAGCAGACAGTTGTTGCCGCGGGCGAGGGCGCTGTTGCCGCGGTTTCCGCATTCAGGTTTTTGCAGGGCGCGGGGGAATAGGGATGACCGCGCCGGAACTTAACAAAAGGCTTTACTCGGAGAGGTTCAATGATTTTTACCGTGCATTGTGCAGGCACCGCATAAAAAAAATACTCTCAATGGTTGATGAAAACAGCGGCACGTTTCTTGATGTGGGCTGCGGGGACGGCTGGATTGCGGAAAATATTGCAAAGGAAACGGGAATGAAGCCGTACGGGCTTGAGCTTATTGAAAGCAATGTGAAAAAATGCAAAAAAGCGGGAGTAAACGCAAGGGCGTGCGATTTGAACAGTGCAAGGTTCCCGTACAAGGACAATTCATTTGATTTTGTTTTATGCAGCGAGGTTATCGAGCATGTTGTCAATACGGAAAAGCTGCTGGGGGAGATACACCGCGTGTTAAAGCCGGGGAAGAGCGCAATAATAACCGCGCCGAACATTGCATGCTGGTACAACAGGTTTCTTCTGCTTACGGGTTTCATGCCGCACTGGATTGAGAGCGGGAATGAAAACTCGTACAACATGCCATGGGGAATTGTAAGCGGGCATGTGAGGGCATTCACGCGCGGCGCACTTACGGAAATGGTGCGGGATGCCGGATTTGAGGTTGAGAAAGTCAGGGGAACAAGGCTGAGCCTGCGCGGCCAGCATGAAAGCGGGTTCCAGAGGGCGGTTATTCCTTTCTTCACTATTGTTGATTCCGCATTCACAAAAATTCCGCAGTTCTCCACAATGATTATGGTTAAGGCAAGAAAGCCGCAGTAGTGCACGGAAGGCGCAAACCGCAAAATCGAATCTTTTTATATAAGTTAGGCAGTAGTGTAATGGATTGCTATGCGGCATTGTGCGTGTGCATTTTCAAAAATTGTATCGGTTCTTTTGCTTGCGCTTATTCTGGGAAATGTTTCGGCAGCACAGGGGGAATGCGGAAACGGAATTTGCGAAAGGATCGCGAACGAGGATTACGGGACATGCAGAGCGGACTGCCCTGTTCCAAAAGAAGTATACCTTGAGGTTTACTGGCCGGGTGAGGGGCAGGAATTTCCAAGGGGCAGGAAGGCAATTTTGCAGGTTGCCGTAAATGCTGATTCCACTGTACTGCCGGGCAGCGATGCTGATTTTGTGCACGCGGAATGCCCGGGGATTTTCGGGGAAATTGAACTGTATGATGATGGCAATCATTATGACGTGGAGGCGGGGGACGGAATATACGCAGAAATGTTTGAGATACTTGATGATGCCGCCGAAGGAAGGAAGGAAATTACGATAAGTGCGGGAGTGTATGGCATACAGGGAAGCATAAAAAGGGCGATTGTTATCAGCCCCGTACTGGGGATTGAAATTTTTACCGAAAGGAGCGCGTATATGCCTGACAGCGTTATTGCGTTCCACGGAAAAGTCACGCGCGGCGGGAAGCAGGCGGTGGCGGATATTGATGCTGTTGTTTCATTCGGCGGGAATGTGCTCTTTGAATGGCTGGGGCCGACGGATGAAAAGGGGGAATTTTCCGCGGAGTTCACGGCAAATGCGGGCACACCTGCGGGGGGGTGGGTGCTGGATGTACGGGCTGAAGACAGGCACTCTAACATGGGGGCTGTTTCAAAGGACATAAATGTACTTGCGCCAGGGGCATTTTCAGTGCTTGTAATTTCGCTTGAGAAAGGCACGGGGGAAACAGCGGAAAGGGACGGCACGGTTAATATTATTGTATCCGTGTTTGATGAGTATGGCGGAATTGTTGAGGGCGCGAACGTTCAGGTTACGGGCCCTGTGGGGGAAATGGCAATACTTGAGGAAGACGGAAATGGAATTTACAGCGGAACATACGCGGTGCCGCTGGAATCCCCTAAGGGAAAGCAGGAATTTGAGGTTCACGCAGTGAAGGAAATAACCGGGGTTGTGCAGGAGGGATGGCATAAATTTGAAATTGAAATACTGCCCGCGCGGATAAAGATTGCAATGCCCAATGCGGAAAAACTGGAGTTTCTGGCGGGGGATGAAATAACAATAAGGGCGCGGCTTACATACCCCGGCGGCAGGATTGTGGAATCGGCAGCGGCAACCGCACGCATCAACGAAAATGAAATTCCGCTTATTTACGAGGGCATGGGGTTTTATTCGGGGCAGTATGTTCTTGAAATCGGGGACCGCGGGGCAGGGAAGATTGCGCTTAGTGCGCGGGATGCGCAGGGCAACAGCGGAACGCGGGAGTATGACCTGCTTGTGCCGGACGTGGGCATGGATTACTGGCTGAGGGCATCACCCGTGCCGTGGTGGGGGATCCTGATTGCGCTTGCGATTCTTACAGTGGCATTTTACTTCGTCAGGACAAGGGAGAATATAAAATCCCCAAGGTGGAGGAAAATCAAAAAAGAGGATTCGCTGAAGATGAAGCATGTAATGCATGCCATTGACAGGAGAGAGACGGGCATGCTGAAGAGAAAACGGGACATGGATGTCAGGAGGGCGGAGGATGCAGCGGCGAAGGCAAAGGGGGAAAGGGAATTGGGAGTTAGAACTAAATAAAAGGAATTGATACTAATAAACATATAATATCTTATATAACATACACTATACGTCGTGCGCAAAGGCATGTTTTGCCTTGCAAACGAGTAAGAGAAAGTTTTTATATAACATGTTATATAACATTTAATACATAAAGTTCAGTGATGCATATGAAAATGAAACAATACAATCTTGTTATAGATGAAAAGCTGATTTCGGAAGTGGATGCGCTGATAAAGGCACGCGGCCTGTATAACAGCAGGAGCGATTTCATACGCGATGCTGTGAGGACAAGGCTTATTGAGCTGAAGAAACTGCTTGATGAGGGCTTTGAAGAGGCGGAGATTGCGGATGATGCGGGGGATGATATTCCGCCCGAGGATGCTCCGCATGCCGACGAACATAGATTCAGGGGCGTGCATTAGACACAAATAGCGTGGTTTTGCAAACTCCCATTTTGGCTTTAAGCCAAAAGGGCCCATTTGGGCATTGCCCAAACAGGGTTTGGGAAGCGGAATGAGCGAAAGGCGACGCTATTCGGCTTAAAGCCGAATGCGCGCATTTTGGCAAAGCCAAAATAGCGAATTCCGCGCTCATAAAAGTTTTCCGACAATTATTAAACCCTTTTCGCACTAGATATTAATGGTGCTAAAATGGCTAAGGTAACCGGCAATGGGAAGGATTTCACGCTTGCCCTGGGGCAGGCTGACTTTAATTCTTTGGGGCTTAATCCCGCGAAGGACTACGAAATTACAAAAATAAAGAACGGCGTGTACGTGCTTGTTGAGGGGGATGAAAAAACCGCGGAGCCTGTGCAGGCGCGGGATGTTGAAGGGGAGAAAATAAGAAAAATGCTTGAGGGGAAGGACAGGCTTGCGCAAAGGGTTGAGGGCAAGTTTGAGAAACTGCTTAACAATGCCGAGCTTGCCAGGTTTAATGAAATGCTCGGCGCAGGGGAAATCGAGAAGTTCAGGCTAAGCGACAAGTACAAGAAGGCGGTTTACCAGCTCAAAGGGGCAAGAGACGGGGAAGGGGCAACGGAAAAAACAAACACAACAGGGGCAAAAACAAACAGCACAAACAATACGCCTTCGGATTCGGGCGCGCAGAAGTTAGGCGCGGAAAACTCAGGGAGCGAACATAATCCCGCGGCAAAGGATTCACAGGGCGCGGCTGTGAAAAGTCCTGGGCAGGTGCAGAAAGGCGGAGAGTTCACGCTTACAAAGGACGGGTTTATGGTTGTGCATACCGAGGGGCTTGCCAAGCAAATTTCCGCGGAAAAGGCGGATGACATAAAGCGCGGCGAGATTCTCGGCATTAAAAGTTTTGACGGGCCGTTTTATGTTGTTAAGGCGCCGGTGTATGAGAGAACGCGTGCCAAAATCGAGGCCGTGATGAAAAAGTGCGACACGAAAACGCTTGATGCAATTATGAAGGAGACAGGCGCGGTGCAGGAACTTGTGAGGATTGTCTGCGAGTTAATGAAGGAAGAGGGAAATTTGATTGAGAAAAGGAAGGGGCTTTACAAATGGTGCTGATTGAAAATGTAATGGGGGTTAGAGAGGTGATGAGGTGAAGGTTCTTATCCCCATGCTTTCAAAACGGGAGAACGAGGATGCGTTCCTCCAGCGCGCCACAGGGGGCGCGAAAAATGTAATACTTCTGCTTGTGATTGACACCGCGGGGATGAATCGGTTTGGGTTTACAACATCTGAAATTTCACACGGGAACGAGCTGATGGACGATATCAAGGGCAAAATGGGAAAGCGCGAGGTTGAGGCTGTGCTGGAGTGGGGGGAAACAGGGAAGAAGATTGAGAATCTCGCAAAGCTGCAGCGCGTGGATAAGGTTGTGATGGTTAAGCAGGAAAACCTGCACTTTGAGAAGCTTGTTAAGCACCTTAAGGATTCGGGAATTATGGTTGAGGTTGTTTAGGCGCGTGGCTCAGTGCCCGAGTTTGAGCGCCAATACTGAAAGCGCAAAAATAACCCCTGCAAAAAGCCCAAAGAGAAGACCCAAAAGGACCCAGATAGCCAAATCAAACACCGCGCCAAAATTAAGGATTGCCAGAGAAATGGTGCCTGCGAAAATGCCGAGCATATAATTCCCAAGGTTCCTGGTGAATTCTTTTTTCAGGTGCAGCCATTTTGTCTCCGTCGCGGAAATTGCAAGCCCGATGAATACGCCGATTTCCACCCCGAAAACAGCTGCGCTGTCCAGCCCGGAACCGTAAAATGCGACGCGGAAAAGTGAAAAGAGAACTGCACAGCACAATGCGCCTGCAAAAAGCCCAAAAAGAGACTTCACAAGTTTGCCCCTCTTCACTTTAGAAAGCAAATGGGCAACAATGCCGCCTGCAACTATAAAGACAACAAACATAACGGCAGCAACAGGGCTGATAGACAGGGGCGACCCTTCGGGAATGCCACTGAGGGGCATAATAAAAATAAGAGGCACAATTATTAGGATGCCGGCAAGCACTGCTGAAAGCCCGGCAAGCACCCCCCTCAATATCGGCTCTTTTTCCATAGGCATCACTTCACAAACTTCAAACTTTTTGTTTTCTTTTTCGCTGCATTGAACTTCTTTTGGAAGTCCTGCATGAACTGCTCCATCATCCTGCAGGCGTTTTGCTTGTCTTCCCCGCAGAGGAGTTTTCCTTTTTTGCAATTATCATATATCTTCTGAAGTTCCGCATCATCCTGCACAAGGTGCTGTTTGTAGAATTCAAACACAACGCATTTCTCCGGCTGCCCCCCCAGTTTCTTCTGCTCCTCCACTGTGTTCCTGCCGCCTGTCAGCGCGCGGAGCATTTTTTTGCCTGCTGTTTTCGGGTCATCGGGGATTGAAATGTAATGCTCGGGCACACTTTTGCTCATTTTAAAATCGCCATTTAATGAGGGGGTGAATTTATTGTACAATGCAGAGGGAAGGAAGAAATCAAACCGCGTTTTTGTCCTGCGCACCAAATCGCGGGAGAAGCGGATGTGCGGGCTCTGGTCCGCACCGACAGGAATAATTCCCGGCATGCGCTCCTTCATTTGAGGATAGAGGATATCCCCTACTTGAGTAAGGGCGGAGAAAACCTTGTTCGGAACTGTGCTTCCATAAATTGCCTCAAACTCATTTTTTGTGACCTTTGCGCTGAACAAATATGCGAGATTCCTGACATCGCTGTTCTCGCTCTGGAAGTAGAAGGTCGTGCGCTTGGGGTCAAGGCCCATTGCAATGTAAGCGGGAATGTGGAAATTCATGGCACGCTTTTTTGCCTCTTCAAGGGTTATGCCGCGCGTTGCCGCTGCTTCAAGATCGGCAACAAGAACAAATGTATGCGCGCCGCGCTCCTGGAAATATTTAACGTTTTCAATAACAAGACGGTTTCCGAAATGCAGTTTCTCACTGCTCGGCATTATTCCAGTTAGAACGTAAAACGGCTTTTTATGTTTTATAGCGGATGCTATTTCAGCGAGACCCTGCCCCGCGAATGCAACACCGCGGCGCATCTGTGCGTTCGGCCGGGGGAATTCACGGAGTGCCTTTGCGTCAAACTGCTCCAATCCAAAATCCTTTATCAGGCGGGAGTAATCCTCAATCAGGACTGCCCCCCAAGGATCAATCTGCGGTTTTTGTGTTTTCGGCATGATTAATCACGTATAAAGACAATGGTTAACTTAATATATAAAATTATGTTAATGTAATAGATATTGAAAAGTGGGTTATATGGCACTGCTGGTGAACAACAAGACCCTGGTTCGGGAGAAAAAGATACGCGATCAGCTGGGGCAGAAGGCATTCGGGGAGAAGACAGATTCGGGATATGTTCTGGATTTGTGCGAGGCGCTGTATCTGCTTGGGAAGAAGAAAATTGATGTTGAGGCTGAGGAAACTGCGGGAAAGGGGAAAAACAAAAAAACGAAAGTTAAGAAGCTTAAGTTTGACGAGCTTCTTGCGCTTGCCGGCGGCGCGGAGAAGGGCTTTTACCAGAAGTATGTTGTTTATGCCGATTTAAGGGAGCGCGGGTACTGCGTGAAAACTGGCTTTAAGTTCGGGTTTGATTTCAGGGTTTATCCAAGGGGGATGAAGCCGGGGCAGGCGCACACACAATGGGTTGTTAATGTTTCCGCGCAGAACGAGAAGTACGGCATGCCTGAGTTGTCACGAATGGTAAGGCTGAGCGGCAATTTAAAGGCGCTGATGCTGCAGGCTGTTGTGGATGCGGAGAATGATATAAACTATTACGAAATAAAAAGAATAACACCTTAAGGCTCAGCCTAAAAAAATAAAAAAAACTAAAATCAGAAAAATAAAAAAGAGTGGACTTAAAAGTCCACTGCCCTGACTGTCTTCCTGCCGTTGGCTTTCGCCCTGCCGGAAGCTTCCTTAACCATTGCGGCAACCTTCACGCTAAGGCCGTCAACGACGTCCCCCGCTGTGTTGCAGCCTTCAGCCTTTACGGCTTCCTTGACTTTTGAACCTACAACTAATGCGTCTCCCATAGTTAAAACCTCCAAATCGGTTAATAATAATGAATCAGATCCAAAAAGGTTTTTAAAAGGAATAGCAGAAAATGCCTCAAAACAGGCAAAAAATGGCAAAAAAACGGCAAACAGCGCAATAGTTGCCGCAATCGCTACTTCATCCCGGTGAATGTGAATATGTAATAAACATCGTCACAGTAGCGCATCACCACGCCGCTTTGCTTCTTATCTTCACATCTTTCGCCCGAACACTCGCAGACATATTTCCCGTCCACCTGCATCAGGGAGTAGTGTTCCAGAGGCACATACTCGCATGCCGAACTGCATGCCGCAGCCATTGTTTCAACATCATCCTGCCCGACATCAAAATCAAAGGATATTGTTTTTTCATTAATGTCAAGCCTTATTCCCGCGCTGTTTCCCCTGTCAAACAGCGGGAACTGGCCGCTTTCAACAAGCTCACCCACCGTGGGCTGGCTTGTTTCAGGAGTGCCTGAATCGGCAAGGGTTGCATTTCCCGTGGGCTGCTGAGGGCAGCCCGAAAGCAGGAGCATTGCAAGCAGTGCCGCGAAAATCATAATGCCGGTTTTCTGAAGCATAATTATACAGGGTGTTAAGGGTTTAATAAATTTTTCGTTTAACTAACGGCAATGCCTAACTTTGGCTACAGGGGGCAGATTTGCGGATACAGAAACCTTTTTATTTAACAGAATTAATTAAAATAGCGGCGATAATGTGAATTCCGGAAAGGCACTTTGCCTGATTTTTGCGGTTTTTATTCTGGCGCAGTTAGTTTATGCGTCCCCTTTGATGACAAGCGATCAGTTGTCGGAATACAATGATACGCAGGGAAAGGCGAATAGGGAAAAGGTAAACGCCTGCGCAAAGCAATGCATTAAAGACAAGGTTCCGGAGGGGAGGATGCCCACAATTAATGAATCAAATGTCTGCTGGCTTGACTGCAGTTCGGACCCTTGCACAAAACCCTGCAGGGCGGAATGCTCGGCAAAGGGGACAAGCACAATGGACTGCATTGGCGACTGTGAATCCAGATGCAACAAACCAAAGAGGGAGGCGTGCGATGCGGAGTGCAATGGCTATGAAAACGCATTTTCAAACTGGTATGAGTTAAGATGTGTCTGTGTTTGCAATTCAGGGTTTGTGCCTGGAAAAAACGCGTGTGTTGAGGAGGGCACGGGCGGGGGGAACGGCGACACTGTAGAATGCGGGAAGGATTATGAATTAATAGACGGGGAGTGCGTGCTTGTGAGGGACAGGTCCGCGAGTTTCTTTGACTTTTCAGGAAGATTCAGGGACGGGATGCTTAATCGCGTTAGCCACGAATACGGAATGAGCCAGTTTATGATTGACAAAATAAAAAACTTTACAGGAATGGACATTCGTGAGTTTGAGGCCGGCATGGGGAACGGGAAAACAGCATATGTGATAAAGAGTGATGACCTAAGCGCAAGGGAGGCACTTTCAGTCGGAACAAAGGCAAACCTGATGATTGCATTCTACAAGGGACTGGGTTATAATGTGAAGTTTATAGACAGGCAGGATATGGACACTGTTATGAATGCAATGGCGGATCCGAATGCTGGTGCTGTCGCTTATTTTGGGCACACTGAAAAATCCATTCCTGCAATTGAAAATCAGGGCGGCGATGATATTAGCATACACCTTGCCAAAGCAAGGGCGAGATGGTATATGAAACAGGGGATGACGCAGCTGGAGGCAACTAAAAAGGCAAATGCAGAGGCGCAGATTCCGCAGCTTGACATTTATTACGGGCACACCTGCTATTCCGCAGACCCGGGATTTGAAAATCTTGCAGACCAGGTAGTGAAGCCGGGCGGGCTGTATGTCGGCGAGCAGGGCCTTTTATGGAGTGTTGAAACCCCCGATATACAATACAGGAGGGGGGGACAATGAAGGGGAAACTGGCTCTGGCAATTGTTTGCCTTGTCCTGATGTCGGGCTGTGTTGAGGTTCTTGATGCATTGGAGGAAATCGTTGAAGAAGCAGATGATAATGCCAACATTGGCACGGATATTTTGACATATATTAAATCCGACCTGCAAAGCATCGGGATTGATGTGACAAATGTGCGCAGTGACGGCGGGGAGATAAGCGTTTCATACAATCAGGCGGATGAATTCACGGAAGAGGGGATTTACACTGTATGGGCGAACATTTACAAAATCTGCCTTGAGAATGCAGACAGGGATTCGGGAGTTAATAGTTTGAAGATTATCGCTAATTTTTCAGACGGGGAATCTTTTACTGCAGCAACAACACCCGAACATGCCGCGGGTTTCATCAATGAAGAAATTAATGTAATTGATTTCCTGCTGGATGTCGATGTTGTTTATAATGAGAATCTGCAGGAATGAATCGCAGGGCGGGTTTGGCATATGATGGAGGATTTCTTTTTTGAGCTTGCGGCAGTGATTGTGATTGCCACATTGCTCGGGTTCCTGTTCAGGAAGCTGAAACAGCCCATCCTGCTTGCCTTTATTTTTGCGGGAATTATCCTCGGCTCCTCCTTTTTGAATGTAATAACCTACAAGGAACTGCTGGCTGTTTTTTCAGAGCTGGGGGTGGCATTCCTTCTGTTTCTTGTCGGAATCAACCTTGACATGAGGATTTTCAGGGAGATAGGGAAAACATCAATTATAACAGGGCTTGGGCAGATTGTTTTTACCACCATTATCGGGTTTGGAATTGCGTCATTTTTGGGCTTTGGCTTTTTGGAGTCCCTGTATATCGCAATTGCGCTGACGTTCAGCAGCACAATCATAATCGTAAAACTGCTGTCCGACAAGAAAGAACTGAATTCCCTGTATGGCAAGATATCTATTGGTTTCTTGCTGGTGCAGGATTTTGTCGCGATTATCGCCCTTGTCCTGGTATCCTCATTTTCCTTTTCAACGGATTTAACCAGCCAGCTTTCCCAGTTTGTTTTCGGCATGGTTGTGCTGTTTCTGCTGTTTTACATCGCATCCAGGTTTCTTGCCAAAAGAGTGTTTGATTCCCTTTCCAGGAATCAGGAACTACTTTTTCTCGGGGCGATTTCATGGTGCTTTGCCTTTGCCGCGGTGGCTATTTTTCTCGGCTTTTCAAAGGAAATCGGGGCTTTCCTTGCGGGGGTTTCAATAGCATCCCTCCCATATACGTACGAGGTGCTTGGAAAACTGAAATACCTGCGGGATTTTTTCATTGTGCTGTTTTTTGTTGTCCTTGGCTCAAATCTGGTGTTTGCCGCCTCGGACATAATTTTTGCCCCGGCAATAATATTCTCGATTTTTGTCCTTGTGGGAAATCCGATAATTGTTTTTATCCTCATGGCCAAACTGGGCTACAAGGGGCGGACAAGTTTTCTTTCAAGCCTTACGGTTGCCCAGATAAGCGAATTTTCGTTAATACTCATTTTCCTGGGGGCAAAAGTGGGGCATGTTTCAAATGAAGTCGTTTCAATAATCACCCTGGTTGCGGTTGCGACAATCGGCGCCTCCACCTACCTTATCCTCTACAATGACAGGATATACGGCCGCATATCCGAGTTTTTGCCTTTTTTGCGGAGCAAAAGGTTTTTTGAGGATTCCCTGCACATGGCCGGGGAGAAGGAATACCCATTTGTTTGCCTGGGCTTCGGCGAGACAGGGAAAAGAATTTTCCTTGACGGAGAGGTAAATGGGAAGGAGGTTCTGGTTGTTGACTTTGACCCGCGGGCGCTGAAGGAGGCGCGCAGGCAAAAATTCCACACTATTTACGGCGATGTGTCCGATTTGGAGACAATTGATTTTATTCTGAAAGTAAAGCCTAAAGTGGTTGTTTCAACCGTGATGGGCGTTGATTTAAACATTGTCCTTGCAAAAAAACTTCTGCAGAAAAACAGCGAAACAAACCTTATTGTCCTGGCCCATGACGTGTATAATGCAGGAAAGCTCCGCGCAGCGGGCATCAAGTTTGTTCTCGTGCCCTCAATTATTACTGCGGACAGGGTGAAAACCATCCTGCAGGACATCAAGGCAGGAAAGAATGTTGAGATGGACTGTGGCTAAAAAACGCGCAATTTGATTACGGGCGCACAGGCACTATTTGAAATAATCCTTGTTTTCAGCGACCAGCCCGTCCAAAAGCTCAAAGCAGTCCAGCTCCCCGATAACCTTTCCGTCCCTGCAGACAGGGAGGTCCTGCAGGTTGCCTGCCTTTGCCGCGCGCAGGGCGTCATTCAAATCGTCATCCAGTGAAACCGATATCGCACTTCTCATTATGTCCCTTGCCTTCAGGCCCTTCTTTTTGCCGAACAGTTTCATTATTCCGGGCTTCATTTCATCAAACACATGGTCAAAAATTTCCTTGATTGTTATCATGCCTGCAA
The DNA here is from genome assembly GCA_043820655.1 of Candidatus Iainarchaeum sp. Taxonomy (GTDB): domain Archaea; phylum Iainarchaeota; class Iainarchaeia; order Iainarchaeales; family JAZDEL01; genus JAZDEL01. Next base: position 1,733 of record JBDRDO010000089.1, on the reverse strand, counting down.
GGTTCCCTTCCCCGTCAACCACAAAAACAGTCCTTGTTGCCTTGTTTGCCCCCATCACCGCAATTACTTTTTCAAGGGCATCATCTTCAAGAACGTTGTCCACAAATTCGGAGTTCGTATTATAAACAGCCTCAACCTTCACATTAACCACCCGGACCTAAATGACAGTAAAATCTTATAAACGTATCTCCCCACAAATTTGAACCGCTATTTGCCGTAGTTCGTTTAGCACAGGAAGACACTGTCAGCCATACCTCATCCGCTGGTTCGCCTCTTCAGCGAATGCAGAACCAGCTGTTCAAAATTCATGCTCAAGTTTTTTTACAATGTGTTTCAGGTTTTCGAGAGCTACCTGTTTCATCAGCAGGGCGAACTTCTTGTCGTCCCTTTTTTTGCTTAGCTTTGTGAGTTTCATGTACTGGTCGGAAAATCCTACAGGCAGTTTTATCAGGGGGAAGTTGCTCTGTGTCAGTGCCTTCAGGAATATTGCCCTTGATGTCCTGCTGTTCCCGTCAATGAAAGGATGGATGCGCTGGAATTCATTATGCAAAAAGGCAGCGCGTTCCACTGTTTCGGCAGCAGAAACTTTTTCCTTTTCCTGAATGTTTGCATCTTTGAAAAAATTCTTTAACAGTGCGGGAAGCTCCCTCCAGTCAGGCGTCCTGAAATCGGGGTTGCCCTTTATCCTGACGTTTTCCTTCCTGAATTTTCCCGCGCCCGCGGCAAGGGAATTCATCGCTGTCCTGTGGAATTCAAGAATTGATTCTTCTGTGATTGGACTGCCGGAAAAAATAAACCCGTCAAGCGCCTTTTTATAATCAACCACCTGCTGCGCATCCCTGAAAGGTTTCGAGGAGGGGGCGATATTATGCCTGATTATTTTTTCGGTTTCTGACAGAGTGAGGGTATTTCCCTCAAGCGAAAGGCTTACGTAGATGAAGCCTATTTCATCAAAGGATAATTTCCTTTTCTCAAGAGCCTTGTATTCGGAGAAGTGCTTTCCGAGTTTGGAATCGACAAGTTTCTCATCCAGGCAGCCCGGTAGCGATGGGCACTTAACCTTTGTTTTTCCGAAAAAGTATTCCGCAAGCAGTTTGATGAATTCCGAGGGCACAATCCGGCATGAAAACGGCTTTTTTGATTCCACAATTACAAAGCCGTTTTTTGAAAGAACGTGGACAATTCTCCTGACTGTTTTTGCGTCAAAGGGCAGTCCGTTGATTTTGCCTTTTTCCAGCCCCAGTTTAATGAATTCCGCCGCCTTTTCCGAAACGACTTTGTTGTAATCGATTCCATTTTTAAAGCAGAAGTAAACAAGGCTGATGAGGGTGCGCGCCTTTTTTGTTTTTGAGGGGCTGAATTTGCCCTCCGTTTCAACAGCCAGCTTTTCTGTTTTTAGTTCCTGCAGAAGATTATATGCCGCATTGTAAGCGGTTTGTGCCTTGCCTATCTTTTTCACAATATCGGCACAGGAAAGCCCCGGGTAAAGGCTTATCGTCAGGAAGACATCCAGCTTTGTGACCATGCATTAATTAATGCCTGAAACCTTTAAAAATGTATCTATAAAGGACTAAATATTAAGATTTTATTAATTTTAAGTCCTTTATATCACAACAAATAGTTGCGAGCCAAATGCATATGGTTGTAAGCATCAGCAGGCCGGTCGAGCCTCAAAGGCGAAGACCGCCACATCACACTCGGATGTGTCCGAGTAGCCTCAGTTCGCCCATCTG
>JBDRDO010000088.1:0-11077 GCA_043820655.1 Candidatus Iainarchaeum sp. | reverse complement strand
GTCTACATAACGCCTGAATGAGTCTGTTATATACATGAAACCCCAAAAAACTAATGGGCGGGGAAGTTATTAAAAAGCATTATACAAGGCGTGCGTTTAGATGTGCGCGGCCGGTGGAGGTTATTATGGCATCCGCAAATTGCCCGCGCATGTCCTTTTTTAGGGGCACGGGCTTGTAGTTTTCCGTCCTGCCCAGATAGCCGCCCTTTGCCCCGTACTCGGCAATAAGAATGCGCACGGATTTGCCAACCATTCGTTTATTGCGTGAAACAGCGATTTCCGCGCATAATTCACTCAAAATCCTGCTCCTTGCCTTTTTTACCCGCCCGTGAATCTGCTTCATATCCGCAGCCATTGTATTCGGGCGTGCGCCGAAACGTGAGATGTTCACAATATCTGGGGAGAATTCTTTAAGCAGGGAAACAGTACTGCGGAAGTCATTTTCGGTTTCCGTTGGAAATCCGATTATAACATCGGTGGAGATTGTGGCAGAGGGAAGGTCCTTGCGCAGGCGCCTTGCAAGTGCGAGGAAGGAGTGCGCGGAGTAAGGTCTGTTCATCAGTTTCAGAATGCGTTCGGAACCCGACTGCAGGGGAATGTGCATAAATTTGTACATTCGTTCATCGCGGAGCAGTGTTATGTAGCGGCTGTAAAATGAGTGCAAATGCTGTGGGTTCATCATCCCAACACGCACCCGGTAATCACCCTTATTTTTGAGCAATAATTCAAGCAGTGCGGGAAGGTCCGTGCGCGGCTTGCGGTCAAAGCCGTAACAGCCGCAGTCCTGTGCGGTGAGCCAAAATTCCTTAACCCCCTGTGAAAGCGCGCGCCTGAACTTTTTGTTTATTTCACGCATGCCGTAGCTTTTTAGTTTCCCGCGCGCATTCACTGTTGCGCAGTAAGTGCATGCCCCTGTGCACCCCCGCGAAATCGGAATAATTGCAATATGCGGATTCCCGCGGACCTCATCTATTGCGGGACCGAATTCATGTGCGGGCAGATTGAGGAATTCCGCGAGGCCTGAAAGTTCTGGGCCGATCTGCACAATTTCATTTGAGATTTCAGAAATTTTTTCAGCGCTTACCTTCGGCAGGCAGCCGAAAACAATCAGTTGTGAATTTTGCATTTTGCAGCGCAGCCATAATTTGCGAATTCTGTTCAGCATCCTGTTCTCTGTCTGCTCCTTCACTGCGCAGGTGTTTATTATTATGCAGTCCGCCCCTGAAAGAGGCGCCTGTGTGAGGCCGTTTGCGCAGAGGAATCCGCGGATTGCCTCGGTGTCCGCGCGGTTCATTGAACAGCCGTACCCCTCAACATGAAAACTTGCAATTGCCATAAAATAAGTGCGCGGGGAAAGGAATTAAACCCTTTCAGAGGGGCGTTTACGCATTCACCGCAGGCTCTGCCGAATCGCCGAATGCCCCGTCAACAAACGCCCTCGCCGCCCAGCCCCCAAGGCCTGCAAGCACGAAAACAAGGTATGCCGAACTAAGGAAGATGTTTACAAAATCAAAATTGAATTCCGTAATGCCCGAAAGGTCCGCTACATTCTTGTAATACCAGAAAAGCGAAACATAGTACGCGGGTATTGAAATTGCGAGGAATGCAAGCGGGAAAAACGGGGAGTTTGCGGTGTTGGTTTCAAAATACTTATTGTACCAGGGGGGGAGGAAATACATGAGGAAAAACCCCGGGATGGGAATTAAATAATATGTGTAGTTGAACATTAATATGCCCTTGAAAGTGCCCCAATCCCCGAGAGGGGTGAAAATGCTCAGCACGTAAAGGGCAACATATGTCGCTATGAAAATAAAAATAACCTTCAAAGCCCTGTTCAGTTCCATGAAAACACCCTTTGCAAATTCCATATGCTTTGGCCAATGCTAAATAAATAACCGCTTATCAGTTTATAACTATTATTACTTTATTAGTATATATTAAGGGTTTAGAGGGGTTATTGCATGGATATAGCGCTGCCTTGGGTTGAGAAGTACAGACCTGTTACGCTCTCGGACGTTGTCGGGCAGGGAATGATAAGCGAAAGGCTGCAGAGTTACGTGAAAAACAGGAACGTTCCCAATATGATGTTTTCAGGCTCCGCAGGAATAGGAAAAACAAGTTCCGCTGTTGCGCTTGCCAGGGAGCTTTACGGGAAAAACTTCAGTCAGAATTTTTTGGAGCTTAATGCATCTGATGAACGCGGAATTGATGTTGTGAGGAACACAATAAAGGATTTTGCGCGGACGCTTGCCTTTGACGCAAATTTTAAAATAATATTTCTGGACGAGTCGGATTCACTCACATCCGATGCACAGCAGGCACTGCGCAGGACAATGGAAAGATACACAAAAACATGCAGGTTTATTCTGAGCTGCAATTACTCAAGCAAAATAATTGAGCCGATACAGTCAAGGTGCGTTGTGTTCAGGTTCAAGCCGCTTGCCGCCGAGGACATTAAAAACAGGCTTGGGGAAATTGCCAAGATAGAGGGGGCGAAACTCACTGACAAGGCAATGGATGCGGTTGTTTATGTTGCGGACGGGGACTGCAGGAAGGCAATCAATATTCTTGAGGCATCGGTTTCCCTTGGTGGGGAGGTTGATGAAAAAATAGTTTATTCTGTAAGCAGCCGCGCGGAACCCGCGGAGATAAAGGAGCTTATCGGGCTTGCGCTGAAAAAGGATTTTTTGGGGGCAAGGGAGAAGCTTGATGTTCTTTTGCATGATTACGGAATGAGCGGCGAGGATGTTGTTCTGCAGCTGTACAAGGAAGTCGTTAATGCCGAGGAGGAAAGAATAAACAGCAGGATGAAGATTGATTTAATTGATAAGATTGGGGAGTATAATTTCAGAATCACGGAAGGCGCAAACGACAGGATTCAATTGGAGGCGCTTATTGCGCAGTTTATGAAGTATGAGAATAAGGGCGCCTAAAACCATTCACTAAGCCTTTTCTGGTTTTTAATGTCATCAAGTATTTTGCTGTTTCTTTTGTATGCCTCCATAGGCACGGATAATTTTGTTTTAAGGAAGGCAAGCGCCAAATTCATGTCAGAAAATGCCAATGGTTTTTTTGACATTGCATCGCGCATTGTCTGGCGTATCACCCACACGCCCAAAGGAATGTCATACTGCCCGCCTATCTCGCGGAATATTATGCACGCGGCCTGGCGCTTCTTTTTTTGCAAATATTCCGCCACTGCCAAGCGGGCGGAGTAATATGCGCCTGTCACGTTGTCCGCGTACTTAGTCCTGCCCTTGTAAAATTCATGGTCAGCCATAACCATAATCTCGCGAGCGCCCTGCGACCAGCTGCTGCCGGGTTTCCACGCTTCAAGCTGCTCAAATGCCCATGCGCCCGGCACTAACAGAACGTAAAAATGGTTGTCCACATAAGAGGAGCGGAACAGCCGGGTTTCACAAATGTGCGGGTAGGAACGTATTCTGTCAATCAAAACATTTGAAATGTTTGAATCTGCCGCGGTAATTGCCCAGCGTGTCGGGACTAATTTGCGATTTTTTTTAACCCCCAGCAAACCGGCACTAAGAATTTTGTAAAGGTAGTGCACAGGCAAATCATGCTCATATAATTCAAGCATTGCTGTTGTTGATTTTACATCAGTGTCCCCAACCAAATAATCAACCTTTGTCGGGACATCCGGATTTTCGGAAAGCGAGAATGTTTTCAGCGGCGCACTCGGGCCCATTGGCGGGGAAGAATCACTGAATGACAGTTTTGTTTCTGGCATTTTTGTAAGTTCAACCTCAACATCCACGGGCTTTGCACTCATTGCAAGCTCCTGCATTTCCGCAAGTTTGTATGTCGGGTTTGCGGCATCGGTTGCATAAAATGGGGTGCTGCTACGGATGAGCTGTTCGCGGTATGAGACTATTTCATCAGAGGGGAGGCCGAACCATTTTTCGGGATTGTCAAGCACTGCAGCTCTTCCGCTTTCCATAAGCTCGGGCGGGGAGAGCGGGGCAAGGGTGATTTTTGGATAGGAATGCCATGAAACAAAAACGCTTGGGGGGGAGGAACCGGAGAAGCCGGTGCCGCTGAGTTTGGATGTTGTCTGCCTCTTTCTGTCGTAACTTTCAAGAATGCGGCAGGTGCGCTCGCCGCATAGCAAACGGCCTTTGCACCTGAGGCAGAGTCTGGGGGAAATAGGCAGGCCCATTATATGAAAACGCTGCGGGGGGTTAAAAAACTAACCACAGTGGATTTCCGGTGCAGGAATTGATTTTGGGGGGAAGGAATATAAGGCGATTGCATAACCCATAACAGATGGACCTGGATTTGATGAATCACGAGGGCAGGCGCACCCTGGGAGTTATTGTTTTTGTACTCGGGCTTGCAGTTATTTTTGCGGGGTGGATGTCCGGCAGGTATGCAATTCCGCTGGTTCAGGAAGTCCAGGGCGCGGAATTGGTGATGCAGGTTACGGGCGTGCTGCTTTCCCTGCTAGGGCTTGTGCTGATGAAAATGGGGTAGAATCCGTTTCAAAGGCACTGAGAAATAGGTTTAAATAAAGTTCAGGCATATATTAATCTGGTTCGCTTCGGGATGGATGCGCGCCTATTGGCTTCTGCCTCTGCCATATGGCATTTGCCGGTTTCTTCTTCTGCCAATGGTCTTTCCCGGGGGAAAACGCGGGAATTGAAAAGGTTAAAATACATCTTGGGGCATTATAGGAATAGGGATTGACATGAAAATTAAAATAACACTTCCCGATGGTTCCGTACAGCAACATAAGCACGGAGTTACGGGCACTGAGATTGCGCAGGGAATCGGCGCACGGCTGGCTAAAGATGCACTTGCTGTGAAGGTTGACGGCAGGGCGCTGGATTTGAACGCGCGGCTGGAAAAGGATGCAAAATTTGAAATTCTGACATGGGAAAGCAAGGGCGGGGCGGAAGTGCTGTGGCACAGCGCATCACATGTCCTTGCCGAGGCAGTGCTTGCACTGTTTCCAAAGGCGAAACTTGCGATTGGCCCGGCAATTGAGCAGGGCTTTTATTATGATTTTGATGTTGCAAATCCATTCACCCCCGCGGATCTGGAGAAGATTGAAAAAAAGATAGGGGAACTTCTGAAAACCGAGCGGAAATTTGAGCGCAGTGAAATCGGCAGGAAGGATGCCGTTGCGCTGTTTAAGGGCAACCCCTACAAAAAGGAGCTTATACATGACCTTGAGCCTGGGAAAATCTCGGTTTATAGGCACGGGAAATTTGTTGATTTGTGCGCGGGGCCGCACATTCCAAGCACGGCAAATATAGGCGCAGTGAAACTGCTGAAGGCGGCGGGCGCGTACTGGCGCGGCAGTGAGAAAAACAAAATGCTCCAGAGGATTTACGGAATTGCATTTCCAAAGGAAAAAATGCTTGCGGAATTCCTGAAGATGCATGAGGAAGCCGAAAAGAGGAACCACTTGAAACTTGGAAAGGAGCTTGATTTGTTCTCAATGCAGGGCGAGGCACCGGGCGCGGTATTCTGGCACCCGAAAGGAATGGTGCTTGTGAACGAGATTACGGACTTTATGCGCAGGGAATTGCAGAAAAGGAATTACGGGGAGGTTTCAACTCCTTTAATACTTAAAAAACAGCTCTGGCTGCAGAGCGGGCACTGGGAGCACTACAAGGACAACATGTATTTTATAAGGACTGAAGACGGGGAGTTTGCGGTAAGACCTATGAACTGCCCGGGCGGAATTCTGGTTTTCAATAACAAAAGGCACTCATACAGGGACCTCCCGATAAGGATGGCGGAGTTCGGAACTGTTTACAGAAACGAAATGAGCGGCGTGCTTAACGGGCTGTTTAGAGTGCGTAAGTTTACGCAGGATGATGCGCATGTGTTTATGACGGAAGGGCAGATAGAGCGGGAGATTGCCGCCCTTATTGAACTTGTCGAGCATGTGTACTCGTCATTCGGATTTGATAATTATGAGGTTGAGCTCAGCACGAAGCCTGAGAAGGCAATGGGAAGCGCGGAGGTATGGAGGAATGCCGAGCAGGCATTGATGGGTGCGCTTGAGAAGAAGAAAATGAAGTTTACGATTAATGAGGGGGACGGCGCATTTTACGGCCCGAAGATTGACTTCCATATAAAGGATTCATTGGGGAGGAGATGGCAGTTAGGGACAATACAGCTTGACTTTTCAATGCCAGAAAAGTTTGATTTGAAATACTGGGGGAATGATGATAAGGAGCACAGGCCTGTGATGCTGCACCGCGCGATTCTTGGTTCTATTGAAAGGTTCATAGGAATACTTATCGAGCATTATGCAGGGGCGTTTCCATTGTGGCTGAGCCCTGTGCAGGTTAAGGTTATTGCAGTGGCGGATAGGTTCAATAATTACGCATTGGAGGTCATGGAAACACTTCTACATAATGGCATTCGGGCGGAATTTGATGTAAGGACAGAGAGCGTTCCATACAAAGTGCGGGATGCGCAGATGAAAAAGGCAAATTATATTGTTGTTGTCGGGGAGCGCGAGCAGAAGGAGAGAACAGTCACTGTTCGGAATCGCGGGGGCGAACTTTTCCCGGATGTTAAGCCTGAGAAATTCACCGCGGATTTGCTGAAGGAAATCGCCGAGAGGAAATAATTTCCGCGCAGAGAGAAAGCATTATATAATAGAATCGCTATCTGATATACGTGAAATTAGATGGCAGACTATCTTAAAGACCTGATTAGCAGGGTTAAGAAGAACAAGAAAGGTGTTGAAGAGCCGAAGGCAGGGAACGCGCTGTTTGATGAGGAAGCGCCTGCTCAGGACTATGAAAGTTCTGCGCCTGTACAGGAAGATGAGCTGGAACCGTTGCCTGCAGATGAGCCCGCGGCAGTGCCAGGCAGGGATGTTGAGGCGGAGGAAATTGAGGGCGGAATCCACGTGCTGAAAAGGAAGAAGACCGCGGGGGAATTCAGGGCACAGCCGCAGGAAGGGGTGCTTGCAGAGGCCGATGCTGAGCCTTCGGAGTATGCCTATGCCGAGCCTGAACAAGTTGCTGTTGAAGGTGCGGAGCCCGTATATGAAGGAATGGAAGGGGCTGTAGAAGGGGAAGTGCCAAGCGCAATTCCCGGGGCTGTAGAGGAGCCAGAGGATGTGCCTGAAAGCAAGAAGACCTCAGTTGAAAAGGAAATGGAGGCATCAAAAAAGACCGAGATTGCGTCATATGGCAGCACCAAAATTTACCGTGTTGAGGGCGAGCCCCTGCTTTATTACTGGACACCTGTTCCAAGGGCAACAGGCACTGAGAAGACAATTATAAATACTGTAAAGGAAGCCGCCACAAGGATTATCAGCATAGCCCCCTATAAAATCCGCGACCCGAAAGAAAGGGAGAGCGCGTACTTCCAGAAAGTTATGGAGATACTGCGGGACAGCACGGAACTTAAGATACAGAAGCACAGGATGAAGTTTTATGCCGAGGCAGTAGTAAGGGACATGGTGGGCTATGGGTTGATTGACCCGCTTATAAAGGATGACAAGCTTGAGGAGATTATGGTCATAGGGCCTAACCGGCCGGTTTATGTTTTCCACAGGGAATATGAAATGATGAAAAGCAATATTGAATTTTATTCCGAGAAAGAGGTGCAGGATTTAATAAACAAGGTTGCGCGGCAGATCGGCAGGCGTGTTGACATGAGCTCGCCGCTGCTTGATGCGCGGCTTGCGGACGGAAGCAGGGTCAATGCAACCATTCCTCCGGCATCTGTCAGCGGCTCCTCGCTCACAATCAGGAAGTTCAAGGCGGATCCTTACTCGATAGTAGACCTCATCAACATGGGCACAATGAGCACCGAGGTTGCCGCGTTCTTATGGCTTGCTGTTGAGGGCATGGGGGTTACGCCCGCAAACATACTTATTGCGGGGGGCACGGGAAGCGGGAAGACAACAACACTGAATGTGCTTGCCTCGTTTATTCCCGCTAATGAAAGGGTTATTTCTATAGAGGACACTGCGGAGCTTAATCTCCCTTTAAAGCACTGGATAAGGCTTGAGGCAAGGCCGCCCGGAATTGAAGGAACGGGCGAGTTGACAATTGACATACTGACAAAGAATTCACTGAGGATGCGCCCGGACAGGATTGTTGTGGGAGAGGTGAGGCACGCGGAGGCATTCACATTATTCACTGCGATGAATACCGGACATGATGGCTGCCTGACTTTTGGCACGAAGGTTCCTTTTGTTGACGGCATTGAGGAGATCGGCACTTTTGTTGACGGCCTGATAGAAAAAGGAAAAGTCAGGCACGAGGGGCAATGGGAAGTTGTAGATGTTGAAAACCGGAAAATAAATTCACTCAATGACAGCGGGAAGATGCAGCGTGAAAAGGTTGTTGAGGCGAGGAGGAAGCCATATTCCGGAAAGGTCAGGCACATACGGTTTGCGAGCGGCTCGGAAATAACTGTTACGCCCAATCACCCTTTTTACATTTTTGACCGCGAAACAGTGCAGGTTCCGGCAGAAAATCTTGAGGAAGCCATGTTTGTTGCAACGCCTGCCAGGCTTTATTGTTCGCAGGATGCCGGCGAGGCTGAAGTGGAATATTGGAGCGGTCTGCTCCATGGCGACGGGCACATATTGGATTCCAAGCGCATACGCGAAAAGAACGGCAAATCATATGAATGTAACGAAGGCAGAGTAAGCCTTTTTACGGAAGACGAACGCATAATTCCGGAATTTTCGGCATTCATGAAAAAAGAGTTTGGCGGAACCCATGTCGGGGTAAGGGCCGCATCTCAGGAGAAAAATTGTTTTGAAGTGAGGGTGAGCGGCATAGGCAGGGCAAGGGAAGCCCAGCAATTGTTTGCAATTCCCGCAGGGCCGAGAAGCAGGGCAAAAGTTTCAAACACCCATTTCCGAGCCGGGCTTAACGAATTTGTTGCGGGCTTCTTTGATGCCGAGGGGTATGTTGACCTTGAGAACAATGCACTTGTGTTCACATGCGGCAACGAGCACTATATCGATTTTATGCGCTATGCCCTGCTTACCGAGGGAATAGTTTCAAGGAAATACGAGTCAAAATCCGCGAACAGCAGGTGGTTCAGGCTTTATGTTTATGGAATAGAGAACGCGCGCAGGTTTTATGCGGCATTTCCAATTAAATATCCCGAAAAAATGAAAAAACTTGAGCGCATGATTTCAGGAAATGCCAGGGCAAATACGAATGTGGATGTAATTCCCTGCAACGCGGTTATCCGCGAAAAGATTGCGGAGGCAAAAAAAGCAGGAGTGAGTGAGAGGGAAATCGCAAGAAAAGCAGGCCTAAGCCAGGGCATTCTGCGATTTTTCAGGCTCGGGGAAAGGATGCCTTCAAGGGGCAGCGTAAAAAAGCTGGCCCGTGCATTTAAGGCGGCAGGCATTGATACAGGCGCCATTGAACAGCTTGCCGAAAGCGAAATTTTCTGGGACCGCATTACGCACATCCATGAATTTGACTACAGCGGTTTTGTTTACGATTTGACCGTAAGTGAAAGGGAAAGGAGCGGCATGAAGCCGCACAATTTTGTTGCGGAATCCGTAATTGTGGGCAATTCACTCGGCACAGTGCACGCAAACTCGCCGCAGGAAACAATAGTTAGGGTTACCTCCCCCCCTATGAGCGTGCCTGAGGTAATGCTCAGCGGGCTGGACTTTATACTTATTGAGCACAGACTGCATGACAGGAAGAAGGGCACTATCCGCAGGCTCACGGAAATTGCGGAGGTTGGCGGCGTTCTTTCGGGAAAGGCATCAACGCAGACTGTTTATGAATACGATGTAACCGTGGATAAAATGAGGCGCTCAACCGCGCCTGTTGCATTCCTCACAAACATGCAAAAACATACAGGCATGACAAAGAAGCAGATTGACGGCGAGATTGCCGCAAGGGAAAAGTTCATTAAGGATCTGGTGAAGAACAACGTGCATTCAATGGCCGAGGTCTCGCTTGCATGCCAGACATTCCTTGACGAAAGGAGTGGTGACGATGGCAAGTCTTGACAATATAAGGAAGCGCGTTGAGGAGAAAAAAAGGATTGAGGAACAGTCCTTCCAGAAGGCCGCTGCAACGGACACCGAAACCGTTGACCATGAGGAAGTCGAGCGCATAGTAAAAAAAATGAAGAAGAAGTATGTTGACCAGGGGGTTGAGTTTGAGGAAGTCGGGGGGAAACTGCGTGATTTGCGCGGAATGATTGTGGAGGGGGAGGGCGCCAAAATAAAGGTCCAGAAAGTTGAAAACTTACGCGATTTTAAGAACCCTTTTGTGCAGAAGATAGGCGGGATTTACCTTGGAATGCAGGGAATAATGCTGCCTGTTAATTCACTGCTTAAAAAATTGCCGCTGGCAAAGGATCTTGGGTATTACCTTTACAGCGCGAACATGAGGTACAGCGTTGCGCAGTATCTTGCGATTTCAACTGTTGTGGGGGTAATGGCATTCTTCCTCGGGCTGGTGCTTTTTGCTGTTCTTGCATTTGTTGCGAAATTGCCGCTTATAATCGCACCGCTTGGCGGGCTTGGCGCCTTTGTGTTTGTTACAATAGGGGTATTGCTGATACCCAAAAGCAACGCAAACAAGAGGGCGGATGCAATAAGCGCGGAACTGCCTTTTGCATTGAGGCATATGGCAAGCGAACTGCGCGCGGGAATAGGGCTTTACAAAACAATGCAGGCGGTTGCTACTTCAGATTACGGAGTTTTGAGCGAGGAGTTTGCGCGCACAATAAACGAGATTGAGGAGGGCATAGACACAAAGGATGCACTGAGGAACTTTGCACTGAGAACGCAGTCAAAGGCGCTTAGGAGCGCGCTCCTGCACGTCATAAGGGCGATGACTACGGGCGGAAACCTTTCGGGAATTATGAGCACGATTGCCGAGGATGTTTCATTTGAGCTCAGGATGAAGATGCGCGACTTCGGGGAGAAGATAAACTTCTTCGGGGTTATTTTTATAGTGGGGGCAATTGTTTTCCCCGTGTTTATTGCGATTATTGGCGGGATAACAAACGCGCCGCTCGGGCTTGGCAGTTTTAAGCTTGAGCCGATGATTATTGCCGCGATTTACCTCGCAATAATGCCCCTTATATT
>JBDRDO010000087.1:0-4384 GCA_043820655.1 Candidatus Iainarchaeum sp. | reverse complement strand
GCCCTTGCAACGCGTGTTGGCATGAGCCGCGGCTCGGTTATAAACCACTTAAATAACCTCCTGCGCGCAGGCCTAATAACAAGGGACGGCCGCTTTTATTCCGCGCGCTCGCGTTCAATGTTCCGCACAATTGAGGAAATTGAGGAGGACATAGACCGTGTTTTTGAGGCAATGAAACGCCGCGCCCGCAGCATTGACAGGGAATTCGGGATTGTTGTCAGGGAGTAAATCTTTATTAACCCCCTTCGCCCTTATTTCGTTATGCCCCCTAAGAAGCAGAAGGGTATGTTTGACCATTACAAGATAGCCCGATTTGCAGTGCTCGCGAAGAAAGGCGCGGGCGCTGACGAGATTGTCTCTTTCCTGCGCAAGCGCTATTACCCAACCCTGAGCAACGAGGAGGTTTACAAAATCTATTTTGAGAAACTGGCTGGTGGCGTAAAGCCAAACCTGCGTAAGAACTTCATAGGGAAGAGTGAGGAGGAGATAACTGCCAATTTTAAGAAGTGGCTGGCAATGCGCAAGAAGATTTTAGTCGCTAACAAAGCAGCCCTCAAAGGCGTTTCAAAATCGCAGGCACACCGGAACAAACTTTCAGTCGCACATAAGGGCAAAATAATCTCCCAATACACCAGAAACAAAATATCCGCCACCCTCCGCAAAAATAAGCCCTGGGTTGGGAGAGTTTGGTCGGACGAAACAATAAAAAAGATGTCCGATACCCGAATGGGAAAATCCCACTCCAAAGAAACCAGGGCTAAAATTTCAGATTCTATAACTGACTATTGGGGCCAACTTAAGGGCTCGATTATCGCGGAGATGGAGGCGCAGGGGATTGCAGGCGAGTGGGAAAAGGGGGTGCAAGGCTGGTCGGGAAGAGTTCCGGCGTCCACTGGGCCTGAAAGGGCAATGCTCCGAAGGGAGCTCAATAGAGTAGTGCGTGAGGCGGTATCCGAATTGCCAAAACACCAAAGGCAGATTATTTACTTGCGGTTCGGCTTCAACGGGGATGAGTTTGAAATTAAAGAAATCGCAAAGAACCTTTCGAATAACGGCAAGAGGTTTACGCCATCCCTCGTCAGGTCGCAGCTTTCCGTAGCGCTCAAAACGCTTTCGCGAAACCCGAAACTTATTGAGTTGGTTTCATCCTAGCGCTGAATTTCCGTTTGTTCGCCCCGCCCTTGCCTCTAAACTCCCGCCTCAATTCCCCGTCCTCTGGTCGGTGCCGCGCAAAAAGCAACAATTTTTATACTACTTAGCACATACTTTTCGCATGGAACAGTCCCTTTACAAGCTCTTTGCAAAATCCGCGTTCTTTTTCATAGTGGGTGTTGTGCTTGCATCTCTTTTCGTTTGGTGCCTTCTGCAGGGCGCGCTTGTGCACCTCTCGGGGGACAGCACAATCGCAATCGCATATTACTTCATCGCCTGGCTCGCAGGAATAGGGGCGCTCGCACTCTACATGCAGGCAAAGACGCTTTTCTACTATGTGAAGATAACAAAGTAGTGCGGGCGGCAAAACCCACCATAAACCCCGCGCCCGCGGCGCCAACAAAACCCTTTTATAGCGGAACAGCATATTAATTTGCATGGCTCTTGAACTAAAGGAGAAGCTGAAGGATGCCGCATCCACGCGCGTTTCCCGCACAAAGGAAAAACTCTCCACGGCAAAACTGCGCATCCGCCAGGTGCGCGAAAACAATGATGCGAAGGGCCGCGAAATCCTGAATGATTACGCAAAGGAAAAAATCCAAAAGGCAAAGGCGGACAAACGCTACCCCGCAATTTACATCCTTGAAATATTCCTTATTTTAATAATAATTTTCTCAATCGCAGTTTTTGTTGATGCATTTGTTGATGCAGGCATGGGCGCAAAGATGAAAGCCCTGCTTTCCGCGGCATCGGCATTCCTTGGAGGGGAAAACACAATAACCCTTCTTGCTCCCCCATACAGCTACATAGCATTCGCAATTGTCCTTGCCGCGGTTTTTCTGCTTTACAGATACACGCTTGATTTCAGAAAGGCGGAGTGATTTGAATGCGCCCCTCAGGACAGCCGCTCCCTGCAGAACCCGAACTTAAACGTTCCGTAACCCTGCTTGAGGCGACAATTTACGGCGTAGGGGTTATTTTCGGCGCGGGAATTTACGCATTGATAGGCGAGACGGCAGGCATTGCGGGAAACGCAATGTGGCTCTCATTTATCCTTGCGGCACTAATCGCGGCTTTCACGGCATTAAGTTATGCGGAACTCTCCTCTATATTTCCCAAGTCCGCGGCGGAATACATTTACACAAAAAACGCTTTCCATTCAAAGCCTTTCGCCTTCCTCATCGGCTGGATAATGCTTCTGACAGGCATAACCGCTGTCTCAACAGTTGCACTCGGCTTCGGCGGTTATTTTGCCGCACTCTCAGGCATTCCTCTGCTCCCTGTTGCGTTGTTTGTGATAGCCGCGCTCTCTTTCCTGAATTTCTGGGGAATTAAGGAATCCGCGCGTGCGAATATTATTTTTACCCTGATAGAATCCGCAGGGCTTGTGCTTATAATCCTGATAGCGCTCCCTTATTTTGGCTCGGTGGATTATTTCGCCCTGCCCGCGGGTGCGGCATCCGCAGTCCCCGACATTTTCACGTTCCTTTCCCCTGTTGCTCTTGCCGCAGGCCTTATATTTTTCGCATACCTCGGCTTTGAGGATATGGTAAATATTTCCGAGGAAATAAATGACGCAAGGAAAAACGTTCCGCGCGCACTGCTCCTTGCGCTTGCAATTTCAACAGTTGTTTACATCCTTGTTGCAATAAGTGTTGTCAGCGTTGTCCCGTATGAAGAACTTGCATCCTCCCCCGCACCGCTTTCCCTTGTTGCGGAAAAGGCACTTGGAAGTTCCGCAGGATTCCTGCTTGCAATAATAGCGCTTTTCGCAACGGCAAACACCGTGCTTGTTATGCTTATTGCGGCATCGCGCCGCCTTTACGGCATGGCAAAGGAATCCTCCCTCCCAAAGGCGCTTGCGCGCGTGCACAAAACAAGGCGAACCCCGCACATTGCCGTGCTTGCAACCTTTATCCTCTCATGCGTTTTCGCGATAATTGCGTACATAATCCAGACTGCCTCAACATCGGCAATTGAAACAATCGCGCTTATGACAAACATGGGGCTGTTCATTATGTTTGCATCCGTAAACCTGAGCGTAATCGCACTGCGGAGAAGCGTGCCTGACAATGAACGGGGCTTTAAAATACCTATAAATTTCCGCAATGTGCCCATTACTGCGGTGCTTGGAATTTTGATATGCCTTGCCTTCCTGACACAGTTCTCCGCCCCCGTAAACATCCTCGGCATTGAAATGCCGCTTTTCATCCCCTCCCTTTCGCTCTTCGCACTCGGAATTCCCGTGTACTGGCTGCTGAGGCAGTAAAAACAAGACAACATTTTTATAGTCCGGATTCGTTTATTTTTTATGAATCGCAAGGGTAGGTCCCCAGGCAACTTTGGCAAAAATACAGCCCCTGAAGTTCAAAACAAAAAAACAAAAAAAGATTTCTATGCCAAGCATATTCCGAAAATAAAACCTGAAATTCCGCATGGCTACAAAAAAATTATGGGGTTTCTTGACAAAATTTCAGGCGGAAAATTCAAAGGCGCACTTATAGAGGTAGGTTCGGGCCAGGGCGAGCTGATAAGCAGTTTATTTTTCCACCCTGAAATTAACGTAATTGGAATTGAAAAAATGCCATTAACTCCTGAGCGGTGTTACCCTATGGCTTGTTCAAAGACTCTAAATTCCTCAGTAGAGGAAATACGTGCCAAATTCCCACACTTGAAGGGTGCCGCGGATGCGGTTGTTGCAAGGCTACTTTTCTCAAGCCCAAATGTTGTTGCCGAGCAACACTGCGAAATGCTGAAAGGGATAAATTTCGTATTAAAGGTGCACAAGCCGTTACTTATTGAATTGGAAAGCAAGAAGTACATACCTTCTAAAAAAGATATTTCCGAAGCAGGATTTGAGGTAAAAGGCAATCAGAACTCTGAAAATCTAATCTTGTTGCATTTGGAGAAAGTCAGAGAACTTGGCTGATATCACTATAACGCCGTTAACCGCAGTTCCTCCCGCGCCGCGATACACATAAAAACCCTAACAAACATCCAATTAATCGGTTTTCACATGCTTAACCTATGGATACCGTTGCTCCTGCTTGCGATTGCGGTTTTCGCAATTGTAACCACAAAGTGCAAAGACCTGCTGAAACCCGCGCTTGTTCTCGGGCTTTTCCTTGCGGTTTTTGATTTCCTTTTTGAAAGCCTCGGGGCGGTACTAGGGCTATGGCACATAAATCCCGCAAATTCAATCCTTATGCTTGGTGTGGTGCCTGTTGAGGTT
>JBDRDO010000086.1:0-7598 GCA_043820655.1 Candidatus Iainarchaeum sp. | reverse complement strand
CGCGCCGTTATCAACTGAAAGTTCGCGCGGAGTAACATGAAACTTCGCGCCCTGCCCTTTGCACATTTCCCTTAACATTTCCTGCAGTGCCCTGCTTGCCCCTACTCCTCCCGTAAGCAGCAGTTCCTTTTTTCCCGCATGTACCATCGCGCGCTCGCTAACCTCTGTAAGCATTGCAAATGCGGTATGTAAAAGTGAATACGCCAAATCCTCCTTTTTTGCCTTGCCCACTTTGCTTTTGGCAGCGGTCAGCAATCCCGAAAAGTTTAGGTCCATGCCCTTCACAGAATAGGGAAGATCCATTAATTCCCCACGGCTTTCGAAATACATCTTATCTAGGGCAGGCCCCGCGGGAAACCCCAATCCTAATTCCCTTCCAAAAGTGTCAAGCAGATTCCCTATTCCAGTGTCAAGCGTTTCCCCGAACACGCGGTACTTCCCGCCCTTATATGCAATAACCTGCGTGTTCGCGCCCGAGGCATAAACAACTAACGGATCCTTCGCGCCTGTTTTCTTCCGTCCTATTTCAATATGTGCAATGCAATGGTTTACTCCAAGCAATGGTTTGTTATGTAGAAGTGAAAGCCCCCGCGCAGTAGTTGCACCGACGCGCAAACAAGGTCCAAGCCCGGGACCCTGCGCAAATGAAATCAAATCAATTTCAGAAATTTTTTTTTCGCTTTTTTTAAGCGCACGTTCAATAACAGGCACGGCATTTTCAATATGTGAATCCGCTGCCTCGCCAGGCTTTATTCCCCCTTCTTCAGTAACAACAGCATTCTTTTCATTCGCAAGCACCTCTCCCTGCGAATCAACAATCCCCGCGGAAAAAGTGTGGGCAGTGCTTTCAATGCCAAGGCAGAGCATGCCTACTCCTCCAGCACAGCCATGATTTCATCAAGCGTAACCTCGCCCTGCCTGCAAATCTTCCTTCCCTTTACATCAAAAATAGTGGTGTTCGGCCTCTCTTTCAATTCCCCTGCATCAATAATAACATCCGCAATTCCGTCAAAAACCTCTACCGCATGCTCCCCTGTATAGCACGGATCATATCCATATAAATTCGCGCTCGTGGTTATAATCGGCTCCCCAAGCCTTTCACAAAGTGCCCTTGCGATATCATGCCTTGCAATTCTAAACCCCACGCCTTCAGAACTACTAACCCATGCAGGAAGCGTATCCTTTTTCTCAACAATCATGCTCAGCCTGCCGTGTTTAAAGTGCTCAAGCAGTTTCTCCGCATCCTTGTCAAGCACGCCATACTTTTCAATCATTTCCCTGTCTGCAACAAGCATAAGAAACGGCTTCCCATCCCGCCTGCTTTTTATTTCCTTAATTCTTTGAACCGCCTTTTCAGACTGTATGCTCGCCCCTATTCCATAGCTGGTTTCTGTGGGGTAAACAACTGTTTTGCCTTTCCGCAGTTCCTCAACTGCCTTGTCAATTGCCTCATCCTGTTTTGTGCCATTTATGCGCAATACGAGAGTCATTTTTTCACACCAATCCGCCTATTGCCATTAAATTATAGCCAATATGTGCAAAAATATTGGGGATAATGTTCTTATTTGCCCTGTATGCAGCACCCCCAAGGGCGCCAAGGGCAAATGCCCCCAAAACCTCCGCCAATGAGCCATATGGCACATGCACAAGCGCAAACAGCACTGCAGGAGCCCATATCCCCATTTTATTGACCAAAAAACCCCTGAAAAATACCTCCTCGCTGAAAGCCCCCACTAATATAAGGTATGCCGCAATATAAATGTGCTGGTTTTTAACACTGCTAATAACAGAATCCATCTTCCAGAGGTCGTTAACTCCCAAAACGCTGAAAACTGCGCTAAGCAGCATTGAAAGCAGAATAAACGCCAAAAAAAGCAGAATTGTAGCCTTAATATCCTCCGCAGGACTCCTGAAAAACAGCCCGAGCGCACGCAAAC
Organism: Candidatus Iainarchaeum sp.; assembly: GCA_043820655.1. GTDB lineage: Archaea > Iainarchaeota > Iainarchaeia > Iainarchaeales > JAZDEL01 > JAZDEL01. The sequence continues at coordinate 5,661 of JBDRDO010000086.1, read as the reverse complement.
TTTCACGCACGCCCTTTATCTTATCGAAAACTCTCAGATACAGGAACGGAAATAAAACAAGCAGCAAATCCGCAGCAAAAAACATCTGCGTGCATCATCCCCTGCTCTGCCATTCCGTATACTTGCACTTCCCGCAGCTGTGCCTGTCCTTGTGCTTTGCAAGGAAAACTCCCGAGCCGCACTTGGGGCACTGCTTCCTTGTGCGTTTAATTCCGCCCTCCCCAATCTCATAATATGAGGACTTCCGCACACTGTGGCTTTTCTTTTCCTTCTTTGCCCCGCCTTTTGCATCTCCCTTCTTCTCATCCGCCATTGCAATCACTCCTTATCGTCCTTTCCTTCTTTCGCGGCCGGCTCTTCGCCCTCTTTCTTTGCGTTCTTTCCCACGTTCCTTTTCACAATAAACTCCGGCTCGATTGCATCCATCGCATCCTTTGAGGCGTAAATATTTGCGCTCCCGCTGACATCATGCATTCCGAACCTTTCCTCAACCTTCCCGATGGCAACACAGTCCTCCTTTGCATTGCACAGCGCGGCAATTTTCGCGCGAAGGTCCTTTCTGCTTGGCGTGCTTTTGGTGTCCGTAACCGCGAACAAAATTTCCTCCCTGCCAAGCGACGGGTTCTGCTTCCTTTCAGTTATCTCAATCTTCATCAAATTCCCTCCTGCCTTTTTCAACTGTCCTCTGTTCCCTTCCTTACCTGCTCAACCTCAGTGCGTGCTTACCCATTGTTGTTATGCCCATCTTCTTTGCAATCTCGCTCTTTTCAGGATCCACAATAACAACATATCCGCGCCAGAATGTTGTGAAGTATGTGCTCCCGCAAACCGGGCACTTGTCTCCTGCCTCTATAACTTTCCTGCACTGCCTGCATGCCTTTCCCTTATCCATTCAAACACCTCTCCTGTCCTTGCCTTAATTATTTCTTCTCCTCTTTCGGCTTTTCATTTTCTTTCCCTTTTCCGTCGGCCTTTCCTTCCTTTGCCTTTCCCTTATCCTTAGTTCCCTTATCCGCGGCATCATTTCCCGCGCCCTTTATGCCGTTCTTAACCTTCTCCTTTGCGTCAATCTTCAGCCAGTCCTCCTTCCCGAGGCCAATCTGCCTCATTGTAAGCCCTATTTTGGAACTGGCAATAGTGCCCTTCATGCTTATTGTAACAACCCTTGCCATTACAGTGTCATTCAGCTGGAGCTTCTTGCTTGTTTCCTTCCCCACAAAACCCGGCAATTTGGGGTCGTAGTTTATGTAATCATCCATAATCTGGCTGACATGCACTAACCCTTCAACAGGCCCTGTCCTAACAAAGGCGCCAAATTCGGTTATCTCACTAACGGTGCCCTCAACAACCTCGTGCATCTGCGGCTTGTAGAGCAGCATCTTTATGTTTGCATTGAAGTAAACTCCCGCATCTCCCGGAACTACTTTCCCCTCGCCGACATCCTCAATGCCGATAACGCTTACAACAACTCCCATGTCATCATCCAGCACTCCCTCATAGTCCTGCTGTGAAATCTTCAGGATTGTTTTCTTCAGGACGCCGCCCAGCTCTGCGGGCGGAACCCTTACAGTGTCATTAATGCTGTATATTGTGTACATTTTTTCACGCTCCGTTCCATTATTCCAGTTCCAAAATGCTTTTTTTCCTTATTAAAAGTACCTTCCCGTCTTTCTCTTTAACCTTTCGCCTCAGTTCCTTGTCATTTGTTGCAACAACAAACCCGCGCCCGGCAAGCTCAATAAGCCCCCTGTCCGCGGTTTTGCCCCTGCAATCAATAACCTCAACATCCCCTCTTTCCTTATTTACCTCAATTATTTTCTCCGCGACTGCTGTTGCCTTCCTCATTTTTCCGTTCTTCTTCCCTATGTGTTCCATCTCAATCAAAACCGCTTTCGGAATAAAAAACCTGACCCTGCTTCCAAACATTGCCCTGCATTCCGCAAACACATCAAACCCAAACTGCTCAGCGGCAGTCAGCATATTCGTGTCCAGCGCAACCTTCACAGTATCATCCTTTCCGGTCACTGCCTTCTTAACTTCCTCCAAATCACTTCGCTTCTCCATAAGCAACCAATCTCCAGCCTGTGCTCTCCCTTTTGCTGACCGCAACCTTCTGCCCCTTTTCGCAAACAACAGCATTCTTCAGTGAAATCTCCGCAACTTTTCCCTTAAAGTCACTCACGCTTCCCACTGCAGTTGCAGTGCCGACAGAAACAATAACAACATCCCCCTTTCTAATCTCGCCTGCCTTTGCCGCAACCCTCTTAAGCGGCGCAACCTCTAATTTAAGTGAATTCACCGCATCCGGCAGTTTCCCCTTAAGGCCGAGAACCTGCCCGCGCATCTGATCGTTCCTTGTAAGGCTGGGGTCAAGCCCCGTGCCAATTGCAATAAGCCCGCCGGCAACAGCGCTCTCCAGTTTCCCGCCCTCGGTGCCCAAACTCTTAACCTTTGCGGTCAGAACCTTTCCATCCACGCCAGGCTTAATCTCAATTTCATCCCCTTTCTTAATCACTCCCTGAATAATACTCCCCCCAAGCACCCCGCCCTTCAACTCCGCAATATCCGTTCCCGGCCTATTGATATCAAAACTCCTGACAATATACATCCTAAGTTCTTTTTTCGGATCCCTCTTGGGAGTCGGAATTTCCTTTTCAATTGCCTCAAGCAGCATGTCAATATTTGTTTCCGAGTGTGCGGCAGTGGGAACAATAACCGAATTCTCATACCCATACCCTTTAAGAAATGCCTTTATTTCCCTGTGGCTTTCAAGGGCGCGCTTCTGGTCCACAAGGTCAATTTTATTCTGCGCAACAACAATATTTTTCGTGCCGGCAATGCTCAGTGCCATTAAATGTTCCGCAGTCCTCGGCTGCGGGCATTTTTCATTCGCGGCAACAACAAGTATTGCCCCGTCCATCAATGCCGCACCGCTGAGCATTGTTGCCATCAGTGTTTCATGCCCCGGTGCATCAACAAAGCTTATCTGCCTCAGAAGTTTCGCCTTCCCCTTGCACTTGGGGCAGGTTTCCTTTGCAGTGTATGCATCCATGCCCTTGCACTTCCCGCATTTGTAAATGGATACATCTGCATACCCCAGCCTTATTGAAATCCCGCGCTTGAGCTCCTCGCTGTGCGTGTCTGTCCACTTCCCCGTAATCGCCTGCACCAGTGATGTCTTGCCGTGGTCTACATGACCGATGACTCCAATATTCACTTCCGACTGCACCGCTTTGGCACTCTTTTTCTCAACTGCTTTTTTCGGCATCCTTACTTATCCTCCTTCTTTTCGTCAGCAGGCTTGCTCTCTTCTTTTTTATCGGGCTTGGCATCTTCCTTTCCTTTTTTGTCTTCCTTATCCCCGTCTTTCTCTCCCTTACCTTCGTCCTTTCCCGCCTCCTGCTTTTTCGCATCTTCAATTCCCTTCTTTGCCGTCAGCACGGCCTCTTCCTTTGCGCTTATCTTCTCTTCCTTGCCCTCTTTCTGTATCAAATCATCAAGCTTCTTGCCGCCGTGCTTTGTAACAACAAGGTTAACCTGCTGTATCTCCCCGGAAATAACACTGCCGCGCATGCTTATCCTCTCGCGCTTGCCGCTCTTCCTTTCCGTAACAACAAAAACCCTCTTCCTTGCGGTTCCGGGCAGATCACCCTTCATGGGAAACCCCTGCTTGTCACTGCCGCCTGTTATTTTTGCACTGTAGCCCTCAAGCCCGATAATGCCGAGGCTTACCTCATCCCCAACTCTTTTATCCATGAACGGCTTGGCGTTCTCAACTGTTTTCTTATAGCCCTTTCCTGTCTTCGGATCCGAAATCACAACATGCATTTTTTCTCCTCCTTTTACCTTGCCTTGGCAACAGCCTTCTCACTGTTTGCTTCAGCCTCCTCGATAATTTTTTCGATTTCCCGCGCAAGCGCAATTTCATCCTCGCCAAGCGCATCCCCCGCCTTCCCAACTCTCTCAAGCTGTTTCGGCGAGAGATAAACATACAATTCATCCCCCTCAAATAAATTCCTTCCGCAAGTTGCCCCTTTAATGCTCACGGCAACCTCGTCCCCTGTTTTTGCCTCGTCCAAATCCTTCCCCTTATCCTGAATCGCCCCCACTTTCCCGAGCTTCCCCCTCCCTTTTTTCATAAGCTCAACACCTTTTTTCAGCCTGCCTGCAAGCACCCTTACCCCAACAATTGCGGGCTTTGTGTTATGGAACAAGCACCCGGGCAGAACCTTAATTTTCGCGGGCACAATAACCCCCATCAATTTCTCCTGCTTTGCCCTTTCCCTTTCCTCCGCAAGCCATTCATCATAGCCCTCAACAAGCCTGTAAATAATATTCTCCTCAAATATTTTCACGTCCGCCTTTTTCAGCTCAACGCGCGCGGCATCATCAACCTTAACATTAAATGCAAAAACAACGCCCTTGAACCTGTTGGTTGTGCGGACAGCCTCCGCCTCCATAATATCCTTCTTGCTAACGGCTCCCACATCCGCCTTCCTGACCTTAATCCCGCGCGCCTCAAGCAGCCTTACCATTGCCTCAAGTGACCCCAAAGCATCGGCCTTGACTATCGGCCCTTCCGCCTCGGTGTCAATCTTCGCGCCCTTTACTTCCCTCATAACCGCTTCCTCACTTCCCTCTGCCCTGACCTCAACAGGCGAACCCGCAAGGACATCCTCAAGCATCGGCGCGGCAATTTTAACCCCGCTTGCGGCATGCACCTCATCAACAGAATTAAACTTATCCTGCGGGTTCCTTATCTCCTGCAGCGGCTTCGGCACAAGCAGTGCCCTTATCTTTGTTGTAATCGCCCCGGCCTTTCCCGCAAGCACAATCTCATCGCCTGCGTGCAGAACCCCCTCATACAGAATAACATCCGCGGTTTTCCCCAATCCCTTTTCATCCTTAATCTCAAGCACAGTTCCTTTTCCCCTGCCCTTTTCATGCGCATCAAGCCTTTTCTCAAGATACTTCTGCGAAATCCCCGACAAAAACATCAGCAGTTCCGGAATCCCCTCTCCTGTTTTCGCGCAGACAGGGACAATCGCAATTTCCTTTGTGAAATCCTTAACCCTGTCAAACCTCTCGCATGTAAAGCCCTTGCTGTGCATCGCCCCGATAAGCGCATATGTTTTTGTGTCAAGCGTCTCAATTGCATCTTCCTGCTGCCTCGCCAGACTGTCGCTTGCCGTTCCTCCGGTGCTGATCCACCCGTGGATTGTGTCAATCTTGTTTTCCGCAATTATGAACGGTGTTTTGTAAGTTTTCAGAATCTCAATCGCTTCCTTTGTCTGCTCCTGCAAACCCTTGTTCACATCAACAACAAGCACAGCCAAATCCGCAATACTTCCCCCTCTTTTCCTCAAATTAGTGAATGCCTCATGTCCCGGCGTATCAATGAACAGCAGCCCCGGAATTGTAATCTTAAATCCGTATTTCTCAATCAGCGCGCCGCTTAATTTTCTCACAGTTTCAATAGGCACCTCTGTCGCCCCTATATGCTGTGTAATTCCGCCCGCCTCCTTCTCCGCAATTGCAGTGCCCCTGACCGCATCAAGCAGTTTGGTCTTTCCGGCATCAACATGCCCAAGCACTGTAATTATAGGCTGCCTTATCATTTCAATCACGCCCGCGTTTCACGCTGCCGAACCTCAGAGCCCG
>JBDRDO010000085.1:0-7005 GCA_043820655.1 Candidatus Iainarchaeum sp. | reverse complement strand
AGGCAGTCACCTGTTGAAACCGCACGCAGGAGATTGCGTGGCAGGTTAAGTTCCGAGAGCACGGATTCGTGGCCGACAACACAGGCATTGTATTGCTGCGCAATCTTCTCTATTGCTCCCTTGTCAAAGTGGTCTGTGTGTTCGTGCGAAACAAGAATAAGCCCCAGGTCCTTTAGCGGCTTGAGCTTTGCCGGCGCCTTGAACAAAGGCTTCGAGCCGTCGGGGCGCGGGGTGAATTTTGAAAGCGGATCCAAAAGCATGGTGCAGTCCTTTCCGGAAATTTTAAAGAACGAATGCCCAAGGAATTGCAGATCCATTTATAACACCTGAAAATTATCCTAAAAATAAAGAACATATAGAGTAGGTTTCCTGTAAATTTAAAGCTATCTGTGTGTTTTCCGCACAAAAAGTTTTTTTGTTTTCTTCCCAATTGCGGCAAACAAAAAATATATAACCATGTTAACAGTATATCTTACCGTTATGAAACCGAAAAATCACGCAGGGTTTGCGTTTGTGGTTCTGCTTGCGGCATTGCTTGCGCTTGCGGGGCAGGCCTCGGCACTGAATGTAATCGGGCATGAAATAACAATTGATGTGGACAAGGCAGGGTATGCAAACTTCACGGAGCACTACCGGCTGGGCTTTGAGCATAGCTTTGAGCTTGAGCAGTTTAAGGCAAGCGCAACGGAGAACGGTCCCTCACTGATGGCATGGACAGTGGACTACGACTTCTTTTACCCGCACTTCGGGGAGGGCACGGGAAACAGGCTGAAAGAAAGTTATGTCGGCTTTGACGATGCCTCGCGAACACTGTCCCTTGAATACTCGCTTGCCGGGCCTTTCGCGAAAATTGTGAGCGATGAGCCAAGGGCAACAATATGGGAAATACCTGACAATGAACTTATAGAATATATGCAGGGCGGAATAATAGTTATCCCACGCGCCACAACAATTAAAATTTCTCCGCCATCAAGCGCGGAAATGCTGGAGGGGCAGCTGTACTCCGAGGCAAAGATAGAGGGCGGGACAATTTTGCTCAGCGGGATTTCCACAAATTTCATAAGCATAATGTACAAAATTTCGAAACCAATTGCGCCCAGCGTAAATTCATACAGGGTGCTTGACTTCCTCACCGCGCCCGAGAATTCGGCAATTGTTACGGCACTTTCAGTTGCCACGGTTATTCTGCTTGCGGTGCTGTTTATTTACCGCGGGCGCATAACAGCGGGGATTGAGGATTACATAATAGAGCATTCCGAGATTGAGCACAAGGAACCCGAGGAAGGGGAAATCGAACTTGATGCATAGATTTGCGCGGCAGTTCACATCACTTGAATGTTACGAATGTTATCTCAATTATGAGGAAGCAGAAAAGTGCAACCATGCCGCCGACTGTTATGAACGACGACTGCACGAATATGTGCATGCCCCCGGCGGCAAGCAGTTCAAGCAGGAGGAAAAGCCCCGCAACGGTTGCCATGAGTTTTATCACGCCCATTTACCCGCCCCCTATGACGAATATGCCGTACCATACGAAAAGCGTAATGTAAGTTAGTTCACTAACAAGAGCGATGTGATTAAGCGGCAGTTTTGCATTGTCTGTTACGCTGACAACGGTCAAAGTTTTAAGGTAGCTCAGAAGCAAAAAGCCAGCCACAATGAAACTCCACCCGGTTATCGTGGATACATCCATCCAGCCCCAGACAAGCAATACGAAAACAATAAAGAACGCAAACCAGCGCTTGGGCGAGAAATAAAAGGTAAGCGCCAGAAATGCGAACAGAAAGAACCAGTTCGCGGCAAAAAGTTCGGCAAACCACGCAATGTCAAGCGCAAGCAGATGGCTAAGGAAGTTCATCAGCATTTCATCCATCCTCCGGCTGTGCCATGCGGCAGTATGCCTGCATGTATTAATTGGTGCTTGGGAAGTTTAAAAAGGTAACTATTTAACGGAAAAACGTGAAGTTTGAATAATTGGGACAGGTTAAGGGTATTTTTTCCCATACTTTGGGCTGTTTTTCGCGCGTTTTGAGAAATCCCTTACATCAGTTATTTCACCATGAATTATGCCTGAAAACGGCAGATCAAGCGCCTTGAGCACATTCTGGAGGGAGTAATCATCGGTTACAGCCTTAAAGTCCCCGCCCGCACTGCGGAAGTCTATTGCAAGCGCAACAAGGGACTGGTCTGCGGCGCTGAAACGAACGCCGAGCTCTTCGGCCTTTCCGCGTGCTTCGGTAAGCGCCTGTGCGCTTGGCGCCTTTACGGAAAGCAGTTCCTGTGAAAATGCATTTTCTATCAGCCCGCGGGAACGCAGATCGCGAATTTCGGCAAGGCACTCGGGGGTCATTATATAGCGCGTATCAGGGGAAAACTCAAATTCAAAATCATTCAGTATTGCGCTGGAATCCAGCAGCAGGATTTTTCCGCTTTTTTCGTTTTCTTCCAAGGGCATGTGCAAAACCGTCCCGAAACCAAAAGTTATAATATCTCCTTAACAGTATAAATAGAACTGCATAAGCGGAATTTAATGGTTTGGTTTTAGTTATGGACGGGAAAATGAGGGGCATTGTGCTTGCGCTCAGCGAAATTGAGAGGGAGGCGCTGAAGGCAATGCGTGCGGGGGAATGGCTAAGCGCGGGGGAAATTGCCGAAAGCGCATCGCTTAATCCCGATTCCGCAAGGCGCGCGCTTGGATGGCTTGCGGAAAAAGGCCTGCTTGATGTTGATGAGAAGCACGCAAGGTTTGTGCAGGCAACACCCAAAGGCGCGGATGCGGCAAAGAACGGCGTTGTTGAGAAACGCATGCTTGAACTTCTGCAACAGCACGGAGGGAAGGCGGGACTTGATGAAATTGGAAAGGAACTTAATCTTGAGCGCGCGGAACTTAACATTGCATTGGGAATCGCAAAAAGGAATGCATGGGTGAGCATAGGCAAGGGCGGGCAGGGCATTGAACTTGAGCTTACAGGTTTGGAAAAGGATGTTCTTGGAAAGTCTTATTTGCCCGAGGAGGTTCTGAACAGGGCGCTCGGCGGAACGCTGGCGGAAGGCGCAATGGTCGGAAAGGAAAGGGCAATAGTTGATGATTTAATTAAGCGCGGGCTTCTTAAATGGGAGGAAAAAACCGAGAGGAAAGCAATGCTTAACGCGCGCGGCAGGCAGGCGCTTGAGGAGGCGGGAAAGATTAATGTTTCAGGCGGCGCTGCAGGGCGCGCCTACAACATTAACTCGCCCGTGCCCGAACTTTTCGCGGGGAAGAGGCAGCCCTATGTGCAGTTTCTTAATTTAATAAGGAAAAGAATGGTTGAGCTCGGATTTAAGGAGATGAAGGAACGGCTTATAGTGCAGGAGTTTTACAATTTTGATGTTTTGTTCCAGCCGCAAAATCATCCCGCAAGAATGTGGACCGACAGCTACACAATGAAGGAACCGAAGTCGGGCATGCTTCCCGATAAGAAGGCGGTTAATGCCGTAAGCGGTGCGCATGAGACTGGCGGGGTTAGCAAAAGCAGGGGCTGGGGATATAAGTGGAGCGCGGACATTGCGGCAAGGCTTATGCCCAATGCGCACGGGACAACTGCGGATGCGCGGCAGATTGTTGAGGGCATTGAAATTCCGGGAAAGTACTTTGTGATTAACAGGTGCTACAGGCCGGATGTTGTTGATGCAACACACCTTGTTGAGTTCAACCAGTGCGACGGATTTATTGTGGGGGATGATTTGAATTTCCGCTCGCTGTTGGGAATGCTTAAGCAGTTTGCATTGGAAGTTGCGGGCGCGGAGAAGGTTAAGTTCCTCCCGGATTATTACCCATTCACCGAGCCCTCGGTTCAGCTTTCCGCTTTGCACCCCGAGATGGGATGGATTGAGTTTGCGGGCGCGGGAATGTTCAGGCCGGAGATGATGGAAAATTTGGGCGTGAAGCAGCCGGCGATTGCATGGGGGATGGGGATTGACAGGCTTGCGATGTTTAAGCTCGGGATTAAGGACATACGATATTTGTTCAGCGATGACATTAACTGGCTCAGGAACGCGCCGCTTTTGGGGGTAGATGCGTAATGCCAACTATTGATGCGGGATTGAAAGATTTGCAGATGCTTACCGGAAAAAAGCTAAGCAAGGCGCAGTTTGAGGATGCGCTGCTTTACGCCAAATCCGAACTTGATGGCGCGGAAGGGGATGCGCTCAAGATTGATGTTAAGGATACGAACAGGCCGGATTTGTGGTCTGCAGAGGGAATTGCACGCGAGCTTCGCGCACGGCTTGGGAAAGAAAAAGGATTGCCGAAAATCAAGATTGTAAGGGGGAAGACAAAACTGATAGTTGAGCAGAGTGTCAAGGGCGTGAGGCCGATTATTGCCGCGTGCGTTGCGCGCAATGTTAAAGTGAATGAAAATTTCCTCGTGCAGATGATACAGCTGCAGGAAAAGGTGAGCGAAACTTTTGGCAGGCGCAGGGCGGAAGTTGCAATAGGGCTTTATGATTTTGATAAAATGAAGCCGCCTGTCTATTATCGCGCATATAAGCCGCGGGATTTTAAATTTGTCCCGCTTGAGTTCAAAAATGCGCTTGATTTGGATGAGGTTCTGGAACTGCATCCAAAGGGGCAGGAATATGCGCATCTTCTGAAGGGCGCGAAGCAGTATCCGATTGTTATTGATTCTGCGGGCACAGTTGCAAGCATGCCGCCGATTATTAATTCCGAGGCAACGGGGAAGGTCAGTGCGAAAACAAAAAATTTGTTCCTTGAGGTTACGGGCATGAAGCCCGAAAGCGTTATGACCGCGCTTAATGTAATGGCTGCCGCGCTTGCGGAGCGCGGGGCAAAGCTTGAGACCGTTGATGTGATTTACAAAGGCGGGAAGAAATGGGTTACGCCTGATTTTACACCTAAGAAAATTGAGGTTGGAATGGATTACATAAAAAAAATGAGCGGGCTTGAATTAAGCAATTCACAGATTGTTGATTTGCTGAAGCGTGCGAGGTACGAGGTGAAACTGAAGGGCAATACTGCCGAGGTTTCATACCCCGCATACAGGAACGACATCCTGCACGCCGCGGATGTTGTTGAGGATGTGCTTGTTTCTTACGGCTATAATGAGATTGAACCTGCGGAAATAAAGATGCCTGTGCGCGGCTCGGAGCGCGCCGAGACTTTGCGCAAGGACAGGGCAAGGGAGGCGTGCATTGGCCTTGGTCTGCAGGAGGTTTTGACATTCACAACAACATCAAGGGAAAAGCAGGAGGGCAAGATAGGGCTTAAGGGAGAGAGGTTCGCTGAAATAGAGAATTACATGAGTTTAAATTATCAGGTTTTCAGGAAGCGCATATTCCCGGAACTGCTTGAGTTTTTGAACAGGAACAAAAGATACGCATATCCGCAGAATATTTTTGAGGTCGGGAAGGTTGTTGTGCTTAATCCAAAGGCGGAAACAAAAGTTGATGAACCCGAACATTTGTGCGTTGTTTTGTGCGGAAAGGGGGTTAATTTCACGGCAATCAAATCGCACCTTGACTCTGTTTACAAAAATCTGGGGATTGAGTACACGCTTCGCGAAACAACAGAACCTTTCCTTGAGAACGGCAGGTCCGCTGAAATCGGCGCGGGCGGAAAGAAGGGCATTATCGGCGAGCTGAATCAGGCAACACTGAAGAAGTTTGGATTGGAAATGCCTGTTGCGCTGTTTGAAATGGAGGTCTAAAACAGCCTTGTTTGGTTTCTGTCTTCGTGCTGTAAGGGTTCTGATTTTTCTGTTTCATCCGCGGGTTCCTCTTCGGCTTTCGGTTTCGGCACTGCTTCGGCTTCCGCAGCATCTTCCTGCGAAACCGCTGAAAGTGCCGCCCCCTTTCTCCGTTCAGCAATTTTTTCCGCGCGCATTGCCCCCGCCGCTTCAAGGATTTTCTGCACTTTCTTTGTTGTGGGCTTTGTATTCATGAGGAAAGCCACTTCATTCTCGTCAAAATCAAACTGCGCGGTTAATTCCGCGGCGCGCTGTTTGTTTTCAAACATAGTTTGCAGATATGGGAGGTCACGTGTTACTATGGAGCGCGAGCTTGAATGAGTTACCTTCCCGACCTTACGGCCTAGGCTTTTCTTTGTTGCACGCACGCCCTTACTTCTGCTCATCCTGCTCAACAGGGAGGGGAACTTATACATAACAAAATCATGGTACTCGTTCTCCCTGCTTAAGGATACACCTGCAGTTGCAAGCTCACTGCTGTACCTGAGGAAACCCCAGTTCTGCCGCTTCATTATTCTCCCATTGAACACATCCGCGCGGCTGAGCATTGCATATGCGTTTGCGGTGTCAATCGGCTTTGTTAATGCACGGGGAATATTTTCATCAATCCAGTTCTGTAAATGCTCCGTATTAACATCCGCTGAAAAACGGGCATTGCGGATTTCCTGCAGGGTTTTCCCGCGGAATATTTTCCCGAGTATTCCGAATATTTTTTCGGTTCTTTCGCGCCCGCCCATATTTTCAACATCCGGCATATTTATACTCCCTTTCACCCCAAGGGACTGCACATCAAGCAGTGCTGCCCTGAAATCCCCGCCGCCGTTTTTTGCAAGCGCCGCAATTGCCTCATCCTCAAATGAAATATTTTCCGCTGTGCAGAGCTCACGCAGGCGCTTTGCAATTGAAAGGTAATTTATTTTCTTGAATTCAACCAGAGTGCAGGCGGTGCGGACAGGCAATAATTTACGGTCGGCATAAACATCGTTTGCCGTGAGGATTACGGGGTTGTTTGTTTCCTTCAGAATTTTGGTTATTGCCGCAGCGCCTCCCCTGTCAACGCGGTGCAGCCCATCAACCTCATCAAGAAGCACGAGGCGCTTCCTGCCAGTGAATGAGCCGCTCTGCGAGGCGGCGCCGACAATGCGCTCAATAATGTCCTTGCTTCGGAAATCCGAGGCGTTTAATTCAAAAACATCCCAGCCCTGTGATTTGGCAATTAAATATGCAAGAGTTGTTTTTCCCGTGCCTGTCTGCCCGAACA
>JBDRDO010000084.1:0-3813 GCA_043820655.1 Candidatus Iainarchaeum sp. | reverse complement strand
GTGTCAACCTCAACATCAAAATCGCCCCTCTGGCCTGCCCCTATATAATCATCATAACTGCCCTCATCGGCGAAGAAATACCCGCTGTTGTCATAAACACTGAGGCTTGTTATCCTGAATGCCTCATCCGCGCCGTTGTAGATGTAAAAGTCATCCAGAACCTGCCCGCTTATGTCCTCGCCAAGGGTAACATTCCAGGTGTTTATTTTAATGTTCCCGCACTCAGGATATGAGGGGGGCGTGGTTGTGTCGTAAACCGTGACCTTAAAGTACTTTGAAGGGATGCTCCCTGTGCAGTTCCCGCTTACATTAATCTTTGCGCGGCCGTTGCTTGTTGCGCTTACAGAACCGCCCTTTATTGTGACATCAAAGTTCCTTGTGCTTCCCGCGGGCACGCTAAGCGTGCTGTTGTATCCCGAAACCGTGAAGTTGCCGTAATCCTCTGAAACGCCTATATTTGCGCTAAAAGACTTAGTTCCGCTGTTTTTTATGCCGAATGTGCGTGTCTGGCTTGTCCCCTCGTTCATGGAGAAGTCCTGCGTTGTGATGCTTATGTCCCCGCAGTCAAGGTATGCTGGCGGGGTATAATCATTCAGCACTGTAACATCAAACCAACCGAAGTCAATGTCGTTGTACTCACAGTAAACATCCGTGCCGCCAAAACGCCCCTTTGCAACAGCATATGCCTCTACAGTGGTGTCGCTGTCGACACTTCCTGCGGTAACATTCATTTTTATGCTCTTGGTCTGCCCGGGGCTGATGTTGAAATTTGAGCCGCCGGCATTCTTAAAGCTAACAAGCGATGAGCCGTATGCAAGGGCGTCAACGCCCTCTACAACAAAAGTGTAATCCTGGTTGCCGTTGTAAAACGGGATATAGGCTGTTTTTGTGCTGTTTTCGTTTATTGAGAAATCACTTGCATTGAATCTCAGGTCAGAACATTTAGGGGCTGCCGTCTTGCTTTCTGCCTGCTCAACTACCGCGGTGAGCATTTTGTAGCCCTCGCCGTAAGAATCATCCGCAAACCTGAGGTAAATAACGTCCCTGTATTTGTCAAATTCCGAACTTGCCGCGCCCGGAAGGTCAAACTTAAAGTTCCTGCAGCCGTCAACCGGAATCCTTGCCGAACCCTCGGCGCTTTCCCCGAAGTCCTTTGTGCTTCCGTCCGGCCTTTCCCCGTAGCTCTTTATTTTGCCATAAACAGTAACATACTCGGGCTGAACATATGCCTGGCTTGTGGAATCAACACAGACTGTCATGTCAATTCTTGCATAATCGCCGTCGCGGAAGGTTATGCTGTTTTCCGCGCTTCTGTTAATAAGTTCCGCTGACTTGAGCCTTATGTTAAGGCTGTTGTCCGCTGCGCTGACCGTGCTGCAGAGCAGCACAAGCACTAGTGCGAAAATCCCAAATGCAAAAAGTTTCCCGTTCACGTTATCACCAACCAGTAGTAATATTTCCACTATACCTACCTTCCCCTCTTTTCCTTTATAAACCTATCGTTTTGTTTAGTGAATGAGTTAATCTCCTCCGCCGGACACATCCGGCGACGATGTGTGCGGTTTACAACCGCACTAGCTCGCTTTGCTCGCAAGGGCGCGGAAGCATTCGGGCGTGATTCGTGCGCCTCGCTAAAGCTCGGCAGCACTTACCCCTTCACAACTCCCAGCGGAACCTGCATTGTAACCTTCCTCCCTATGCCGCTCTGAACAACTGAATCAATAACATCATCAATTTCCTTGTATGCAAAGCTTGCCTCCTCAGCCAGCCCCTTCAGTGAAGCGGTCCGCACCACCTGCCCCTTATCCTCAAGCTCCCTTTTCACTGCCTCCCCGCTTTTTGTGCGCATTGCCTGGTGCCTTGACATTACCCTTCCCGCGCCGTGCGCAACGCTTCCGAATGTTTCCTCAAGCCCCTTTTCAGTCCCCACACAAACATAAGACGGGCTGCCCATATCTCCCGGGATTAATGCAGGGTGCCCTGTCTCGGCATAAGCCTTTGGATTCTCAGGCCTGCCTGCAGGCATCGCCCTTGTTGCTCCCTTCCTGTGAACCAGCAATTTCATCTTTTTCCCGTCAACAGAATGCATTTCTTCCTTCGCAACATTGTGGCAAATATCATAAACCAAATCCATTCCCAGTGTTTCCGCATCCTGATTAAACACATCCTCAAACACTCCGCGCACCCAGTGCATTATTACCTGCCTGTTGCAGAATGCATAATTCACCGCGCATTTCATTGCTGCCAAATAATCCTGTCCTTCATTGCTTGTAATCGGCGCACTGCAGAGCTGCCTGTCTGGAACTTTAATATTGTATTTTTGCATCGCGCTAACCATGGTGTTCAAATAATCCGAAGCAACCTGATGCCCGAAACCGCGCGAGCCGCAGTGAACCATAACAACAATCTGCCCCTTTTCAAGTCCGTAAACTTTGGCAATTTCAGCATCAAAAATTTCGTCAACCTTCTGTAGTTCAAGGAAATGGTTTCCACTGCCCAAAGTCCCGAACTGCGGCATCCCCCTTTGCATTGCCTTTTGCGAAACCTTTCCCGCATCAGCGCCCTGCATACATCCTTTCTCCTCGGTGTGCTCCGCGTCTTTCTCCCAACCATAGCCCTTCTCAATAACCCATTTTGAACCCTGTTCCAGCGCCTCTGCTAATTCCGCATTGCTCACTTTAAATTTGCTTTTGCCCCCAAGCCCTGCGGGAACCGAGCCGAAAAGCCCCTCAACCAATTCTCGCATTTTAGGCTTTACATCCTTCTCTGTCAAATTTGTTTTCACCAGGCGGATGCCGCAGTTTATGTCAAATCCGACAAATCCGGGTGCGATGACACCGGTTTCATAATCCAGTCCGCCAACCCCGCCTATTGGCGGGCCATATCCTTGGTGCATGTCTGGGAGGCCGATTGCGTGTTTTTGAATCCCCTGCAGGTGTGCGGTATTAACGAGTTGTTGCAATGCACCTGCCTCTATTGTGCCTCTGAGTTTTTCAGTGGCGTATACTCTGGCCGGGACTAGCATATTTCCTTCTTTTGGGATTTCCCAAATAGAGTCTTCTATCTTTTTGAAATTCATATCGGCACCGGAAATCGGAAAGGCGGATTTCGCACCGGAAACCCACTCTCCTTACGAAGCCATATATGTTGGAACTCTTTTAATATGTAATGCAGAGTGAAATTGACTTTGACGAGAACTTTGCTGCGATCCATGCTTATCTTTGTGCTGATGGTTATGTTGTCAGAAACCCGCCTTCACAGAAGGTTAAGTATTACCGCGCCGGTTTGAGGAATACTTGCCAGGAACTTCTCCTTGATTTCCAATCGAGATTCGAGAACGTATTTGGTGTAGCGCCAAGAATTACGGGGGAATGGGATAGAAGTGAAAAAGGCTCTAAGGAGATTTACTACTATTTGACAAACCGATTTGGATCATTTTATTCTGCTGATTGGTCGGCACCCAAATTTACTTCAAAAAAGACCGCTGCGGTTTGGCTAAGGGCGTTCTTTGATTGCGAGGGCTGGGTAACTTGTAAAGGCAGGCAAAGCCGGCTTATTGCGATGGATTCAATAAACCACAATGGGCTTGAGCAGATTAAAGTAACGCTTTTGAACTTCTTTGGCATTAGTTCTCAAATCAGGCCGAGAAAGGGAAGAAAAACCGGCACATTGTTCATCTTCGGCAAAGAAAACTTAATTCGCTATGAGAAAGATATAGGCTTTCTTCACCCGAAGAAGGCAAGGAGATTGAAAGATGCGATTGATTCTTTTGTTTCTTATGCTCTTGAGTTTCCTACTGATAAAACCGAACTG
>JBDRDO010000083.1:0-11038 GCA_043820655.1 Candidatus Iainarchaeum sp. | reverse complement strand
TATATGGGGGATATTTTCACTAAATTCGGGATTCAGATGCCGATGGTTATTGACCCAATGAAACAGGTTGTGATTGTTATTGCCGCATCGCTCATAATCGGGGCATTGCACCTTGGAACAGCACTTGTAATGGGCTATTATGAGAATGTTAAGAAGGGCAGGATTAAGGATGCATTTGCAAAGCAGGGGGTCTGGCTTGCGTTCCTTATAGGGATTGTATTTGCAATTGTTGACGGCGGATTATTCCAGATGATTGGAATGGGACTTATAGGGATTGCTGTTTTAATGAACCTTTACTTCAGCTTTAAGGAATCAGGCCCGATTGTTTCCGCGCTCTCGGTTTTCAATTTCAGCGGATTTGTGGGGGATGTATTTTCATACGCGCGCCTGACAGCGCTTGCCGTTGGCACGGCGGGAATTGCACTTGCAGTAAATTTCATGGCATTAATGGTTGCGGGAATGATTCCCATTATCGGAATCCCTATCGCAATTGTTTTGTTTATAGTTGGACACTTGTTCAACATGGTCATGAACGGTTTGGGCGCGTTTGTCCACTCCCTGAGGCTCCATTTTTTGGAATTCTTTTCCAAGTTCTATGATGGAGGGGGCAGGCTTTACAAACCATTTTATGCAATGAGGACTAAAAACTACACGGAGGTGGATGAATGGCAGTAACACTAGGCGTTGCGCTGGGTGTTGCCGGTGCGGCACTTGCACTCGGCACTGCGGGAATTGCTACGGCAATTGGTTGCGGTGCAGCAGGTGTAGCGGGAGCCGGTGCGGTTGCGGAGAATAAGGAAAACTTCAAGAACGCGCTTGTGCTTCAGTCAATGCCACAAACACAGACAATCTACGGATTCATTACCGCGCTCTTCATAGCTATGGGTGTCGGGCTTCTTGCGACAATTAAGGAGCTCAGCCTGTACGAGGGCGGAGTGATGTTCGGAGCGGGTCTTGTTGTAGCACTGACAAGCCTTTCCGCAATTTTCCAGGGAAGGGTTTCGGCAGCAGGAATAGCGGCATGTGCCAAAAATTCAGACTCATTTGTGCCGAGCATTGTTTTCTCGGGACAGGTCGAGACGCCCGCAATTTTCGGGTTCATTCTGGCATTAATAGTGCTGGTAGTTGGAATGCAGGTCCTCGGGTAAAGCCCTGAGGGCTTGTCATTTTGGCAGGCAGGAATGAGAGTAGATAAAATAAGTAAAGTAAAATAAGCAGAGGAAAGGTGAACGAAATGAGAGTTTACGGAAACATGGAATCTGTGAAAGGCGCGATTAAGGAGCGTTACGAGAAAGAGGCCTCCTTAATTGAGAATGAAGCCAAAGAGAAAGAGGCCGCTGCAGGCACGCAGGCAGAGGCTGAGTTGGAGGCACTGCACGAAAAGTTAAGTGCGGAGGCGGATAACGAGGCACAGCAGGCGTATCAGAGAGTTTTCAATGAAAAGAAACTTGCGGCAAAGCAGGAATTTGAGGCGGCAAGGCAGGAAATGATTGAGGAAGTGTTTTCAGCCGCGGAAAAAGAGGCGGAGAAGTTTGCTTCGGGAAAGGAATACCTTGAATTTGTGAAGAAGCACGCCCCTAAGGGGAATTTCAAGGTATTTGGAGGGAGCGCATCCTACAAAAGTGCATTCCCGAATATGCAGGTGGACAATGAAATCAAGGGCATTATTTTCCGCGGGGAGAATGTGGAATATAATTTCACTGTGGAAAGGATGCTGGATGCAAAAAAGGAGGAACTGCGCAACATAGTAACAAAGGCATTATTTGGTGAGTGATATGGAGTTGGTTATACTCGGTGCACTGGGTGCTGCCGGCGCGGCAATGGGCGGAATGGCGTATTACATATACCGCTCTATCGGGCCTGTAATGCCGTTCCTTTATGCGGATGCACGCATACAGGCAAGGAGCAATTATCTGCTCAGCGAAACCAAGCTTCAGGCAATGGCCGATGCGCGGAGTTTGAGCGAGGTTGCAAACCATGTGCAGGAAACCGATTACTTTGAGCACGTAGGGAAAGCCGCAAATCTGCGGGAGTTTCACGCGGGTGCGGAAAAGGGTTTCCTTGATTCTGTTGATGAACTGAAAAAAATGTCACCTGAAAATACGCATGAATTATTCGATGCATATCTGATGTTCTGGGAGGCAAAAATGGTTAAGGCAATTTACCGCGCAAAAAAGACCGGGCAGGAAGAATTCCTTTCAGGGGAGAAGGGCGTTTTGATTCCTGTTGGCGAATTTACGGAGGGCATGCTTGCACGCGCAGTTGAGGCAAGGACAATTGCGGATATTGCCGTTGTTCTGCAGGACAGGCCTTATTTCAAGATTGTTGAGCAGGAGTATGGAAACGTTGAGCAGTTTGAGGTTGCGCTTGACAGCAATGTGCTTGAGCACTTTGCACAGGTTGTGAAGAAGACAAAAATCTATGATGGTAAAATCATCACAGAATTGCTGAACACGAAATTTGATATTATGAATTTACTTGCGCTTATCAAAATGGTTTCAAGGGGCACTGAAAAAGGGGAAAGGGAAAAAATGCTGATAAAAAACAACACAAAATTGGCTGAAAGGTTCGCGGGGTTGTGCAAGAGCGAAACACTGCAGGAGCTTGTGCAGGGGCTTGAGGGTTTGCACTATTACGAGCCGATGAACGAACAGCTTGCGGTTTATGAAAAGGAACATTCACTCTCCGCTTTTGAGATTGGATTATGGAAATTTTACCGCACATTGGTTGAAAAGAGCGCGATTGAATTCGGGCAGGGCCCCTATCCGATATTTGCCTACCTTGCAAAAAAAGAACTGGAACTGCGCAACCTTTTGATTGTGAGCAAGGGTGTTGATGCAAAAATGGATGTGAAGGAAACAATGGAGATGACGGTTTAATCAGGAGATAAAGGCAGAATTGGAAATGATTGTGCAATTGGGAATGATGGTGCAAAGGTGAGATTATGATTGTGATAGGAAATGCAAAATTCGCAACAGGAATGAAGTTCGCAGGGGTGAAGCGCAGTTACAAGGCGGAGAGCAGGGAGCGCGTGCTTGATATTCTGAAGAATGTGGAGGCAAATGAGTTCATACTTGCAAACGCATCTGCCGTTGAGATGGTTCCTGAATTAAAGGAATTCAAAAATCTCGCGGTAATGCCCGATGATTCGGGAAACTTTTCTGATATTTCTGACCTGAAGGAAATAATACGTTCCGTAGTCGGAATTGAACTGGAGGTAGGATAATGGAACACAAGAAGATAACCGGAGCAATCGCAAAAATCGCAGGCCCCGTTGTTGTGGCAAAGAACATGAAAGGGGCGAAAATGTATGATGTTGTCAGGGTGGGGAATGAAAGCCTGCTCGGCGAAATAATTGAACTGGAGGACGACCGCGCAACAATACAGGTTTATGAGGAAACCGCGGGCTTGCAGCCCGGAGAGCGCGTAACCTCTGCAGGAGAGCCATTGACAGTTGAACTTGGGCCCGGCCTGCTGAACAACATGTATGATGGTATTGCAAGGCCATTGGAGAGCATTGCAAAAGAATCCGGCGACTTCATTGCCCGGGGGATAGATGTTCCGGCCCTCGATCAGAAGAAGAAGTGGGATTTCAAGGCTACCGCCAAGACAGGTCAGAAAGTCAAGGGCGGCGACATTATAGGCAGTGTTAAGGAAACAGAGCTTATTGAGCATAAGGTTATGGTTCCGCCGCATATGGAGGGCAATATTGCATCCATAAGTTCGGGAAAATTCACTGTTAGCGAAACAGTTGCTAAGATTAAGACAAAAAACGGAAGCGAGAATGTTTCCCTTTCACAGCGCTGGCCTGTCAGGATTAGCAGGCCGCTTCAGGAGAAGCTCGGTCCCAACATTCCTTTGCAGACAGGGCAGAGGGTATTTGATTTCTTTTTCAGCATGGCAAAGGGCGGCACTGCCGCCATTCCCGGACCGTTTGGGGCGGGGAAAACAGTAAGCCAGCACCAGCTTGCAAAGTGGGCAGATGCGCAGGTTATTGTCTATATTGGATGTGGTGAAAGGGGAAACGAGATGACGGAGGTTCTTGATGAGCTTCCGAAGTTAGTTGACCCCAAAAGCGGAAGGCCGCTGATGGAAAGGACTGTTCTGATTGCGAACACATCCAACATGCCTGTTGCCGCGCGCGAGGCCTCTGTGTACACAGGGGTGACAATTGCGGAATATTACAGGGATATGGGTTACGATGTCGCGCTGATGGCTGATTCAACAAGCCGCTGGGCCGAGGCGATGCGTGAAATTTCCTCTCGCTTGGAAGAGATGCCGGGCGAAGAAGGATACCCTGCGTACCTCTCATCAAGGCTTGCGCAGTTTTATGAGCGCGCAGGACGTGTCATTAACACAAACGGCAGTGAGGGTTCTGTCTCAATTATCGGCGCGGTAAGCCCGCCGGGCGGAGACTTCTCGGAGCCTGTGACACAGAACACATTAAGGATTGCAAAGGTGTTCTGGGCGCTTGATGCGCCGCTGGCATACAGGAGGCACTTCCCCGCAATCAACTGGTTAACATCCTACACGCTTTACACGGATAATGTGAAGGATTATTTCAACAGGGAAGTTGCGAAGGATTACTCCGAATACAGGATTAATGCAATGGCAACACTGCAGAAGGAAGCTGAATTAAGGGAAATTGTGCAGCTTGTCGGGCCTGATGCCTTGCCTGAAGTTGAGAAAGCGGTTTTATTCACCGCAAAATCCCTGAGGGAGGATTTCCTCCAGCAGAATGCGTATCATGAGGTTGATTCATACTGCTCGCCCGAAAAGCAGTACATGATGATGAAAACAATCATGGACTTCGGGGAGAAGTTAAAGGCACTTGTTAACCGCGGCGGAAAGGTGAAGGAAGTCGCAAGGCTAGAGGTTAACGAGAAGATCGCGAGATTAAAATACCAGAAAGATTTCAAAAAGGCAATACAGGAGATTAATGGTGAGATAGACAAATCGCTTTCAAAAGCAGTGACAAAGGGGGTGAGAGCGTGATAAAGGAATACACCTCTGTTAAGGAAGTGGCCGGGCCGCTGATGATAGTGGAGAATGTAAAGGATGTCGCCTATAACGAGCTTGTTCAGGTAACTATAGCTTCGGGCGAGAAAAGGACAGGGCAGGTTCTTGAGGTTTCCGAGGATAAGGCGGTTGTGCAGATTTTTGAGGGCACAAGGGGAATTGACACCAAGAACACAAGGGTAAGGTTCATTGGGGAAACAATGAGGTTGGGCGTGAGCACGGAGATGCTCGGCAGGGTTTTCAACGGTGCAGGCAAGCCCATTGATAAAGGGCCGCAGGTTGTTGCAAAGAAGCGCGTTGACATAAACGGGGAGGCAATTAATCCCTATGCTCGCCACCATCCGGCAGATTTCATACAGACAGGTGTTTCAACAATTGATTTGATGAACACACTTGTGCGCGGGCAGAAGCTTCCGATTTTTTCAGGGGCGGGTTTGCCGCACAACAACCTTGCCGCGCAGATTGCAAGGCAGGCAAAGGTTCTTGGGAAAAAGGAGAAGTTTGCCGTTGTGTTTGCCGCAATGGGAATCACAAATGAGGAGGCATTGTTCTTCCGCGAGGAGTTCCAGAAAACAGGCTCGTTTGAAAACGCGGCAATGTTCCTGAACCTTGCGGACGACCCCGCAATTGAGAGGATTATAACGCCGAGGATTGCGCTGACAACAGCGGAGTTCCTTGCATATGAGCAGGGCATGCACGTGCTTGTCATACTGACAGACATGACAAACTACTGCGAAGCGCTGAGGGAAATTTCCGCTGCGCGCTCGGAAGTGCCTGGAAGGCGCGGTTATCCCGGATACATGTACACGGATCTGGCAATGATTTATGAGAGGGCAGGCAGGATTAAGGGAAGGGAAGGAAGCATTACACAGATTCCTATTCTGACAATGCCTGATGATGACATAACACACCCTATTGCGGATCTGACAGGTTACATCACGGAAGGGCAATTTGTGTTAAGCAGAGATTTGCACAGGAAGGGCATATACCCGCCTGTTGATGTGCTGCCATCACTTTCAAGGCTGATGAAGAACGGAATCGGCCCGGGAAAGACACGCGAGGACCACGCAAATGTCTCGGACCAGACCTATGCAAGTTATGCGCAGGGCCGCGAAGTTCGTGACCTTGTTGCTGTGATTGGAGAGGAATCACTGGAGGACCTTGACAGGAAATACCTAAAATTCGCGGATGAATTTGAGGGCAAGTTTGTGAAGCAGGGCTATGATGAGAACAGGACAATTGAACAAACCTTAAGCCTTACATGGAGCCTGCTGTCAGAACTCCCCGAGTCTGAATTAAAGAGGATTAAGGAGGAGTTCATTGAAAAGTATCACCCGCACAAATCCAGGGCAAAGGGCAAAAGCAAGGTCGGGGAGCAGAGTATTTCAGGCTACGGGGACACAATGACAGGGCTTGGAACAGGATTAGATACAAAACTAACAAAACCGAAAAAAAGAATGGTGTAAAATAAATGGCACAGATTAAGGCAACAAGGATGGGCCTCCTCTTAACCAAGAGGAAGCTGAAGCTCGCGACAAAAGGGCACAAGCTGCTCAAGGAGAAGCGTGATGCCTTGATTATGGAATTCTTCAAGACACTGCGTGAAATTAAGGACTTCAGGAAACAGATTGGCGGCAGCCTTGCGCTTGCCGAGAAAAGCATGCACCGCGCGCAGGCAATGCAGGGAGAGATGGATGTTGAGCGCTTCGCGCTCGGCGCTGCAACAGGTGTTGATATTGAATTCACTTCCAAAAATATAATGAGCGTGCAGATTCCCGATATTGGGGATGTAAAAACCTCGCAGGAATGGTTCGGGTATCACGAGAGCACGGTGGAATTGGATTCCGCTGTGAAGCAATACAGGGAAATATTCCCCGCCCTCCTGAAACTTAGCGCAAAGCAATTAGCCCTGAACAGACTGGCAGAGGAAATCAAAAAAACCAAGCGCAAAGTTAATTCACTTGAATATATTATAATTCCGGGCATGGAAGAAGTCAGGGACAGCATCGCCTTCAAGCTCGAAGAAAGGGAGCGCGAGAGCTTCACGCGCCTGAAGAAGATTAAAGAGAGAGCGGAAAAGACAGAGGCCGAGAAAGCCGCGGCGGAAAAGGCAAAACACGCAGGCGCAAAAGCAGGCTGAAAAGGCAAAAAGCAAAAAAAGGGCAAAAACAAAAAGCACAATTGCGGGTTCGCAATTTGCAGGGTTTTGCAGGTTATGCTTATGGCAACAGCAGGGCACAGCAAAAAGAAAATTGACGCGGAAACCCGCTTCTATCAAATCATCCTTTACGCGCAGATGATTGCGCCGTTAACAATAATCCTCGGATTTCTGATTATCTTTTATGTCCTGCTAAGCGCGGCGGGGCTGATTTAAAATAGAAAAAAAGAAATAGAAGGGCGTTTTACGCCCCATCCAATGGAACTTCATCGCCTTTTTTCTCAGGCTCTTTAAGTTCCCCTGCGCCCTGCTTCAGGGCATCAACCTTGTCTGTTTTCTCCCATGTGAAATCAGGGTCATCCCTCCCAAAGTGGCCGAATGCCGCGGTCTTCCTGTAGATAGGCCTGCACAAATTCAGCTGTTCAATAATGTCCTTTGGCTTCAGGGGGAAGTGATCCCTTACTAACTGGGAGATTTTCTCCTCAGGAACTTTATTTGTGCGGAAGGTGTGCACAAACACACTTACTGGTTCGGCAACGCCGATTGCGTATGCAATCTGCACTTCACATTTATCCGCAAGGCCCGCGGCAACAATGTTCTTTGCAATATACCTTGCGGCATATGCCCCGCTCCTGTCAACCTTTGAGGGGTCTTTTCCCGAGAAGCATCCGCCTCCGTGCGAACCGTGCCCTCCGTATGTGTCCACAATTATCTTCCTTCCTGTCAGGCCGGAATCCGCCACAGGCCCGCCGACAACAAACTTCCCTGTTTCATTTACATGGAACTTTGTTTTATCATCAATCCAGTCGCCGCAAATCGGCTTTATTACTTTCCCTATAATGTCCTGCTTTATCTGGTCATGCGTAATGTTCTCCGCGTGCTGTGCCGCAATTACAACAGCATCAACCCTTATGGGCTTGCCGCCATCATACTCAACAGTTACCTGGCTTTTCCCGTCAGGGCGCAGATAAGTAAGTTCCTTTGACCTGCGAACATCCGAAAGCTTCTTCACTAATTTATGCGCAAGCATAATCGGCAGAGGCATTAATTCAGGGGTTTCGTTTGTTGCATAGCCAAACATCATTCCCTGATCGCCTGCGCCCTGCTCGTGTTCAGCAGAGGCATCAACACCCTGTGAAATGTCGGGGCTTTGTTCTGAAATTGCGGCAATAACTCCGCACCCGTCCGCATCAAAGCCGAACAACGGGTCGTCATAACCTATATCCCTTATTGTGTCGCGCACAATTTTCTGGATATCAACATAGGCGTTTGTGGTTAATTCACCAGTAACCAAAACAAGGCCTGTTTTTGTCACGCATTCACAGGCTACGCGCGCCTGCGGGTCCTTTTCAAATACCGCATCCAGAACAGCATCGCTTATCTGGTCGCACATTTTATCGGGGTGCCCCTCTGTAACAGACTCCGATGAGAAAAAATATTTTCCATCCTTCATTGAATCCCTCCTAAAAGTGGTTTATTATTCATTTAATTATAATAGTATTATTAGTATTCTAATTCTATTGTATATACTATATAGGACGCGGGCGCTTATTAATAATTATTGAAAGAAATATTCCCATAGGAATAAGTAATATAAAGGTTTGCGGGCATATATTGCATATGCTTCCTGAATTAAGCGAGATTAAGCACAAGAGAAAACTGTTCGGCCTTACACAGGCGGGGCTGGCGCAGAAAGCCGGGGTTTCACAATCAATGGTTGCCAAAATGGAGGCGGGCATAATGGTGCCGAGCTACGGCAATGCAAAGCGCATATTTGACATGCTTGATGCAATGAACAGGGAAACCAAATTAAAGGCGGGGGATGTAATGACTGTGAAAGTGACATCAATAAGGCCGGAGGACACGATAAAAAGGGCGGTGCAGGTTATGAAGAAAAATGCGGTTTCACAGCTCCCGGTTATGGACGGGGGGAATGTTGTCGGCACGGTTTCGGAAATGTTC
Organism: Candidatus Iainarchaeum sp.; assembly: GCA_043820655.1. Classification (GTDB taxonomy): domain Archaea; phylum Iainarchaeota; class Iainarchaeia; order Iainarchaeales; family JAZDEL01; genus JAZDEL01. The sequence goes on along the minus strand of JBDRDO010000083.1, from coordinate 1,899 downwards.
ATACTCAGCAGAATCGGCCGCGGGGAGCGCACAGTTGATGTGGGGGAAATGGAAGTAAGGGAAATAATGGATGAGGCAATGCCCGTGATAAGGGAAAATTCGCCGCTGGAGGTTGTTTCCGCACTGCTGGAATTTAATCAGGCCGTGCTTGTTGGAAAGCGCGGGAAGATTTCGGGAATTGTCACGAAAAGCGATCTGCTGGGCGCAATGATTTCAGAAGGAAGGGGCGCAAAAGGAGTTTAAAACCGAGAAACAGAAAATAGCAAATTACTTCTTCTTCACCTGCACTGCGGGCTTTGCAGGCCTGTTCTTCATTTCAAGAATATGTATCTGGGTTTTGTAATCAAACAGTTTCTCCCTATATTGCTGCTCCGTAATTCCGCGCTTTAAATACTCGCGCTCAAGGAGCTTCATAATTTCCTTTATTTTTTCAATCTCCTCATCCTGCACAGGGGGCATTTCCTCCGCCTTGGCAAGCTTCGGGGCAAATCCGGTAATTGATTTCTTTACATCCAGGCCAAGACTGTGGAAGATATCCCCCAAAAGGCGCTTCTTTTCAAGGAACACTATTGATGCATTTACTTCATTCAGTTCCTTATCGTACTTTGCAATCATCGTATCGTAATGCGCGCGGTCAATTTCCTTTGCATCAAGCTGCTTCTTCGCAAACTCTTTTGCATGCAGCAATTCCGTTTTCCTTGCCCTGAGCTTTTTCAGGCGCAGTTCCCTGTTATGGGAAAGGGATGCAAGCGCAAGAAGCATAAGCCCGAGGAGGAGTATGAACAGTATCAGGAAGAGCACAATTGAGGAGAAAAACACGAATGCAAGTATGGGGAACAGCCCCAGCCCCTGCTGGGAAACGCTGAATTCCGCGGCAGCCTGCCCTGCATTGTCATATGCATCCAATGCGAGGAGGGAAAGGACCGCGGTTTCCGCGGGGATTGATGCAAAGGTGTGCTGTGCGTAATAATAGCCGTCTTCCGCGAGAGTGAATGCAATAGTTTCGCCGTTAAGTTCCGCGATTATTTCGGCATCCTCAACAGGCGCGCCCGAGGGATAGGTGACCAGTAATTGGAATGCCGTTTCAGTGCCGGGAATAATCACGCCATCCGCAGGCTGGAGAATAGTTATTCCAAGTTCGGCGCCCTCAATTGCAATTGAAAATTTCTTTTCCGCGCCCGGGGCTGAAATTGAGAAATCCTGCTTCCCGAGGGGGAAGTCAATGGGCACGGCAAATGAGAGGGAATATTTTCCGCCCTGCTGTGCGCTAAACATCTCTTTTGAACCATCAGGGAATATTAGGGAAACGTCCTCAAAGGAAAGCGGTTCGCCGTTCCTTTCCAGAACAAGTGAAAACGCAAGTACGGAGCCGCGGATTGCAGTTTTGGGCGGGGTTTTGTCAAGGGTTATTTTCGCGCCCCCTGTGGAGTTGGAGCAGTAAGCGCCGCACTCACCCGGGCTTATGCACTCGTCAAAGGTTTCTTCAGCATCATCATCGCATTCCGAATTTGAGGAGCATCCTATTTCACAGGTGCCATCATCGCCGCCATCGCCCGCGGTGTTCTCACAATAAGCATTGCACTCCCCCGCATTTACGCATACATCGGATGTTGTATTGTCACCATCACTGCAATCCGTGAATGAACTGCAGGCAGGCGTGCAGCCATCGGTTGTGTTTGTGTCGGAAGTTGTGTTTGTGTCCGAGACGGAATATGTGTTTGAGCATGCCGAGGAGCATGTGCCCGGGCTTGTGCAAATATCGGTTGTCATGCTGTTGCCGTCATTGCAGGATGCGTTTGAATCGCAGGCAATTGTGCAGTAGGAGCATGAGGCGGAACATGTGCCGGGGAGCAGGCAGGTGTCAACTGTCATGCTGTTTGAGTCGTTGCAGTCCGCGTT
>JBDRDO010000082.1:0-11870 GCA_043820655.1 Candidatus Iainarchaeum sp. | reverse complement strand
AGGCCGCGGACCATATCGGAAACATAACAAAATGAACGGGTTTGTTTTCCCTCGCCGTAAATTGTCAGTTCCTTTCCCGCGAGCGCCTGGTTTATGAGGTTGGGCATTGCCCTGCCGTCATTCTTTGCCATTCTCGGCCCGTAGGTGTTGAAGATACGGACAATGCGCGTATCAAGATTGTGCACCCGAAAGTAGGACATAACAAGCGCCTCGGAGAAGCGCTTTGCCTCATCGTAACAGGAGCGCTTGCCTATGGGATTTACATTTCCCCAGTAGGTTTCCTTCTGCGGGTGCTGCTCGGGGTCGCCGTAAATTTCGGAGGTTGATGCCTGCAAAAAGCGCGCCTTTTTCGCGAGCGCAAGGTCAAGCATGTTTTTTGTTCCGAAAGAACCCGCAAGCATTGTCTCTATCGGCTTTTCCTGATAATCAACAGGGGATGCGGGGGATGCAAGATTAAAAATAAAATCAATAGGGGCATCAACAGTGAGTGGCTGGGAAATATCATGCTCAATAAACTCGAAATTCGGGTTTTTATTTTCCCCCTGCAGGTGCGCAATATTATCCCTGCTCCCTGTGATGAAATTGTCAACGCAGATTACATTCATTCCCCGTTCAAGGAGGAAATCACAGAGGTGCGAACCAATAAAGCCCGCCCCTCCCGTTATAAGCGCTGTTTTGTTTTCCATACTGCTCGCCTCAGGGCTCGAACTCCTCCCTCGCCTTTCCGAGGGATTCAAACGAGCCTATGTCAAACCATTTTCCATTGAATGTGTAGCCGTAAACGTCCAGCTCTTTTATGAGCCACTCAAGGAAGTTGCCCATCCTGTCGGGGTCATTCCCCGCAACAAGATATTTCGCAATGAGGGGCACGGTTTCGCGCGGGAAGAAGTAAATCCCGCATGAGCAGAGCGTGCTTTTCGGCTGCGCGGGCTTCTCCTCAAAGGATGTGACCTTTTTGTCCGCGCCAATCTCAACAACACCCAGCTTCTTCGCCTCCTCGGCATCCTTTACATCATAAAGGAGAATCAGGGGCGCATTGCGCTGTTTGAATTCCGCGTGCATTTCCCCAAGGGCAAGGCTGAAAAGATTGTCCCCCGAAATTACGAGGACATCGTCATCAACCTTTTCCTTTTCAAGCGCAAGGCCTATGTCGCCCATCTGCCCCAGCCTGTCGTCATTGCTTTCGGTGTTGTCGTTTATTACCTTAATCGGCACATCAGATTCGGATTCCTTTGCCCAGTCCTCGAAATTGTAGAAGAATTTGCTGTTTGTGACAACAAATATCTCATCCACATCGGGGAGCACGGATATTTTGTCCACTATGTGCGAGAGGATAGGCTTGCCCTTTACATCTATAAGCGCCTTTGGCTTGTTTTTAGTGAGCGGGTGCAGACGTGTTGCATAACCCGCCACGGGAATTATCGCTTTCATTTTATCAGCAGAATTTTCGCTTTCAACCGCGTTCCAATTACTCGGGAATTTTTATATCGCCGAAAACTTCCTTGTAACTAACTGGCTTCTGGTCCCTGTTCTCGTATTTTCCCAGGTATTTCTTGTAGAACTCCTTGTCAAATGCCCACCTGCAGTGATCCTTGTAGCCCTCGAACATCGGCGAATAAACAACGCGCTTCCAGATTGTTTCCAGCGGCTCCTCGCGCACATTTCCAAAGGAGATTTGAATGTGCGGGCATGACATTACATCCCCGTAAGCCGTGATATAAATGCGCTCCCCCGATGGGCAGCCGCTCTTTCCGGAAAAGTTGAGGATTGTGTCGGCGCGTACATGTGACTGTTCAAGCAGCTTGTTGTAATCATTTAACTGCTCGTCCTGAAACATGTCAAAGTCCTTGCTCTCCCAGTTGTCGGGGGATGAAATCGGGTTCAAAGCAAGGAATATGCCGTGCTTCTTTGTGAACTCAACCCTTTTCCAGACATTTTCCATATCCGCAGGCCAAACCACGGTGCCGAAGCAAACGCTAAGGCCTATACTGCGCGCATAATCCTTCATCTTCATTATGTGGTTGAAGTTGCCCTTCAGCCCGCGGAAATAATCCTGCTTCTCGGGGTCTAAACTGTCAATGCTCATCTGTATTGTGTCAAGACCTGCCGCCTTCATCTCGTCAAGCCAGTGCTCATCTATGAGTGAGGCATTTGTTGTCATTGAAACAAGGAAATTTTTAGGGTCAAGGTCGCGGATTGCCTGGCATATCCAGTCAAGGCCTTTTACGGCAGGTTCTCCCCCTGTAAACTGCGTGTGTATAACGCCAAGCTTCTTTGCCTGCGCCCATACCATCTTTCGCTCTTCATGGGTGAGTTCCTTTTTCTTGGGATTGAAAAGCTTGCGTGCGGAGCACATCTTGCAGGTTGCATTGCATATGTATGTAGGGGCCCAGTCTATTGTCCTGAGCACGGGTTTGCGAAGAACCACTCCCTTGAAGAAACCGCTCATTATCCGCGGAATAACGCCCGGCTTGTTTGCTATGAAATATGTCCCATGCTTCACAATGTTTCCCAAATTTGCCAAAGAAATCACCTCTTGATTGCAACGCAGGCGATAAGATAACCGCGCCTGCGGAAGAACGCAAAATTGCGCTCAAGAAACTCAAACGGCTTGAGTGCCAATTTCGTAACTATGCTTAATGGCATGAAATGCTTATAAAGGAAGACATCCAGTATGCGGAGAATGCCCGGGAAGAACAGTATGCCTGTGTAGTCACGGAATTCAAAGCCGCCGTCCTCAAGAATTTTCCGCAGTTCGCGCCTTGAGAAGCAAAGCTCGGGGGAATACGGGTACTTGTCAAAGAGCTCAAGCCCCCATACAAGCAGGGGGCGGAGGAAAGGGTCATGCTTGTTCGGCGTGCCTATAATTGCCGTTCCGCCGGGCTTCAGCACGCGGTGGAATTCACGGACAGCCTTGTCATAATCGGGAATGTGCTCTATCGTGCCCATGCTGTATATGTAATCAAAATGGTTGTCGGGGTAGGGCAGCTTTCGCATGTCCGCCAGTTTTATGTCCGCCTTCAATCCCGCTTCCCTGAAGTTCTTTTTTGTGTTTTCCACAAGGTAATCGGAAATGTCAAAGCCGTGTGCCTTTGCGCCCTGCTGCGACATCCACGCAAGTATGCGTGTGTTGTTGACCTCATTCCAGAGATCCGATTTCAGGAACATCTTTCCCTTAAGTTCGCCGAAAAATTCCCTGAACAGGCCTATCTCGGAATTCCTGTAGTGCTGGGTTGATGCGGAACCATAAAAGCACTGCGTGCTTTTCGCCTTCTCATTCCACTCCTCCGCTGTTGCTTCAGTCCAGCATTGCTGCCGCGAGGTCTTCGCCATTTTCAGCCCTCCGTATCATTTTTATTTTTCCGTCTTTGTCAAGCATATAGACAGGCGGGCACACTACAGCGAAACGCTGTGCGCGCGAGATTGAGTACGTTCCTGCGTCAAGCACAAGCGCGAGATCGCCGCGTGCGGGTTTGGGAATGCGCACATCCATTGAAAATATGTCCGCGCTGTTCAGGCTTCCGCCCGAGACCTTGAACCTGCCCGCTTTTGCGCCATCCTTGGCCTGCCCCTCGGGGAAAAGAATCTTGCGCTGCGCAAAGAACAATGACTCGGGGAGGAATGAAACGCTTGCGTCAATGAAAACCCACTGCCCCTTCACATACTTAACCTCCGAAACAAGCACGCCCATGCTGCTTGCAACGCTCCTGCCGGGCTGCAGCACCAAAACAGGCGGGCGTTCCATTGTTTTTGCAAGCTCGGCGAATTTCTGCGAGATGCGCTCGCCGTACTCGCGCAGTGCGGGCACTTCCTTTACGCGGGAAATTCCGAACACGCCCGAAAGAACAAAACTCGGGATTGAGGTTTTCTGCAGTGACTGTGAGGGAAAGCCCCCGCCGAGGCATATTTCACTGATATTCAGGCCGCGTGCCTCCGCATCGCGGGCAACATCAAACATCTCCTCCGTAAGTTTAAGGTAGGGCTCAACGGATGTGATTTGCGAACCCATGTGGGTTGAAATCCCTATCAGCTCAAGGTTTGAGGCCGCATTTGCAAGCTCGCAGATTCTTGCGGCGTCCTTTTTCAGTACGCCAAACTTGCCTATGTACATTTCAGCCATGTCGGGCAGGATTTTTTTGAGACCGATGTTAACACGGACATTTACCTTTGCGGTTTTCCCAAGGCGCTTTGCCGCCTCGTTTACATCCTCCAAATCCTCAATAGAGTCGAGGTTGAATGCATAAATGCCCGCCTTGAGGCATTCCTCAATGTCAGCCCTGCTCTTGCACGGGGCGTCAAGTGTCAGTTGTTCGGGCCTGAAGCCCGCGCGCTGCGCAAGGAAAAGCTCGTGGTGATTTGCTATCTCACCGTGCGATCCAAGGGAGTGGAGAATTTTAAGGACTCCGATTTCGTTGTTTGATTTGACCGAATAATCAATGCGGAAGTTAGGGTAGTTTTTTGCGAGTGCGGAGGTAAGCTCGCGGTAGTTGCGCTCAAGCGTGCGCTCGCTGAATAAGTAGAAGGGAGTACCGTACCTCTCCTTCAGCGTGCGGATGTCCGCGCCATCCAGTGAAACCTTTCCTTCATTCAGTTCAAGCATACTTTCACAGCCAAACAACTACTAATCAACCAAACAAATTTAAAACAACCGCGTGATTCATACAAGTTTATTCTCCGCATACCATTTTGCAGTGCGGTAAACTCCCTGCTCCGTGCTTATCTTTGGCATATAGCCGAGTTCGGCAAGCTTCCTGCCGCTGTATGCGAAATCGCTTGTTAGGAAGTTAACCCTGTCCCTGCTCAACGGGAAGTTTATTCCGGTTACCCTGCGCACGGCATCAAAGGCTGTGCCGGCAAGTTTTGCGAACACGAGGGGAAGGTGCACAGGCGCGCGCTTTTTGAGCGAGTGCGCGATTGCGCCGGCAAAATCATCCATAGTGACTGCATGTTCATCAAGCACCATATAAACCTGCCCGTAGGCCTTTTCGTTTCCCGCAACCAGGAGGAATGCATCAACAAGGTTGTCAATATAAATCGGGTGCAGGGTGTTTTTTCCGCCCCCTACAATAAAGAAATATCCTTTGTTTATCCCGCGGAACAGCGGAAGAAGATTTGCGGTGTCTCTGGGACCGTAGATAAGCACGGGGCGCAGTACGGTAACATTAAGCCCGGCTCCCACTGCCGCAAGAACGCGCTTTTCAGCCTCCGCCTTGCTGCGTTCGTATGCCGTTACCGGCCTGTAGGGAAAACTTTCATCGGCAGGGAGTTTTGCGGGAAAGCCAAGAACGCCGCCTGTTGAGCAGTGAATTAAATGTTGCACACCCTCCGCCTTGCAGGCATGGATTATGTTTGTTGTGCCCTCGGCGTTTATTTTCATAAGTTTGTTTTCATCGGGAACAACGGATGCAAGCGCACCTGCCACATGAAAAACAATTTCCGTGCCGTGGACTGCGGCGCGAACCGCGCGTTCATCCGTAATGTCGCCGTATGCAAGTTCAATGCCAAGATTTTCAAGGTGTGAGGCGTTGCTTGTTTTGCGCACAAGGGCGCGAACTTTATAGCCCTCGCGCACAAGGCGCTCCGCCAGATTTGCGCCGACAAAGCCCGTTGCGCCGGTTACAAGCACTTTTGCCTTCGCGCCCGAACCAGGAGTTTTATTTTTTATCTTTGCAGCCATATAAAAATCACCTCCCTATGCTCACATATGTGAAGCCCAAATCCTTCATTTTTTCCCTGCTGAAAACATTCCTGCCGTCAATCACAATCGGCTGTTTCAGGGTGCGCTTAACCTTCTCAAGGTCAAGCCTGGAAAACTCGTCCCATTCAGTGAAAATTACAAGTGCATCGGCGTTCTGTATTGCATTATACGGGTCTGCGCAGTGGGTTATGTTGTTCAGGTGTGCCTCGGAGGTTTTCCTTGCCGCGGGATCATACGCGCGTATTTCCGCGCCGCGTTTCTGCAGTGCCTTAATCACATCAACGCTCGGCGCCTCGCGCATGTCATCCGTGTTCGGCTTGAACGCAAGGCCGAGCACTGCGATTGTCTTTCCTTCAGGGTTGCCTATCGCACTCTCAATTTTGCCCAAAAACAATTTGCGCTGGTGCCTGTTTATGTTTTCCACCTCGCGCAAAAGTGCAAAGTTATAATCGTTCTTCTCCGCAATGCGGACGAATGCCGCAACATCCTTTGGAAAACAGCTCCCGCCGTAACCTATGCCTGCGTTAAGGAAACTTCTGCCTATCCTGCTGTCCGTGCCCATACCATGCGCAACGTGCTCTATATTTGCGCCCGTCTTTTCGCAGACATTTGCGATTGCGTTTATGAATGAAATTTTGGTTGCGAGGAATGCGTTTGAGGCGTGCTTAATGAGCTCGGCGCTTTTAACATCGGTAAAAATCTTTTCCGCCTCTAACGGTTCATAAAGCTCCTCCATAACCTTCCTTGCGCGCTCGCTGTCCGTGCCTATCACGACCCTGTCGGGCTCCAAGAAATCCTTAACAGCGGAACCCTCGCGCAAAAACTCGGGGTTTGAAACAACATCAAACAAGTCAGGGGCAACGCCTGCCGCGCGGATTGTTTCCGCAACCTTATCCCCTGTCTGCACAGGCACGGTGCTTTTTTCAACAACAACAGTGTGCTTTTCAATTGCGCCCGCGATTTCGCGCGCAACTGCCTCAACGTAACTTAAATCCGCCTCGCCGTTTTCGCCTGAAGGAGTGCCGACAGCAATAAACACGGCTTTGCTTTTGCGCACTGCCTCGGGCAGTGCAGTAGTGAAAGAAAGCCTGCCTGCCTTTGTGTTTTTGTTCACTAAGGGTTCAAGCCCTGGCTCGTAAATCGGTATTTCTCCGCGGTTTAGGGCCTCGATTTTTTCGGTATTATTGTCAACGCACGCAACATTGTGCCCTAATTCAGCAAGGCATGCTCCCGCTACAAGCCCGACATAACCTGTGCCAATTACCGCAACATCCATTCAAACCACTGAAATCCAAACCCTGCAAAAAGCGAAAATTCGCAGATCATGAGATATATTATATAAACTCAGTTTTTGGCTTATAACTGGTTTTTGGTATATTAATCAAAGCATTTGAACGATTTATAAACCTTGCTGGAGCGCGTAAAACACTGAAAGTTCACGGTTTTTGCGGGCAATTTAAATAGGGGGAAAGGTATAATATTCCCCTGCCAGTGAAGAAACCAATAAGCATGCTGGAGCTCGGCGCCGGCCCCTACGGCGGCATGACCTACAGGATTGCAAGGATGCGGAAAAAGGCATTTGTGCAGGGAAAGAGACCCGGCTTTGGCAGTGAAAGTGAGGGCAGGCTCGTGGCATCTGATGTCGGAAAAATAGAGCCCCCTATAGTTTTCGGGCTCGCCAACGTAAAGGGGTTGGAGACCAGAAAAATAGAGGCTTACAAACATCTGAGGGAACTTATTGAACACGGGGAGAAGGTGAAGGTTGTGAAGGCGGACTATCTCCTGGACAACCTAAAGACGGATGGCGAGAAAAAGAGGCTGCTAAGGGCAGTAAGGGAGGTGCTTGCGCCGAACGGGAGACTTTTTATTACGGCGCACAAGGGCAACTCGGCAGGGATAAGGAAGATTATGCGGGGACTCGGCTATGTGACACACAAAAAGTGCTTTCGCCCTTCGAGCTTGAGCCCAGGCTGAAGGATATAATAAAGAAGGACCATGAGCCCCTTATGGTGGGGCATGCGATGACTAAAAAAGGGGTGGACAGTTCAAACAGGAGCTTTTCCTTACTGCTAGAAAAGTGGGCTGCCGAGAACCACCTGTTCCAGAACCTCTCGCACAACATAAGGCACAGCCTCCTTCATTCCGCCGCCTACGAAATCGAAAACCCGGGCAGGGTGTTCCCGCACAGGCCTGTGCAAATTTCCGGAAGGCTGCCCCAAAATAAAAAACCGGCAAGGCAGTAACTCCAATTCCTTTTTATTGGTTTTTCCGCAGTCTTTAGGGTATGGATGTGCCTGAGAAAGCGTTTATTCTTGCGGGCGGGAAGGGCGAAAGGCTGAGGCCGCTTACAGCGGACAGGCCGAAGCCGATGCTGCCGGTTAAGGGGAAGCCTATTCTGGAGTGGGGGATAAGGCACCTTGCGGATTTCGGAGTTAAGGAAGTTGTCTTGGGCGTGAATTATTTGCACGAGAAGATTAACGAGCATTTTGGCACGGGCGAAAATTTCGGGATTAAAATTACATACAATGTGGAGGAGCATTTCATGGGCACGGGCGGGGCATTGAAGGATGCGCAGGACCTGCTCTCGGGAGGGCGCTTTATAATGCTGAACGGGGACAATATGATGGATATTGATTATGCAGGCATGTTGGAGGTGCATGAAAGGAACAATGCAACAGGCACGCTTGCGCTTATTGAACTTGAAAAGCCCAGGGATTTCGGGCTTGTTGATGTTGATGCGGCAAATCCCGAAAGGATAACCGCATTCAGGGAGAAGCCTGAAGAGGAGATCGGGAAGGGGCTTATAAATGTCGGGGCGTATATCCTTGAACAGGATGTTTTTTCAATTCTGCCGCAGGGGGAATGCGCAATTGAAAGGACCGCATTTCCTGATCTTGCCACTGAGGGAAAATTATTCGGCTATTTGCACCGCAGGCAGTGGTTTGCAACGGATGATTTGGAAAGGTATAACAAGGCGTGCGGGGAATGGCAGTGCTGATCCCGCAGGGCGAAAAAAGTTAACCGCAAACTACGCTAGCACTCGCCGCAGGTTCTAGAGCCGCTTTCGCAGCCCGCTATTGCCGTGCCGTTCTCGCATGCCATGACTGTGGCGCCGCTGCCATTATAGCAGTCCCCAAGCGAGCCCCAAACATTACCTGCGCAGACAAGGTTGTTAAGGGAGTCTATATTTATGGAATAAACCCCATACCGGGAATTCGAGGCAATATTCCCCGCCGCCACGGTATTATTGCTGCCACCTGTTGTGCCCACGCCGTCCCCTGTTTTGGACGTTATATTCCCGACAGACACGGCGTTATTTGAGGAGTTGTTTCCGATGTCAACGCTCCTTGATGCCGAATTTATATCTCCGCTGCTAACCGTATTGCCGTTGCTCAGCATGTGAATCGCTATCCCGACTCCGCCTGTGCCTGTTGTAAGCGTGGTTATGGCGCCGGTTGTGATCGTATTGTTACTTGAGAACCTTGTGAACAGCCCGGGCCCCAGCACGCGGTCGGTGGTTATGCTGCCGACATTAAGCCTTACGTTCTCGCAGTACTGCATAAAAATCCCGGACCACGGTGAGAACGAGCTCAGCGATTCATGGACAGGGTAGATGCCGCCGTTGACGGTTATTGAAAGTTCCTGCCCGGACGGGGGGGCATTTGAATTGAGGTAAAGGGAGCCCATTTTCCCGCCCTCAACCTGCAGCGAAACTGTGCAGCCCTCGTTGACTCCCGTTATGTACATATTCTGCCCCGTGCGCATTTTGCAGGCTATTGTTCCCGACTGGTCGCCGAGCGAGCAGGCATTTAAAATCTGGCAATTGGTTGCGGATGAATCACAGCAATATGTGGCGGGCGGTTCGGGCTCGGGTTCAGGTTCGGGCTGGCAGTTCCCATCCAAACAGCCGTACGCGCACTGCTCAAAAGTTGTTATTGAAAGGTTTTCATCGCACTTGCTTGCCTTTGTGCCGGGGTTTATGCAGAGCGGAAATGCCTCCTGCCGCACAACTGAATTGCCGTCGCAGTACGGGGCGCCGTATGTTGCCGTGCCGCAAGCGGTGTTGCTGGTGCACGCGATTTCACTGCCGAGATTGCTGACGCTTGCAAGCGCCACCAGAACGTCGTTCAATGTTATCGGGCCGCCGCTGTTGTCGAAATCGAACTGCGGCTTGACCTTCCCGAGGTTTGCGAATGCGCCGAAGACATCCCCGAGCGAGCCTGCGGATGCGAACTGGATAAGGAGAATCATAATTGCCGCAACCGCGGCGAGGTGTGCCAGTTTTGAAAGGTCCATTTCGTGAAAAATATGTTTCAAGGTATATTTAAGCGTTTCGGGTGCTTTGCGGGGGGGGGGGGGAGGAGGGTAAGACGGCTGCGCAAGGGTTAAATAAGAAGCACAACAGAAATAGATTGGCAATAAACGGGCGGAAAAATAACGGGAGATTGGAATGGACCTGAAATTGAAGATACGCGAAATACCCGATTTCCCGAAGGAGGGGATATTGTTCTATGATGTGACTACCCTGTTAAAGGACCCTGCGGCATTTAAAATTGCGGTGAACAGGATGGTTGAGCATTATACCGAGAAGGGGATTAAGGTTGACAAGGTTGTGAGCATGGAAAGCCGCGGATTTATTCTGGGGTCAATTCTTGCATATGAACTTGAGGCGGGATTTGTCCCAATAAGGAAGCCGGGCAAGCTTCCCTCAAAATCAATTACAGAGGAGTATGTGCTTGAGTACGGCACGGACAAGCTTGAGATGCATGAGGATGCTATAGAGAAGGGCGAAAATGTTTTGGTTGTTGATGATTTGCTTGCGACAGGGGGAACGTGTGCCGCGACTGTGAAACTGATTGAGAAGCTTGGCGGGAAGGTTGTCAGCTGCGGGTTTTTAATCGAGTTGACGTTTTTGAATGGAAGGGATAAATTAAGGGGGCATGATGTTTTTGCGCTTCTGCAGTATGATAAGTGAGGCGCGCGGTTCAGCCACCGACTGCAATCCTATTGCCATTTTTGTCCTTTATCAGGACTTTTCCCTTGCCCTTTTTTTTGGGGGTTGACCATATGTGGAATGTCCCCTTTCCTGTCGGGGTAATTCGCGTATATTGCCGTGCATTAGGGTTTACTTTGGCTGTGGCTCCGCCGCCCTCATTTGCAGTTATGCTAAATGCTATTTTCTTTTTTTTGAAAACCATTTCAAAACCCGCAAAATATACGGGTTTGCCCTATAAAAACCTTTGCCGTGAATAAAATTAAAAGAAGGTCCGCGCCTTGGTTTTTACGGAAACTGGGGTGTTGGAATGATTGTTAACGGAAAGCATTACGTCACGGTTTGGCTTGATAACGGCACTGTAAAAATGATAAACCAGCATAAAATTCCCGAAAGCTTTGAGATTGCGGAATTTTCAGATTATATGCGGACAGCGGATGCGATTAAAACAATGGTCACGCGCGGCGCGGGTGCGATAGGAGCAAGCGCGGGCTATGCAATGGCGCAGGCATTTTTAGCGGGGGAAGATATAGAGAAAGCGCGGGCGGAGATTGAAGCAACAAGGCCCACTGCAGTAGATTTGTTTGTTGCGGTGAAAATGGTTTTTGAGGCGGGGGAGAAGGGCGGGGCGGAGGGCGCTGTTTCCGCCGCTGAGAAATATGCAAAGGATAACATATCTGCAGGGGAAAAAATAGGAAAATTCGGCGCGGAATTAATTAAGGATGGCGCGCGCGTTTTGACGCACTGCAACGCAGGCTGGCTTGCTTTTGTTGACTGGGGCAGTGCGCTTGCGCCGATTTATGCCGCGAAGCGCGCGGGGAAGAAGGTTTTCGTGTGGGTGGATGAAACAAGGCCGCGGCTGCAGGGCGCGAGGTTAACCGCGTGGGAACTGGCAAACGAGGGCGTTGAGCACGCGGTGATTGCCGACAACGCCGCGGGATATTTCATGCGCAAAGGGGAGGTTGATTTGTGCATAGTGGGCGCTGACAGGGTTGCGGCAAACGGGGATGTTGCGAATAAAATCGGCACATATGAAAAGGCGGTGCTTGCGCGTGAGAATGGCGTGCCTTTTTATGTTGCGATTCCGACAACTACAATTGATTTTAACACGCCCACGGGGGACGACATAAAAATAGAGGAGCGCGCAGAAAGCGAAGTGCTGGAAGTTGAGGGCAGGCG
>JBDRDO010000081.1:0-17187 GCA_043820655.1 Candidatus Iainarchaeum sp. | reverse complement strand
CAGCGGCCCCATCTTCTTATCCAATAACATTTCCGCGTACCCCTTTATCGGCACAATCGGCGTAATCAGCTCGTGCGAGACAACATTGAAGAACTCGTCCTTTGCCCTGTCGATGCTTTTCAGCTCCTCGTTTGCCTTTGCGAGTTCCGCCGTGCGTTCCCTGACTTTCAGTTCCAGCCCCTCGCGCGCCTCCCGCAGCGCGTCCTCAACCCTCTTTCTCTCAAGCGCAACCGCGGCCTGGTTTATGAAAATTTCTATGGTTTCCTTATGCCCGAGCCCTTTCCCCCTGCGCGTTGCTATAATAACATTTCCGAAGAGGTGCCCCTTCCTCCTGAGGCCCATTCCGTATATTTCCCCCATGTTCAGCAGCCTCTCAATGGCTTTGCACGCAAGATTAGGCACCTGCCCGAACATCAACCTGTAGAGGCCGCCTTCAACTTTCTCAAGCCTGCCTCCTGCCATGCCTTCCAGCGCCTTTTTATCCGCAACAAAATCAGTCCTCAGCAGTTCCGAGCCCATGAGCCTGTTCACTGCCCCCCCGTGTTTCCCAAGGCCGAGAATAACACGGGGCTGTACTGCGCCCTTTGCCTCGTCAAAATGTGCCACGGCAACAACAGCGCTCCCTGCGAGTTGCTTAATCCTCTTTGCAGTGTGCCTGTATATGTCCTCATTTTGAGGGAACTCCACAAACTCCATTGCCGTTTTCGAGAGAAACTTAAGGTTGTGCAGGCGTTCCTCTCCTTCAACTGAATCTGGCTGCATTTGAAATGTCACACCCCGCACTGCGTCTTCATTACAGTCCCGTCCGCGGCAACTGTGAATGAATTCTCCCCGACATCCTTGTCCTCTGTAAACACATTGTAGAACACACTATTCAACTTCACAGCGCGCACGGGGGTTAATCTGTAGGCCTTTGTTTTCATGTACTCACTGACAGCATCCATCGCGCCCTGTTCGCTTGTTACCGCGCCTTTGCCCTGCATATATACTCCCCCTCCCGGCGCATCCTCGCACCAGCACAAATCAACCATACACTCAAACAGCGCACAGACATCATCCTTATCGCCTGCACATTCCGCAGGAACTGTTGCCCCCGAAACCCCTGCAAAAAGCACCTCTCCGCTTCCCCCTCCGCCACTGCCTCCGTTCCCGCCATCAAGCGGACAGCCTGAAAGCAAAACCGCAAAAATCAAACCTGTAAAAATCGCATATTTCGCATTAACCATGTAAAAACCTCCGCTGAAATAATGCTTTAAGTAGTATAAAAACATTCGGTGCAGCCTTATGGCTTGCGGAAAAAATAAAAAGAAAAAGAATTAGAAATCAAAGATTCAGCCAATACATGGAGGCCAAAACTATGCAAAAATGCCGGGATTCAGTAATTGTCCCTGGGCTTTTTGTGCTTCTGGTAGCAGTCTCTGCAGTAAACAGGCCTTGACCCGTCAGGCTTAAACGGAACTTCCGTTTCCTGGCCGCAGTCTGAGCATGTTACCTTGTGCATTTCTCTGCCAAATTTATCGTCGCTCATTTGTTTTTTCACCTTTTTTTTGATTATTTTTTTATATTTAGCCCGCCGCAAAAGCGGAAGACCTAGTTATTTTCATATAAAGAGGGTTTATAAAGGGGCTGGTGGGGGTTTACTGGCAATTGACGGATTGAACTGGGGGCTTTATTGCACCGGCGAACCTATCGTAATACAATTCTTTTGCCTGTTTTAAGGCTTGAAAAGTGCCCGACGGCATTTACGGTGGTTTCAGGGAAATCTTCAATGCTTTTGAAGTAATCAGCCATCTCCGTGTAAGTCCGCAATTTGCCTGCAACAACCCCCGTCCCTAATGAACTGGCTCTTGTGTGCTGCTTACGCGCCTCAAGGTAATATTCCCTTGCGGCATTGGCCAACTCCCTTACTTTACCAACCCGCGTCGCCTTCGGCTCATAAAGTGACTCAAAAATAATTGCCCTTTCATAAAGCTTATTGCTCGGTATTCCCCCGTTTTTCTTGACTTTTTCAACAGCCTTTGCAAGTTTGGCGGCTTTCTTTGCCATGTCCACCATTCCTTCCTTGCTTATAAATTTGCTCTGCGAGGCTATGAGGCGTGTGTTATGGATGCCGTATTTTTTGATAAAATCAATTGTATTCACCCGATTTTCTTTCCCCTCAAACGGCAGGCCGAATGCCTTTTCAAAATAGGAAATTAATTTTTCATCCGCCGCCCGCACCTTCACTCCTTTCTTTATTTTTGCAATGGCGGGCTGGATGTCATAATACTTCTGCTTCCTTCGCTCAGGCTCCAACTTTAATGCGTATTTGTATTTTTCGGGCAATGTTGATACAATTTTTTTAACCCCCGGAATTCCCCGTGGTCTTGCCACGGGGATGAACGCAATATTCTTGTGCCTTTTGCAGTAATATCTATGTATGATTGAGAAGGCAAACCATTGTGTATTTGATGTCAAATATCATATGGTGCTGTGCGTCAAGTACCGCAAGAAGCTGCTGCTGACCGAAGAAGTGGTGCACTTTCTGGAAGAAGTCATGCACGGCCTGCAGGAGCGCTATTTCCTGTTTTTTGAAACAATAGGGTGCGACAGAGACCACTGCCACGTGCTTGTGAGGGCAAAGCCGAGATATGCGCCCTCAAAAGTGATGCGCGTAATAAAGAGCATCAGCGCCCGCAAACTCTTTGAGCGATTCAAGTGGCTCAGGCAGGAACTCTGGGGCGGGGAATTTTGGAGTGACGGCGGCTACATAGGCACGGTCGGTGAAGGAGTAAATGCGGACATCATCCGCAAATATATTGAGAAACAAGGCAGGAAGTACGACAAGAGCCAGATGAAAATAATCCAATTCCTATAGCCACAGGATGCCCCGCGGTCTTGCCGCGGGGTAATTCACTGCGTATTTGTATTTTTCGGGCAATTTTGATACAATTTTTTTAAATTTCCCTGCCATAATAACCACTATTACTTTGTCTTTTGTTGTTTAAATAGTTATCGCTGTTAAAGGCGGTGTAGAAATCCCCAAAAATAAAAATTAAACCGCTTGCAATTCGCAGTTTTGAAGGGTTCTGCGAACCACGAATTTGCAGTTTATAAAGGATTTCTACAGAGCCGCTGTTAAAGAATGCCCCCCTGCCCACTCCTTTTAATAATTTCCCCTCAATTGGGTTCATGCCTGCCAGAAAAAAGGGCCTTAAGCGCTTCCTTTCGGGAGTTGAGCTTGAATTTTTCCTCCTTGACAGGGAGGGCAATGTCTCAAATTGTGCGGATTCAGTGCTTAAAAAGGCAAAGGGGTTAAATCCCAAAGCCAGCATTGAGCAGGAATGCGCAAAGAACATGATTGAGCTCAATCACTATCCAAAAGAACACCCGCAGGACACAATTCGCGAACTGCTTGAAACCTATGAGGTTTTGCTTGACGCCGCAAACGACCTCGGAATTCTCACCCTCCCCTTGTCATGCTATCCCGGAACCTTTGAGCCCCAAATGCGCACAGGCAAATTATACGGCGTAAAGAGGAAAATCTTCGGCGCAAAGAAGTTTAAAATTGCCGGGCGTGTAACCGGCTTCCACTATCACCACACCCTGCCCCGCGGGGTTTTTGACAAGGAGCGGCTTGTTATTAAGCGCCTTGTGAACTCAAAGTTCAAGGCGGCAACAATAAACGCATACAATTTTGCGATTGCCGCGGATCCCGCACTTTCCGTGCTTATGGCATCATCCCCTTTCTATCAATCGGAGCATCTGGGAAAGGACAGCCGCGTGTTTGTTTACAGGGGAGGAAGGAAATTAAAGTACCCGCAGGGTCTTTACTCGGATTTCCTTTCAATAGGCGGCCTGCCTCCCTACAAACAGACGCTTGAGGACCTGAAATACTCCATGCGCCGCAGGCGGCTTATATGGAAAGGGGAGATAAGGCGCGCGGGCGGAAACCCGAATCTTGTGGACAGTTACGCCTCGCCATTGGACATAGGGTGGAATCCCGTGCGCATAAATAAGCACGACACAATAGAACAGCGCGGCATTGACATGAATTTCCTTGATAATGTCATGGGCACGACCACGCTTATGAATTATGCCATGGACAGGATACAGGATGAATTCATACTGGTTGCCCCCTCGGAAATTGGCATAGATGAACCATTCAAGCTGGAGGGGAAGGTGCTTTACATTCCCCCGCACACATACCTGCGCAACCGCCTGCAGTACCAGGCGGCACTGCACGGCTTCGCAAGCAAAAGCGCCAAGCGGTATTCAAAGCGCTTTGTCAGGTTCTGCAGGTCATGCATGCCGAGCAGGCAGATGGACATTGCCGGGCCTGCCATTAAAATTGCAGATGCCGAAAGGAGCGTTTCCGATTCAATTCTGCGCTTCGCGCGCAGGCGCGGGCACGATGTGATGAAAACAAAAGCCAGGCTCCCTCAGCCTCTTGCAAGGGAAATCGCACTCCATGCGGCAGGGCAGGGCACGAGGCGCATGAGGAAAACGGAAAGGATACTTGAGAAATATCTTTAACGCCACTCTGCCTAACCCTCCAGCGAAACCGTTAAATAAAGCAAAGCCCTAATTTTAGCCATGAAAGCAAATGTGATTATCCCGCTTGTGCTCCTGTCTGCATTTGCACTTGCCCTGCTCCTAAGCGGATGCCCTATGCAGAATTACGGGGAATTTACGGAGGGGCATTTCAAGGCGCTTTATCCCGCGGAGGGGGTTGTTGAGCCCCCGCCAACAGGAATTTTGCACCGCTCGAATGCGGGCTTCAATTTTGACATTTCAGTTGAGCCGCTGATCGGCAGTTTTGCGGAAACCGTTGAGCAGGGTTTCGGCGAGTTCTATGAACTTGATGAGTTTGAAATAATCGGCAAAACTGTGGGGGAGCACGACGCAACAGTTGAATACAAAATCGGCTTCGGCGAGGACGGCGTAATTCATGCAATAGAGCGCGGCATTGAATGCAACGGAAAAATATACTGGGTTTCAGCGGTCGGCGCGGAACCCTGGTTTGAACCTCAAAGTCCCGAGGTTCAGTTCCTGCTCAGAAGTGCGGGGTGTGTACAGTGAGCGCAAAGAAAATCAGCCCGTGCATGCTTAACTTCAGCCCCGCTGAAATTGGGGGGTTAAAAAAATGCCTTGCGCGCTTTGCCCCTGCGGAAACAAAAACAAAATATGAAGCGTTACGCGCGAAAACAGGGGGCACAACAATTACGCTTTACACCTCTGGAAAACTTGTCATTCAGGGCCCCGATTGCGGCAAGGTTAAGGATGCGCTTCTCGCAGAATTCGGCGCAAAAAGTGAACTTGTTTTGGGAATTGATGAAACAGGCAGGGGCGAGGCAACAGGCCCGCTTGTAATCTGCGGCGTGCTTGGTGAAACCTCAAAACTGCGGGAACTGCGCGACAGCAAGAAAACCAAAAACATGGCCGGCAAATACGCGCTTGCGACAAAAAATTCACTTGCCAATTTCACAATAAGCATCGGCGCGGAAATGGTCTCACTCCTCCGCGAGCGCGGAATCAATCTTAATCAAATGCAGGAAAAATCAATAGATGCGATTGCATGCCTTTTCTCTGAATTAAGCCCCGATGCGAAAGTAAGGGTTGATGGTTCAGCCCTAAAGGTTTGCACAAAGGGAATTGAATTCATTCCAAAGGGCGATGATAAGGAGCCGGTGATAGGCGCTGCAAGCGTAATCGCAAAACACGTGCGCAATATTTCAGGGGACGCCACAAAACGCAGGAACTGGGGCGCACACAAAGGCTAGCCCTTTTTTCCCGCCTTTTTCTTCCCACCCTTTCCAATCTCAAAAACCTGCATAGGCACATTCAGCCTTTTTGCGTTCGCCGCACTAAGCCGTTCCCTTTTCACGCCCTTCCCGACAAGTGCGCCGTTTCCCAGAGGGTCCTCTAAAATAATCGTGAACTTAACCTTTCCTTCCCTTGCCATGCGTATCTTTTCAAGCGCGCGCTCCGCATTTTTCATTCCCCCGCTCTCCGCAGATTTCGCAAGTATTCTGGCGGCACCCTCTACTCTGTCAAGCACGCCCTCAATATTTGAGATATAGCCCTCGCTCATTGCGGCGGGCTCAATTTCAACCCCGAGTTCGGGAATGCGCACTGTGGAGGAGCTGCTCCTTATAATTCTTGTGCGCAAATCAGCGGTGCCGTTTACCTTTGCAGTAAATCGCATCGGCTCCTTCACGCCAGCGGAAAAAACATCCACAAACTTAAATCCGCATTTTGCGCAGCGCAGTGTGAGGATTACAACCTCCCCGAAGTGCGGCACATTCCTAACTATCTGGGACATTCCCGCCTTAGCGCCGCAGTTAGCGCATGGTATTTCCGCAACCGCTCCCCCTGCACCACTATCCGCCTTTTTTCCGGCCATGCTACCAACACGCAGAACAAGAATTTATTTCTTTCCTTTGCGCGGCTTTTCTTTTTTTGCCATTGCTTTTTGTGCCTTCGCCGCCTTAGCCACGAGGGTTGCCTTTGTTTTTGCCGCAGGCTTTGCAGACCTGTAAATTATATTATGCATCTGCCTTTCAAGCCCCTTATCAGTGGCACTGCGCGGCTCAAATTTCTTTGCCTTTACAGTGATATTGTTCTTCTGCAGTTCAAGAAGTATTTCCTTCATTGCCTGCAGTTCAACATTCGTGTTTGCGCGAAAGTGATCAAGCTTCCGCAGTTTTTCCTCAAATGCCGTGCTTGTGCTCCCTGCTGGGCTCGCACTGCCCGCGGTGCCTATTCTCCCCGCAACGGCACTTTCAAGCGCGCCTATCCTGCTGTGCGCCATATCGACTTTATGCTTCATTGCGCGGAACTCGCCCCGTATTTCCGCAATATCCGCGGCCTCGGCATTTGCAACCATAACCGAAAATCCCGGAACATTGGATGTTCCAGAATCCTGCCCGCGTGGTTTTGTGATATAAAGCAGACCATTGCCTATGCCCAGCGCGCCGATAAGCACAACAAGAAACATCGTTATAACGCCCATTTTACCACTATATAATAGTGTTGCGCGTGGTTTTTATTCCTTACCTGCTTGCCGCACACATTTATTGTTTTGCCTAACCTTCATGGAAGTTTTTTAAATATTACCTTGGTCTTTTAATAGTGTGGTATTGATGGCTGATGAAATCCCTGATGCAAAGCCGGAAGCAAAGTCGGATGCAGGCGCAGCCATGGGACAGTCGCAGGATTCTGCCCCCGGGGTGAAATCCGGGCAGAAGCCCAAGGCCGGGCAGCCCAAAAAGGGCATGTTCTCAAGGCAGATTCCCGTGTATTTGGCGGTATTGCTGCTGGTTCTTGGAATTTTCGGCGGGTATGCTGCAAAGGTAATGCTCACCCCTGAAACAGGCGATATAACCTGCCCCATATGCCCTGACACTGGGCAGAATGTAAAGGTAAAACTTATTTATTATTCAGGCTCAGGAATGGTTGAGAAATGGAACAGCATCCTTGATGTCTTTGATGGCAAGGGTGTTGATTATGTGGTTGAGGAAATAGATGCCGAAAGCGACAAGGGGAAGCTGCTGGCGGGTGAATTTGCAATAACCTCCGCTCCGACTGCCCTTGTTGAGGCAAGGTACCTTACAAACTATTCAGATATAAAAACGGCAATGGATCCGCTCTTCAAGCAGAAGAATGGCTATTATATAGTGCCCGAAATAAACCTGAATAAAACCCGGCACTACAACAGAATATACCTTGCCCAGCTAGACCCGACATGCTCAAATGAAGGCGGCAGATATGAGGTTCTCTATTTCGACGACCCTTACAATGCATTTTCAATTACCCAGAGGCCGCTTACAAAGAAGTTCCTTTTTGAGTTTGGCGATTACACAAGGACAAAGTACCAGTTCGCGCGCAACAACCATTTCGCCAACACTGAGGAAATGCAGGGCCTTGTCACGCTTGCGGGGAATTACCAGCTCTGCGCACAGCAGCAGAGCAGGTATGAGCAGATGAACCAGCAGATACTTGGAATATTCTGCAACGCAGGCGGCGATGAGACCGAGCTTACTTCTGAAGAGATGATAACCTGTTCAAAATTCAGCCCGCACTTCGGCACTCCGCTTGACGAGAGCGAGCTTGAAAGGGCAGTCTCCCGGGTTTCAGGGCTTGAAATGGAGACATTCAATGACTGCATTGCCTCGGACTTCCTGCTTGGGAAATCCGCGGAGCGCGCCTCAATCTACGCGATATCTGATGTGCCCTCTGCAGTGGTGGGCTGCACATTCAATGTTGCGGTTCTAGATATAGGGATTGCGGTCTGCGATATTGACCCCGAACTGCAAGTATGCATCTGAAGGTGCAAAGGCATTGCCTGAGAAAGCTTTTTTTGCGGGAAAACCCCTTGTTATCCGCGATTCGGTTTACGCCCCTGCGGAGGACTCCTTCCTTCTCGCCGATTCAATTCCCGTGCGCAATTATTCCTCGGCACTTGACATGGGCACCGGCTCGGGCATACAGGCGATAAATCTCGCAATTAAGGGCGCGCGCGAAATAACTGCCGTTGACATAAATCCTGAGGCACTTAAGGCCACGGCGGAAAATGCCGCGCATTTCGGCTTCTCCGGGCGCATAACTGCGGTGCGTTCCGACCTGTTCTCCGCGCTGCGCGGCGCGAAATTTGACATAATTGTTTTTAATCCCCCATATGTGCCGAGCCCTGCCCGCGAGTTTGATGATGTTGACGGCGGCCCGCATGGAAGAGATGTGCTTGACCGCTTTCTGCGCATTTTCGGAAGCCATTTAAATCCGAATGGGGAATGTTATTTCATACAGAGCAGCCTCAACAGCCTTGCGCTTACGCACAAAAAACTGCGCGCACTTGGAAGGGGCATGAAAATAATTGCGCGGAAAAAATTGTTTTTTGAGGAGCTTTTGGTTATTAAGGCGGATGGATAAATGTGAGGTGCACAGTAAATGCCGTCAAATGTTTCATTTGAATACACGAAGGCACAGGGAAAGTACGAGCAGGCCTCGACAAATTCGGAGAAGCTTGCCGCCCTGCAGGAAATGCGCTCCACTGCCCCCAAACACAAGGGTGCGGAAAAACTGCGCGCGGAAATTTCAGGGAAGCTCGCAAGGTTAAAGCGCGATATGGAAAAGCAGCGCGAACAGGCGAAGAAAACCTCCGGCGGAAAGTCGCTTAACGTTAGGAAGGAGGGCGCGGGCCAGGTTGTGCTGGTCGGGATGCCGAACTCAGGCAAAAGCACGCTGCTGAACGCCCTGACAGGCCTTGATGTTGAGGTGGAGGATTATCCTTTCACAACAAAAAAGCCCGAAATAGGAATGATGAATTATCACGGCGCGGATGTCCAGCTTGTCGAGGTGCCCGCAATAATACGGGGCAGCAGTTCGGGAAAGGCAAACGGAACCCAGCTCCTATCAGTTATACGAAATGCCGATGCCGTTGTGCTTGTTGTGCGAAGCAAGAATGAAGAAAAAACCCTGCTTAATGAGCTTTCAAAGGCGGACATAATACTTAACCGGAAAAAGCCTGCAATAGAGGTTAAGCAGGCAAAATTTCCTGGAATAACAATTGCGGGGAAGCAGCACCTTAAAATTAAGGAGGCCGAACTCATAGGCTTCCTCAAAAGTGCGGGAATACACAGCGCAAGCGTCATCCTCGGGGAACGGACAACAATAAATAAGATTGCCGAGGTTCTGGACACGCGCATAGTCTACAGGCATGCGCTTACAGTGAACATGTTTGAAGGCATTGATGCCGAAATGCTCAAGGAAAAAATATTCGCCCTCCTTGGCCGCGTCATAGTATTCACGAAAAAGCCCGGGCAGGAGGCCGTAAAGGACAAGCCCCTTGTGCTTCCCAAGGGCTCGACTGTGGAGGATGTTGCCAAAAATCTGCATAAGGACTTCACAAGAAAACTTAAGTATGTGCGTGTTTGGGGCGCGACAAAATTTGCAGGCCAGCGCGTGAGCAGGACATATGTGCTTAACGACGGCGACATAATAGAAATCTACAGTTAATCGGTCCGGCTTTGCCCGCTGCCTTTCTGCGGAGGTGCCTTTATCTCGGATATCTTCAGCCCTGAAGTGTCAATGGGCTCGCGCCCCCTCTTCCTGATGAAATAGCTCACAATTACAAGCAATACAATTCCTGCCGCAAGCACGAGTATGTACTGTTCCCTATCCTGGATATCGACAACAAAATCCTTCTGCAGGGTGTGCTTCCCTTCCGCATCGGTATACGAGACCTCAAGAATTATATTGTTTCTCCCCACCATATCCCCGCCGGGCTGGAATGAAAATTCCCTGTTTGAGAAAGCCTGCCCCGGAGCAAGCTCTGCAAGATAAAATCGCCCGCTCAGTTCCTTTATTCCCTCAGGCACCTTCAGCTCCGCTGAAATGTCATGCATTTTGGCATCTGTTGTGTTTGTTACGTCAAGAACAATGGCCCCCTCCTCCCCCCTTGAAAGCGCGGTCTTTGAAAGGCGGGCGTTTATTGCGGCGGGATTCTCCGAGACGGCAAGGGTCGTTGATGAGGTGTGGGTATATCCCGAGATGCCGTACTCCACAACAATGCCAAACTTTTTTGCCCCGCTCTGCATTGCCTTGACAGTTATGCGCTTCTCCTCGCGCCCCTCTCCCTTAAGGGAAAACGGCTCAAATTTTTTCTCAAGCAGCCTTGTGCCGTTCTCAACAATTGCGAGCCCACCTTCCACCGAAACCCTGAGGAATATATTTTCAAGCGTAGCAGTGTCGTTGTTTATGGCAACAACCCTGTACGATGTTATTTCCGACGGATAAAGCCGCACCGCGGCGCCCGCTTCGGGCTCAACAACAACCGAAAGCATTGCCGCGCCGGCACTTGCGCAGAAAAATGCAACGGCAAGCGCAAGCAGAAAAGCGCGCAGCCTAGCGCTTTGAAAAGCCATGCACATCAACCTCCTCATTGGCGGGGGACAGCATTTCCATAATCTTGTCCCGCTTGCTTATGGCATAAACAACTACAAGCAGCACAACAAGTGCCACCACTATTTGCATAATTGTCTCGTTGTCAAGCAGCGGCTCCGGGCCGATGCTTTCATACCCTTCTTTGTAAACCGCAATCGCATCGCCTTTCGCCTTTTCCGCATAATTCACTGCAAGTTTATAATCCCTTTCCGTGAAGAACTTCTCGGCCTTCCTCCAGTTGTCCCTGAACTTACCAAGCCTTGCCTGGTCTTTCCAGTACCCGCTGGTCTCCTCATTAAGCAGGGATTCCGCGGCTTCATTGAGCGTGCCGAAGT
The DNA here is from genome assembly GCA_043820655.1 of Candidatus Iainarchaeum sp. Lineage (GTDB taxonomy): Archaea > Iainarchaeota > Iainarchaeia > Iainarchaeales > JAZDEL01 > JAZDEL01. The sequence goes on along the minus strand of JBDRDO010000081.1, from coordinate 5,929 downwards.
TTCCGCTTGTTTTATTCCGCAGGGTTTCGTCCTCCCCGTAAAGTTCATCCCACGCACCGTCAAGCCCCTGCCTTGTTTCAAAGTCGTCAAGCAGGCCGTCACTCCTTGTGGAAACCCTTGTTTCAAGCCCTGTTATGACCCCGTCAAGTTCCAGCGCAAACTGCGCGTAATTTCCTATATTGTTGAAGTTCTCAGGCGGGCTTGCAAGATTTTGCAGGTAGCTCCTTGTTGAAAGGTCCAATGCCGATTTTGATATGAGTGATTTGAGTTTTTTTGATTCGCTTACATATGTTATTGCGTCATCCTTAAGCCCCACAATCGGCAATAGCGCCTCGCCGAATTTATTTCCCAGCTGCTTTGTTTTTGAGGTGTCCGGCTGTGTTGTGAATTCTGTCTCAAATGCCGCTGCCTCGCTTATCTTCACGCCTATATCCCTGCACTTGTCTGACATTGACTTCAGCTGTGCCGCAAGCTTCATTGCCTCCGCAATTGCCTCGGCATCGCCCATTTCAGCCGCTATTGTTTCCATCTCGAAGATTTCATCCTCCAGCAGCCTGCCCAGTGTTTCAAATTTGTTTGCATATGCCCCTGTTATTATCCAGTCCACCTGCGGATTTTTGGAGAACCTCTCCTTTTCATTTCCGAGTTCGCGCAGTGTGTCCGCCGCGGTAAAAATCGCGCGATTTGCAACCTTGCTCCCCTCAATTTCCTTTTCAGATGTCTTAACCGCAAAGTATGTTGCCGGCGTACTCCCTGAAATCACGGGCACAACCCAGTATTCCTGCTCCCCGTGCTTCACAGGCGTCACAAGCTGTTCCACGGTTTCCCCCCCATACAGGAAGTGCCTTTCATTGCTCACAAAATTCACCGCATCGCCAAGCGACACCGCGGCCTGTGCAATTGGCAGTATTAGTGCAATAAGAATAACTGTGCAGATAATTCTTTTGAAAAGCATTCTACTTAATAAAGCGCTTCCAAAATAAAAACCTTTTGCGCAGGGGTTTTTATGTGGTTTTGGTGCAGTTTTCGATAATCCTCGTCCGCCCTGAATATTCGGAAAATATCGGATACTGCGCACGGGCAATGCGCAATTTTGGGGCGCGCGAACTTATTCTTGTCAGCCCCAAAGCGGAGCACACTTCTGCACCCGCGCGCAGCCGCGCAATGCACGGGAAGGAACTGCTGAAAGGCGCAAAGGTGGTTAATTCCCTTGATGATGCCCTCTCCAGGTTTGATTTTTCCGCTGCAACCACTGCACGTACAACGCGCACAACAAAACTCACACGCACGCCCATAACCCCGAAAAAATTCGCCGAGAGTTACGCGAATTCCGGTGCAAAGATTGCACTCGTATTCGGCCCAGAGGCAAACGGCCTTACAAACACGGAACTTGATGCCTGCGATTTTGCGATTGAAATTCCCGCAATGCGCGAGTACAAAACACTTAATCTCGGGCATGCCGTTGCTGTCCTGCTTTACGAGCTCCACTGCGCGCGCGGAAAGGGCGCGCGTTCCCTGCCCGCGGTTCGCGCCGCGGAAAAGGCGCAGTTAATAAAAAAGTTCAACGATTTAATTCATGCGGGAGGAAAAATCAGGAACAAGCGCGGTACCCTTGCGGCGTTCCGCTCCCTGATTTCCCGCTCCCCGATTACCGAAAAGGAATCGCGCGCAATTATGGGCGTTTTTGACGGCGTTATTAAGCGCATGAAAATTAAAAACAATTAAATACCCCCTTGCGCCTTATTATCTCATGCCCCCTGAGATAAGCCCGAAACTTAAAAACAGGCTGCATGCACTCCGCTCCGCGTTCGAGCGCGGCAGGGATATCGACCTCAAGAAAATTTCAAATGATTCCATTAATGAGGCGGTGCTTGCCAATGATGCCCTGCTTGCGGAAATCGCGGTGCTTGCATACGCGCTTAACAAGCTGATAAGCAAGAGGCATGTTGTAATGCACCCCAAATGGCAGGTGGCAAAGAAAAGCATCCTCACAAACCTTGACAAGGCGGCATCCGCGCTTGGCACAGGCAGGGCGGGGCAATTTGCGCAGCTCCTCGATGCGGCGGGGAAGGATGTCGGGTCAGTGGACATGAAAATGGGAAATTACGTCCAGAACCTTTTGGAGAAGGCGAAGGTTAAGATAGCGTCAAGCGCATATGCCGGCGGGATGAGCCTTGGCCAGTCGGCGGCATTAACCGGTGCGGACAGGAAAAAACTGCAGTCCTATATAGGATTCACAAAAATCCATGATGAAGTTGTTATCGGCGCGGGAATAAGGGAGCGCCTTGCGAAGCTGAAAACACTTATGGAGTAAATGCGCGGGAGTGAAACAAAAATGAACAGGTTTGTTGTTGACGCAAGCAGTCTGATTTCCCTCAGCGGGAGCTGCCTTGTGAAACTGCTTCGCAACTTTTCGGAAAGTGCGGACATTGCGTTCCACATTCCGCAGTCTGTTTATTACGAGTCAGTTGAGCGCCCGATAAAAATCAGGCGTTTTGAGCTTAATGCCGTCAGGATTAAGGACGCAGTGGATTCCGGCTATTTGCATGTTGAGCGCAAGAGCCCCGAAATCACAAGCCTGACCCATGAGCTTGAAATGAGCGGCAACTGCATGAATTATGCGGACGGCAGGCCGATAAAGCTCATACAGCTGGGGGAAACCGAAAGCCTTGCCCTTGCGCGCACCCTGAAGGCAAGGGTTGTTGTTATTGACGAGCGCACAACGCGCATGCTGGTTGAGGACGCCTACGCACTGCAGCGCTTCCTTGAGAACCGCTACGGGCGGAACATATCTATAAACAAGCCCGCACTTTCGCGCTTCCACAGCCTTACGCAGGGCGTTAACTTCATCCGCTCCTCGGAGCTTGTTGCACTTGCATATGAGAATAATCTATTTGAGCCGGAGCTGCAGCACACAAAACAGGCGCTTGAGGCGGCGCTTTATGCAGTGAAGTTTGGCGGATGCGCCGTTAGCATGCGCGAAATTGACACATACATTAAGGGCGTTCAGCAATGAAAGTTGAGGAAGCGCGCGCGGAAGATGTTGCGGAACTAACTGAACTAATAGCACAGGAATTCCCCTACACAAAAATAACGGAACAAAAGGTTTGGGATAAAATTGACAATCCGCACTTTCTTTTGCTTAAAGCAGCGGACAAAAAGCACGGCATCATCGGCTTCACCGAGTTTCAGGCGCTTGACCATGAAAACGGAATCGCACGCCTGAATAACATTACTGTCCTTAAGGAATTCAGGGGCAAAGATTATTCCAAGTCACTGCTCAGTTTGGCGCTGAAAGAAACAAAGGCGCTTGGCTATAAAAAAATAATTCTCCTTGTAAAAGAGAACAACAAAACCGCGAAAAGCCTTTACAAAGGCGCGGGGTTCAAAAAATTAGGGATGCACGAAAAATTAATTGACGGTGACAAGGTCGAGGAATGGGAACTTTTACTTTAGCTCCCCTGTGCATCAATACTCCCTTGCAATATAGGCGACAACATTTGCCTTCTTCCCGCAGAACAGGCACTTTCCCTTCGGCTTCTCGTTCTTTCCCGCGCGCGTGCCCCTTACCTTTGCGCCGAATTCCTTTTCAACGATTTCCGCGCACGCCTCGCCATCCAATTCTGTTGAGCAGAAATCACACCTTGCAATGCCCTTTCCCGAAACTATATCCGCGATTTCTGATTTGCTCTTCGCATTCTTGAGAATGCCCGCGAACTTTTTGTCCGCCTCTGCGCGCAAATTTTTAGTTATCTCCGCGCCTGCCTTTTCAACAAACCTAATCAAATCAGAAATCTTCACCTGTGTTTTTTTGCCCGTGTCCCTGCGGTATACCGTCAGCTTTTTCTCCTTCATCTCCCTCGGCCCGAACTCAATGCGCAAAGGAACGCCCTTCATTTCCCAGTAATAGTATTTCTCGCCCGGCTTGAAATCGGTGAAATCCGCATCCGCGCGGAAACCCGCTGCGCGCAGTTCAGCCTCCAGCTTTTTTGCCGCCACGGCAACTTTACTGTCCTTGTCCATTCCCAACGGGACAATCACAATCTGCAGGGGCGCGAAATCAAACGGAAACCTTAATCCCTTATCATCGCCATGCGTTGCAACAACGCTTGCAAACATCCTGCTCATTGCCGGGCCGAAACATGTCAGATACGCATAATCATCCTTGCCGTCCTTTCCCGTGAACTTAACATTAAACGGCTTTGAAAAGTTCTGCCCCAAAAGGTGTGTGGCGGGCTGTTGAACAACCTTCCCATCCGGCATTATTGCATCCGCTCCAAAGCTGTCCACTGCCCCCGCAAACTTGTCCCACTGCGGGCGCTTGAAGCAGATGAAAGGCACGCCCATCTGATTGTGCAGAACCTCCTCCGTAATTTCCATATCCTCAATTGCCTGATGCTGTGCCTCCTCAAGAGTTGCAAAAGCATTATGCGCCTCTATCCAGTAAAACTCCCTTGACCTCAAAAACGGCCTTGTTGCCTTTGTCTCATAGCGCCAGACCTGTGCGCGCTGATATGTTTTGAAGGGCAAATCCTTGTACGAGCGTATCCAAATCGCAAACATCTGGTAAAATGCGGTTTCACTTGTCGGCCTAAGCGCGAGTTTCTCCTCAAGCTTTTCTCCCGCGCCGTGCTCCGTGACCCAGAACACCTCCGGCGTAAACCCTGCGACATGCGACTTTTCCATGTTCAGGTTCTTTTCGGGAATAAGTGCCGGATACCAATATGGCTTGTGCCCACGTTTCTGTAGTTCCTTTTCAAATGCAGCATACATCCTCTCCATGCAGAGCACAGACCAGGGCTGAAACACAAGGAAGCCCTTTACATTGTACCTTATATCCGCCAAATCCGCGCGCTTAATTATTTCGGTAAACCATTCGGAAAAGTTCCTTTCCTTGCTTATGTTAAACGTAACCTTTTCGCTTTTGCCCTTCTCCCCTGCCTTGGCACCTTCATTGCCCTTCTGTTTATCCGCCATTTCAATCAATTTCCCGAATTACTATTGCAAACCTTCTTTATTATTCTTTCCTTGCCCCCAACCGCACTTGCCCGCCGAAGGCGGGCTGTTCTTTTTGCCGCCTTTTTCTTTCTAAGAAAAAGGCGAATGGGGCCATTGAGATTTGAACTCAAGCCGCTACCTCCCCGAGGTAGAATCCTAACCAGGCTAGACTATGGCCCCTCCTGTGTATTTATCATTGGGATTTCTTTTATAACTAACTGTTTCAAAACTTTTCTTTTTAAGAAAAAGTTTGGGGCCAGGAGGATTTGAACCCCCGCCACGTGCTCCCAAAGCACGAATCCTAACCAGGCTAGACCATGGCCCCGCATACGGTTAAATTCGGAATAATTCAGATTAATCCCACGGCTGGAAAATGCAGAATCAGCATACTGGAAGTAAATCCCTTCTTGCCATGTGAACCGTTTTAATTGGGCTGGAAAAGGTTTATAATGGTTTTTGGCGCGCCCGCGGGCTATTTCAGAAGGTCCCTTAGTAGCGTCTCATCCGCGCCGAGGCTCCTGTATTCCTGGAAGTTAGTGTGTACAAAATTTTTCAGTTCCGCCCTTCTGGCGCCGGGCGTGCCCTCTTCCTTGAGCGAATTAAGTTCGTATATGTTCCTGAACATTTCCACGAGGTGCTTTTCATTGCCTGAACCGGCTTTAATCTCCCCCAATATCCCCTTCGCAAGCCCGTGGAACTTGTGTTCTGGCCTGAGCGAAGCCATCTGGATTACGTTGAGCCTTATTTTTGTGGAGTCAACCTTAACGCCGCCCCCTCCGTGGCTTACAATGCTTTCGTTCTTATTCAGGTTGGGCTCCACATGTTTCTTCCTGGGCCCCCTGAATAAATTCATAAACCCCATGCCAATATTACGCGCCCCTGAAATATATACCTTTCCATGCATGCGCAAATTTCTTATATTAAAAGCCAC
>JBDRDO010000080.1:0-13825 GCA_043820655.1 Candidatus Iainarchaeum sp. | reverse complement strand
AACGCGGGGGAATACCTGTTCGTGTCCCAGTTGCCCTGGTCATTCTGGATGCCGTTTGTGCTGATGTTAAAATCAACCTGATTCGCGGAAGCGGTAAGCAGATACGCACCCGTGTTGAAGTCAAACTCGCTGAATGTGCCGGTTTTCATGTATAAATCATCTGGGTTGCGCCAGTCTAGCATTCTGTAATCTATCTGATTTTCATCTACTACCAGTCCAACAAGATTTATTCCCCCGCCAAGTGTTTTTGTGTCCGATAATAATATTATTGTGTTCAGGTATTCCATTTGCCCGTAAACCATGGGCGCAAGGTCATTGTCATACCACCCTGAATAATCATGCCGGTAATAATATTCATTGTCAACATCCCATATATTGTCATAAAATGATGGCTCGGCAGATTTGACATAACCTGTAACAATCATGCTGTTTCCGTCTGCGGTTTCAGGCATATCATAGCGCTGGTTTGCCCTCCACCATTCCGTATCTGTTGGCGGTTCTACTGAGTTGTTATCGCCGTATCCTAATATATCGGCAGTTGATTCATTTGCAAATGTGCGGTGTATTGATACGCTGAAATTTTCTCCGTCATCAAGCGCATTTGTGTCTGTAATTTCCATGTGTGAAATAATCCTAAGCCCGCCGATTATTGGATAAATTGTGTGTATTTTTGTGAAATTTAAATCCATTTTTGTTCCATACGAAAACGCGTTATCAACTCTTATAGTTACCCGTGAGTTTAAATCCTCATTAAGCCCTAATTTTAGTCCAGGCTGTTGCCCGTAACTGCTTTCGTAATTGCTGATTGACGTATTGTATAAACTCCAAGTGTCAATTCCGCGATTTGCTACGGTTAAATTTGTTTTTGCCGCACCATCCCTGTTAAGGTCGTATATCCCTGAAACAATCGCCCCCCATGAATAATCATAAAACAATTCCCAGTCTGCTGTTCCTACTGTAAAATCCAGCCCGCTGGCGTTTACGTCCATTACAGGGGCATATGCCGCGGAGGCAAAAAACAACAGGAGCGCTAGCGCGGGCAACAGCGGCAGAATGAAACAGCGCGCACCAGAAAGCTCTTTCCTAAACAATCCCAAACCCCCAAAAATACAGCCCTTGCTTATATATAAGGGCGTATAGAATAAGCAGGTTCCTTTTATATAATTAACTTAAATGAATAAGCAACTGCGCGGGAATAAATGTGCGGGAACTGCCGCAGGGGGGTTAGGGTTTCACCATGCCCTATAATTACCTTTAAAACAACCAACCATAGTAGATATATATGAAAATAAACCGTGCACTACTTTCCGTTTCCAATAAGGAGGGGCTTATTGAATTTGCCCGCGGGCTTGAGAAGCACAATGTTGAAATCATAGCCAGCGGCGGCACTGAAAAGGAACTTAAAAAGGCGAAAATAAAGGTTACGCCTGTTGAGAAGGTTACGGGATTTCCCGAGTGTTTGGATGGGCGCGTTAAAACACTGCACCCGAAAATCCATGCGGCAATCCTCGCGGACAGGGGAAACAAAAAGCACATGGCGCAGTTAAAAAAACTTAAAATAAAGCCGATTGATCTGGTATGCGTTAACTTTTACCCTTTCGCGCAGACAATTGCCAAACCCGGCGTAAAGCCGGAGGATGCAATTGAAAGCATTGACATCGGCGGGCCTGCAATGGTAAGGGGTGCGGCAAAAAACCACGGGGGAGTTGCTGTTGTGACCGCGCCGAAACAGTATGCCGCAATTGTTGCGGAAATGAATGAGCACGACGGGAAAATAAAAATCCAGCTGCGCAGGAAACTTGCCAATGCCGCGTTCCAGCTGACCGCGGGCTATGACAGCGCGGTTTCAAACTGGCTGCACACACAGAACGAATTTGCCACTGAAAAATTTCCGCGTACACTGAGCCTTTCGTTTGATAAAATTTCCGATTTGCGCTACGGCGAGAACCCGCATCAGGAGGCGGCATTTTACCGCACGCCTGTTGATGCAGAGGTAAGCGTTGCAAATACGGAAAAACTTCACGGGAAGGAACTTTCATTCAACAACATCAACGATACGGCGGCGGCACTTTCAATTGTTCAGGAGTTTGCCGAACCGTGCTGTGCAATTGTTAAGCACACAAACCCCTGCGGGGTTGCTTTGGATAAAAAGATTTCGGTTGCATTCGGAAAGGCGCTTGATTGTGATAGGGAGAGCGCATTCGGCGGGATAATTGCGCTGAACCGCGAGTGTGATCTGGCAACCGCAAAGCAGATAACCGCATTTTTCAATGAGGTTGTTATTGCCCCATCCTATGAAAAAGCCGCGCTTGAGGAACTTAAAACAAAAAAACATCTGCGCGTGCTTTCCGCGGGGGATTTGCAGGGCGCAAAGAAAAGCACGGGCGCAAAAATCGCAAGGAATGTGCATAAGCTTGAAATTAAGGATATCCCTGGGGGATTGCTTGTGCAGGAGCGCGATGCGTTTGCTTTACATGAGGATGATCTGCAGTTTCCAACACGCGCACGCCCCACGGATTCACAAATGGAATCACTTTTGTTTGCGTGGAAGGTTGTTAAGCATGTCAAAAGCAATGCGATTGTTCTTGCGAAAGGCACGCAGTGTGTCGGTCTCGGAGTGGGGCAGACCTCACGCATTCAGGCGGTTAAGATTGCGGTGAAGCACGCAACAGTTGATGCCTCTGGGGGCGTGATGGCAAGTGACGGGTTTTTCCCATTTGCGGACAGTGTTGAGCGTGCCGCGGATGCCGGGGTCGGGGCGATAATCCAGCCGGGCGGCAGTGTAAAGGATGCGGAAGTAATAAAGGCATGCGACGACAGGAACATCCCGATGGTGTTCACAAGGACGAGGCATTTCAGGCACTAGGGGCATTAGGCGGCATCCGCATGACTGCAGCAGTGCTGAAAAAGTGGAAACCGCCCAGCGATGTAACGCGCGTTACTGTCACAAAAACACGTATCGGCGGTGGCGCCCACGGAAGAGTTCATATAGGGCGCGTGTACTTTACTGACGGTACTGTGAAGAGAGTTGCAGTGAAGCAGTTTCATAGCATGGATGCAAATAGGGCCGCAAAATACCAAAAAACCATAATTGATTTAATAAATGAGGGAATTGTCCCGTCCAAGATGGGCATTGTGAAATTAGAGAAAGGTACGGATTTTGACGGGGAGAAACTGCTGCAGGACAAGTGGATTTTGGCATCCGAACTTTTCGGTTCAAAAAATAAAAGAACCAAATTGACGGAGCGGGTCAAAAATCAGGAGCAGTCGGATTCCAAATTAAAAATGCTTACAAAAATCGCGAATGCTGGTTATTATTCCGGTAGTGAGTCTGTGCACTTTATTAAGGGGGGGAACGCACGTGTTATCTTGCTGGATCTGGATACTATTGTAACCCTTGGGAAAGAATACGTTGACGTTAGGGCCCGCGATTTACTGAGGGCTTGCGGGCAGGATATTCATAGATTAACCAAAGTAACATTTAATGGGAATTTGAGGATTGTGCTCAACGCCGCATCGCCAGAGCTGCGTGACGAATTAATCAAACAAGCCAATGCCTTGGCAAAAAAGCATTAGGGCACATTTCATTTGCAGCGTATCACGCGCATCTCGGTAATCACGGCATCAACTTCCTTATCATGCCCCTCTTTCGGGATTTTTCCCGCAGGCATAACCTGAAAATCAAATGCAAGCGCAACAACAGGCACGCCCTTTGGCAGCACCTCAAGGAATTTATCATAACAGCCCCTGCCAAATCCTATCCGCGCGCCGCTTTCATCAAACGCAAGCCCCGGCGCAATAACCATCTGAATATCTTCGAGCGCAATAACATTATTTTTGTTTTTGGGCTCCAGAATCCCGAAGCGATTTTTCTGCATTTTCTCCGGCTCGAACTTCTTTATTTCAACAGCGAAAATTTCGCATTTATCCTGCGCAAGCACAGGAACTGCAACCCTCTTTTTATCATCAAGCAAATCCGCAATTAAATCCCATGTCTCAACTTCAGAATCAAAACTGATATACACAAGCGCGGTTTTGAAATCCCAGTACTCATCCAGATCCCTGAATTTCCGGGAAATGGATTTGCTCATTATGTTGCGCCGTTCAATTCCCAAAGCCTCGCGCTTTAGCTTCATTTCCGAACGCAGCGCATTTTTCATAAGAGAACTACCCCTACCTGCCTTTCGCCCTTGCGCCGATGTCTTTCCTGTAATGCAAACCCTCAAAAGTAATCTTCTCAACGGCGGAGTATGCATTCTTTATGGATTCGTTTATGTCACTGCCAAGCGCTGTAACGCCAAGCACCCTGCCGCCGTTTGTGACAATCGCGCCGGACTCCTGCTTTTTTGTGCCTGCGTGGAAAACCATAACATTATCAAGCTCTGCCGCATCCTTCAGGCCGTTAATTACCTTGCCCTTTTCATAATCCCCGGGATAGCCGCCTGAGGCAAGCACAACACATGTGCAGGCATCATCCTTCCATTTAACCTTAACATCCGCAAGCGTGCCGTCAATGCACGCATTCATAATCTCAACCAAATCGCTTTTAAGGCGGGGCAGGATTGCCTGTGTTTCAGGGTCGCCGAAGCGGGCGTTAAATTCAAGCACCTTGGGTTCGTTGTCCTTGCCAAACATCAGCCCTGCGTAAAGCACGCCCTTGTATTCACAGCCTTCCTTCCTCATTGCTGCAACAACAGGCGCCATAATTTCACGCAATATTTTTTCCTCCATTTTTGAGGTTACAACAGGAGCGGGGCTGTATGCGCCCATTCCGCCCGTGTTTTCGCCCATATCTCCGTCAAGTGCGCGCTTGTGGTCCTGCGAGGTTACCATTGGAACAACAGTATCCCCGTCCGTAAAAACAAGGTAGCTTGCCTCCTCCCCCTCAAGGAACTCCTCAACAACAACGCGCTTCCCGGCTTCGCCGAATGCATTCTCAACCATAACCTTGTTTACTGCGGCAATTGCCTCATCCTTGCTCTCGCAGATTAACACACCCTTTCCCGCGGCAAGGCCCTCAACTTTCACAACAAGCTTTTGGGCAGGGTTCTGGTTGATGTATTCAATCGCCTTCTCCGCGCTGTCAAACACCCCGAATTCAGCGGTGGGAATTTCATACTTGCGCATAAGCTCCTTTGCAAATGCCTTGCTCCCCTCAATTTCCGCGGCGGCCTGCCCCGGCCCGAACAGCCTTAGGTCAAGCTTCTCAAATTCATCCGCAATTCCCGCGCATAGCGCGGCCTCGGGACCCACGACAGTAAGCGCAATCCCCTTGTCCTTTGCAAACTCGGCAAGCGCCTTTACATTGTCCGCGGCAATGTCAACACATTCCGCAAGCTCCGCAATGCCTGCATTGCCGGGTGCGCAGTAAATTTTCTCAATGCCCTTGCTCTGTGAAAGCTTCCACACAAGCGCATGCTCGCGTCCGCCTCCGCCAACAACCAAAATTCTCATGCATCCATCTCCTTATTTAAAACAAAAACAGCCAACTTTATAGAAATAATTAGTTGCGTTAGGTTTTTATATCATAGGTGGCAACTTTACACTATGCCAGTTAAACCGCTCCCGTACAGATTGATAAAAAAGCTAATAGATTCAAAAGGCAACCTCATACTCACAGAAATGCAAATCGTCGACCATAGGGCAGAGGAGGGCCACATAAACACAACCGGAAAAAGCGACAAAATACAGGGGGGAAGGGTTAGGGGCTTGAAGGTAAGCGGTTTTCCCGGAATCGGGCGAATCGTGCTCAAGAGAACACACGGCTACAGCGCAACAGATACAATAAAAACCGTGCAGGGCGTCGTGAAGAACCATAAGCCACTCCAAAAGAGATCAAAATATATCCTTGCCATGCCGCATGCATATGCAATCGGCCCGGACTTGATAGCAATGGCCGAGAGTAAGGTACCCACAGTGACAGAAATACTCCATAATAAGGAGAGCACGGCAGGCGGGAAGAAGTTCTTTCACAAAATCAAAAGCAAATATGGCGTGACTGAGAAACAGCTTTTGGATGCTTCGAAGGAGGCAATGCTGGAAACAGGCATCAGGTACGACCATATGCTGGTTATCGGATACGACAAAGGCAGGGGGAAGTTCAAATTAATGCCGCTTATGGATGTCTATTGAAGGCGGTTCTCGGCCAAGCCCGCGCGTGCTTAGCCGTCATCATCCTCAATGCCTGTGCTGAATTCCGCGTAAACCAAAAAGTGGTCGGAAATTTCCTTTGTTATGCCCTCCCTATAAACCGCGCCCGAACCATGAATGAACTCATTGTCAAATGTATCCGCGTACATGATGATTTTGTCATATGATTTGTTATCCGCAAGGTTTGTCATCATATCGCAGGGGATTGCATTGAAAGGGAATGCCTCCACATTTGCCTCAAAGTAATCCGCGCAGTCCCCGTCAACATATGTTCCGTCCGTGTTGTGATCCCCTAAAAGAATTATGTCATTCTCTGTTTCATCCGCATCCCGCACCTGCGCGAAAAATTCCTGCAGTGCGGCAAGCTCCGCCATATTGCCGTTTGAAATGCTTGTGTGCACGTTCATTAAAGTAAAATCAAAATTTCCCGAACGGAAAGAGGCGTAAAACGGCTGCCTTGCCACTCTGCCCTCGGGCGCCTCTGTATCGCAAACATTCAGTTCCGCATTATCGCCGCTGTCAAAAACAAATGCCCCTTCATTTAACAGTTCAACAACATCCGAATCATAAATGTAAAGATATCTTTCATCCCTTATCTGCGGGCTGAACAAAAATGCATAAGTTCTCCCGCTTCCCGCAAGCGCGGACTCAAGGGCGTTCTGAACAAGCCCGCAGTTCACATGCGCGGGGCACTTGCCCTCATTGCGCGCACATCCGGCATCGCCCATTTCATAAAGGTTTGATATTTCCTGCACCGCGATTAAATCAAAATGTGAAATCACTTCCGCAATTACAGCCATGCGGTTTTCATCCCCTGCCTTTGATTGCCCGAAATTCTGGATGTTCCAGGAGGCGATTTTTATTGTGCCGCCATTTGTTGCGTTGCCGTCCGCAGAAGAATCACGTGCACACCTGCACCTGCCCGTGCAGCCACTCAGGCACCCGCCCAGATCATTTCCGTCGCAGTGTTCCCCCGCATCAATGGCATTATTGCCGCAAAGTTCTGCGTTCTGCCCCTGCCCGTTATCCAGTAAATCATCGGGCAGAAGTTCGGAAAGCTCTCCAAGATCAGATGCAAGCCCCCCCGCATCTTTCAGTTCATCCGCACATCCGCTCAACAGGAGCATTACCGCGGCTAAGCCAAACAAAATTTTGTGCCCCAGTTCCATCAGCCCCTTTCCACATTATGCCGGAATTTCTATTATATTGCGCGCGGGCGTGAAGTAGTTTATGTCATCACCCTCAAGCGTGCAGTCCTCAATTGCATTTCCCCTGTAAATTAAAGTTCCGCTGGATTCATCACATTCCGAAACACTTAATTTCGGCGGGCAGTAAAGGAACATGTAATCCTGGTCAATATGTTCCTTGCCATTGCGCGGGTTTATTCCCTCAATGTAAAACTTCTGACCGTAACTTCCCATGCTTCCGCCCATTGCCTTGTCCTGCCATAGGCGCGTGCCGTTTGCATACTCACTCTGTATTAACCGGGAGGCATACTGCCCGCCTTCGGTGCGCGCAATAATGCTCGAACCCAACGGCACGGGAAGTTCAGTTATGCTTTTGGCATAAAGGATAAAGTATGAGGCGTACTGATAGCGGCACCCGATTTCAACAATTTCAAGTTCCGCGCGCGGTTCAATATTGACTTCAGGAACGGGCTCAGGCAGGGAATCACCACCAGTTACAACACTAATTGGAGTAGTTTGCGCAGGCTCTGCTTCGGCAGGAGCAGCCGGGGGCTGCGCACATCCCGAAAGCAGCACAAATGAAATTACAAAAAGTAAAATAATAGTTCGCATGGCAGAAAACCAAATGTAATTTCCTGCGAAAAAGGTTTAAAGAGTTGCCCCGCAAAAGCGGCATTCACCTGAAGTCTTCAAGCGTTATTGAGCTGTCGCCTGTTGCCTGGCGCATTGCGTCAAGCAGTGCCTCATCCATCTGCTGTGCGGTTCCTGTGCCGCCTTTTTTGTCAAGAATTGAAAGCGTTTTCCTCAGCGCATCCATTCCGTACTTATCGACAAACTGCTTAACGACATAATTAACATAGCGCGCATTTGCGTAGTTCTGCGTGTCAAACTTTGTGCCGAACCTCTCGCGCATGTCCGTCCACTCGCCCTCGGCATAGCTTTCCATGCGTGTTGTGTCCGTGTCAAACGCAAGGTCACTTACCCTTTCCGCAACCCCTACCTCAAACCATGCGGGAAGTGAAACCCCGTCAAGTGCGCTGAATGACAGCACTGTTGCAAAGCGCCTCTGTATCTGCGCAGCACCAAGGCTTAAGGGCGTGAAGCAAACCTTATTCCCGCCGAGGTAATATTTGCCCTCACTGGGACTCTGGCAGAATGAAATCGCATATTCATCCTTAAGTTTCCTTCCCAATGCATCCTGTATAAAATCACCCTTATCGCACGCCGACTTCAGCCTGTTTTCAAGGTCAGTCCTTTCAAACTGCTCAATATCCTCGGGCGCGATTACAAAAACACACTGCCATCCCCCCGTGCTTCCGACAACATAAACCGCCGCCAAATCTTCATCATTAACATTAATTTCAGTGGTTGCTTCCGCGGTTTCGGCAACTTCCGTTTCAATTGCATTTTCAACAGTCACTTCCGCGGTTTCCGCTTCCTCAATGTTTACCTCAACCCATCCGCTTTCCACAGTTTCCTCAGGCGCGGATTCGGCTTCATCTTCGGTAAATTCCGCTGTTTCCGCAGTTTCACCCTTCGGACAGAATGCAGGGTTTTCAGCGCCCGGAGAGGGGTCGCATACAAGTATTTCAGTGGTGCCTATCACATTTGCCTGCGTAACCTGCCCTGTTGTTGTGCATCCCGCAATAAGCAGGGACAGGGCTAGAAAAACAAAAACTAAAAGATTCTTTCCATTCATTCAAAAATAAACTGGCGGCAAAATGCTTTTAAATGCTGGCAATTGCACCCTACGGGAAAACAAAACATTTAAATACCAGATGTTACATATATCTAACATGTTAGAAATGCCTAACATCAGGAAATATCTGAAAAGAGGTGAGATAAATGAGTGAAAAAATTAAGCTTCTGGCAGGGATAATCGTGATTATCGCCGCAGTGGCAACCATCGGGCTTTATGCCTTCGGCGCCGCGCCGATTGAGTTACCTGAAATCGTCCTGATTGCGCTTGTGCTTTCAATTATTGCCGGCGCGGTTTTAATAATCTGGCCGAGGTTTAAGGCGATGCGCGCGGGCCTGCCTGCGGAGGATGAAAGGCTGAAAAGTGTTAGCCACAAGGCAGGGTATTACGCTTTCATCGGCGCAATCTGGGGCTGCCTTGCGATTATGATGCTGTTTCCCGAAGTAGGGGATTCGGATATTGCAAGGCACGCACTGGAGGGAGTGATACTCCTGACAGGAATTGTTTTCGTTGTTTCATACCTTTGGCTGAACAGGAAAGGGAATGTTGACTGACATGAAAACAAAAATAAAGGAACTTCGCGCAAAGCACGGCTTGACACAGGAACAGCTTGCGCGTGCCGCAGGCGTGCGGCGCGAGACAATTGTTTTCCTTGAGCAGGGGAAATATAATCCCTCGCTCAGATTGGCGCATGATGTTTCAAGGGCGCTGAAATCAAAAATAGAGCAGGTTTTTGTTTTTGAGGAGTAATATTTAGCGCGCGCTGTGCGCAATCGCCTTCTGCGTTTCACGCGCACTGCGCAATTTTTTCTTGGCAAGGCTGTCGTAAACCGAAACCAGTGCCGCAACCTCGGGATTTTCGGCATTAAGTTTGTAAAGCTTTGCCCTGCCGACCTCACGGGTTTTCAGGGCGATTTTATTGCGCTCCATCGCGGGAAAAATCCTGTGAAGTGTTGTCCATGAAACGCGCGCGCCCTGTGAAATGTCCGAAAGCGAATAATCAAAATCGCGCCCGGTAATCAGGAAATCAAGTATGCGCATCTGCGGGGAAGTGCCCATGAACCTGAGAAACATGCTTTCAGCGCTTGCCGTCATGCCATAACTGTGTGCAAACAAATATTTAAAACTTTCTTTTTGGCATATTAATGTACCTAAATCGCGCTGTGAAAGAATTGCTCAACGATGGTCTGCTGATGATGAAGCCCTCGACAGGCGCACCTCATGTCTCAATAAACCCAAAAAAGCTTGTGGAGGCGGAAGCCCTGATTGGAGTTTAGCCGCTACCCTATTTCAGTGAAGTCTATAAGCGTCCTGAACCTGACAATATTGACAATGTCTGTAGGGTGTCGGACTGTTGCGGAAATCTTCCTATTCTGTGTGTCTCATTCCTTGAAATTGATTGCAACATAGTGCCCCTCAATATGCAGTGCAGAACTGGGGTCATATGTGATGAATGAAATCTGCATGCTGTCGCCCGCCTTTAGCCCCGCGCCGTCCTTTACAATAACTTTTGAGCCTGTGGAGAGCACGTTCCCCGAGGAGTCATAAAAAAGAGCAGCCACCCAGTACATCGGGGCATGCCTGCCGCCTGTATTTTTAACATTGCAGCCAAGCTTGTAATAAGCACCCTCGATATCGGCCACACACCCCGAAACCTCAAGACCGGAGTAAGACTCGGAATCATCAATTGAAAACCCGCCACTCTCCGCAATGAAATTACCGACATCATACTCATCCGCCTCTCCGACAGTTACGTCAAAACCCGCTATCTCGCCGGGGGCAAGGCGTGTAGGGCCGGGAACCACATCCCCGCGGATTTCTTCCACCCCATCCGCAGTGTAAACCGTAACCTTTGCGCGCGCATTCTTGAGCGGCACGCTGCCGGTGTTTTTCAAAATACCGGTAATGTGGTAATAGCCAAGACCGTTAACAAAGTGGAACTGCTTTTCAACCGAAAGCTCACCCTGCAGTTCGGGCTCGGGCGCAGGCTCGGCTTGCGGTTCGGGTTCAGGCACGGGTTCCTGCAAAGGGTTCACAACAGGGGCGACTGAAAAATCCTCAGTTCCCGAGGGAGGGGTATTTGTTTCAACCACACAGCCCGATAGAAGCATTGCAAAAATGCAAATTAAAATTAATTCTTTTTTCATCATAAGCACCCCCAAATTCAATACCCTCAAAATCCAGCATTATTGACAGCAATTTATATGGCAAAGCGGGTCACTGCAGCTCATTCCGCAGTATGTTCCGCAGTTCTCCACGCAGTAACTGCCGCAGTCTGTTTCAGGGCAGTCTGTTTCCGTGCCGCTGCTTCCAGTTTCCGTGCCCGTGCATCCCGCCTCGCAGTTGCAGCAGTCGCCCGTTACCGCAATCCCAGCCATTACGCTTGTATCAACTGCAGCAGTTGCGCCTGCGGATGCGCTTGCATCAACATCCGCCGCGGCCTCGGCTATTGCGGTTGCCTGGGAACTCGCAAATGCGGCCGCTGTTGAAAGCGCATATGCGTCTGCCTCCGCCTTTACGCCGACCTCTACCGAGGCCTCGGCTTCGGCGTATGCCTCCGCCATTGCAAGTGCGGCAGCCCTTGCATCAGCCGCCGCATCGGCAACCGCCCATGCGTTAGCAACGGCACTTGCACTTGCGCCCGCAAGCGCGCTAACGCTTATATTAACATCAATAAGCCCGAGCCTTCGGAATTCCTCAAGATCGGGCGCCGAAACAAGCGCCCTTGCAATCGCCTCCGCCTGGGCCGCGGCTTTGGATGCCGCAGAAGAGCCTGAGGATGCCTTTGCGCGCGCCACTGAAAATGCCTCGGCTGCTGCTGCCGCCTTTGCCTTTGCCTCCGCAAATGCAGTCGCCCCCGCGGATGCTTCCGCCTCGGCGAATGCCGCCGCCTCCGCATAGGAGTGTGCCGTTGCCGAGGATGATGCGGCCGCCTCCGCCAGCGCCTTTGCCGCGGCGCCAGCCTTTGCAACGGCAAGCGAGGTTGCCTCCGCTGATGAGTTTGCCCTTGCTGCAGCAGTTACACAAGGCGCCTCAACAATGGCATCGGCGGTCTTTTTCTCCGCATCCTCGGCTTTTGCCTCGGCCTTGCCTGCGCTTTCCTTTGATGCCTGCGCAGATGCGGATGCCTCCGCAGCCAGGCTTGCATAATCATCAGTCACCTTTACCAAATCCGCGGCCTTTCGCACATAGTCCCACGCCATGCCAAAGTCTACTTTTTCAGCATTGTCCTCCTGTGCGGCGCGCCTCCATGCAACATCCAGATCGGCATCCGCCGCGCGCGCGGAATCCGCTGCCTTTCTTGCAATGTTCGCAAATTCATATGCGATTGCGTTTAAATCCTCGGGCTCGCCGGTAAAAACATACGGGCTCCCCCCGGGAGAGGACGGACATCCAAAAAGCAGGAATATTGAAAAAAAGGCAAGGGCAGGAATGCCAAAGCGCGGGAAACATGAACTGAAATTCATGTTATTAATATGAGTATTGTTTTTATAAAAACTACCGCTAAGCGTGCTACTGCTCCCTGTCAGTCTCGCGCAGCCTTAGCATTTTTGTCCTGCGCTTTTCCGCGAGCTTCCCTAATTTTTCCGCCAATTCCTTCGGCAGGCGCCCGGTGTTAAATGCCTTTGTTAATGCATACACATCAACATCCGCAAACTCAAGGAATTTTTTGTGCTCGTTCAAAAGGGCAATCATGCCCTCCCTTGCTTCAGAGCCCTTCTGCGGCCAGCTCATTTTGTCATATGCAAAAATCCTTGCCTCATGTGCGGAGCCCTGCACATTGTCAATGCCCTCACGTTCCGCAAATTCATAAATCGCCTGCTTCACTTCCTCAATTTCAGGATCCAATTCTTCCAGAACTTTTTGCTTTTTATTTTCAAGTTCCACAAGTTTGTTCACAAGCTTAACCCCGGGGTCTTTTTTGTATTCCTTTGAGTCAAGCAGGGAAACCTTTCGTGCATGGCTCTTTTTCGGGCAGTGCTCCTGAAACTGGCACCATCCGCAGAGCGGGCTTTCCTTCGCGGGGAAATCATTCACTATTTTCTTCCGCTCAATTTCATCTATAAGTTCAATAATGTCCTTTCTCAATTGTTCAAGCTGTTCAGGGCTTCGCGAGGAGCGCAGTTCCTTGTCAAATGCAAGGTAGTGCCAAACCAATTCAACCTTTTCAACATCGGCAAACATATTGCGCAGGGCAATTTCATAAAGCGCAAGCTGCCTGTCGGTATCAAGGTATTTCTGCAATGGCAGATGCGAAGATGTTTTGTAATCGTGAATCTCATACGTGCCTTGCTTTGAAATTGAGATGCGGTCAACAAAGCCCGTAAGGCTGTATTTTTTCGCCTCATCAAGCAAAAGGCTGATTTTTTTCTCAAGGCCGATTATCGTGCCCTCGTCAAACGGCCTGTGCCTTTCGTAATATTTGCGCAGGAATTCCTCGCCCATTTTTTTATAGTGCCCCTCATTGTACCCCTCGCGAACAATTTTCACGCCCGCATTCCAGTGCTTTTCCCACTCTGAACTATAAAAGGCAAGCAAATCATCAATTGAATTTTCCTTCTTAAAGCGCGTATCCGTGTAAAGTTTCTCAAGCACGGTGTGAACCCTTGAGCCGAGAAAAGCCTCGACTGTTTCCTCCACTTCCGTATCGAGCTTGTCAATGTACCTGAACTTAAATGCAAGGGGGCAGTTCTGGTACGTGCCCAAACGGGAGTGTGAATATACTGGCATGATGAAACAGTTGCGGGAAAGGGAATAAAAAGGTTCGCGGAGTTGATTTCCGGTGCGG
>JBDRDO010000079.1:0-23616 GCA_043820655.1 Candidatus Iainarchaeum sp. | reverse complement strand
GCCCCCGACGAAAACTTCATCGATTACCGCATGCTTGATTACAGAAACCCCGATTCATTATTCATGCAAACAGGAACATCACAGGGATTTGATCATAACACAGGCGCGTACCAGATAACCGCGGTTCACAATAAGGTTGATTTCAATATCAGCACAAATGGAATATACAACGACCACAACAACTGGGACACAAACCGTTACAGCCCCGCGTTTGAAATCTCAAACTACACAGCAGGATCAAAGCCATTAATGAAGCTTAACGGAACGGAACTCACGGAAGGGCTTGATTACATATCTGACTTTAACCTGCAGGGGGAGTATGCCGTAGTTGTCTGGCTGGGAGATTTAATAACCCCCGATAAAAACGCAAGAATACATATTGAGGACACATGGGCGCCGTGGAGCGAGCCGCAGGGGGATGTTGGAACAGCCGTGCCTGTGCAGGAGGCGGGTGAATCCGAAGCCCCGCCCTCGGCTGTTGTTGTGCCCCCCGTGATTGTGCCCGAACCCGCACCTGAAGGAAAGCCGCCCGAAGTTGCAAAGCCGCAGGAAAAGCCTGAGCAGAAACCAAAGCCAAAGGTCATTATGGAAAAAATAGCCGAATTCCAGCCTGATGAGGGCGAGATAATTGAGCTTCTCGCGGCAGCGGGCTTTAATTCAGACCAAATCTGGAACGCGCAGGAAATCAGCAAAAAAATACGCTTTATCCGCAGTGCAACAATTTTTGATATGGGGGAAGAAGGGGCGCCAAAATACAGGACTGAATTCAGGGTAAAAATAAGGAATACCTCGGGAGACATGCTCAGGAATTTGAGGGTAGTGGAAACCGTGCCAAAATCAATCTCAGCGGGCGCAGCAGGGCTGTTCGGGATAACGCCATTTGACATTATAATGTCCGACCCTGTTGTTGAATTCCCCCTTGGAGAGCTCCCGCCCGGCGCTTCTGTTGAGGCGGTTTATTATGTAAACGGCAGGGCGAGCGCAGAAGCAATAGAATCAATGCCCGCCCCTATTGCAATGGGAACTGCGGAACCTACGGGTATAGGCATAATCCTTGCGCAGATAACCCCCGACACATATCCTATAATCATAGTTGCAATAGGCATCCTGTCGGCGGTGCTTTCCGTTGCGCTTATGCGCAGGATGAGGCGGAAAAGAAAGGCAAGCCCACTTTCAGGCCCGCACCGGAAATAATCCCCCGTAATTCCGCACCGGAAATCCACTCTCCTTCAAATCCTTTATAAGCGCCAAAACCGAAATTAATGCATGTCTCCCACTCCCGATACATTTTACCTGGACTCCGTCCGTTACCTGCCTGAAAAGCATCAGGCAGTTGTTAAGCTCAGGCGCGGGGATGTACACCGAACCGCAAGGTTCAACTTCTCCCCGCGCGCCCCCTTAGGGGGATTTGAAATAGAGCCTGAAAGGCAATTCCTCATCGGCAAAAACTGGGCATATTTTGACGCTTTCATTCTCGAGGGAGAGGAGCCCTTCAAAAAAAGGCGCTCCACTCCCGCCCTCCTTCCATCTCTGCTTGAACCGCAGGTTCAGGATGCGCTTTCTTCCCTGTGTTCCGAAGATGAAAAGGGCGCGGAGCAGTTTGCGCGCGGAATCGCGCTTTCAAACATTCTTTGTACGCCCCCTTCGCAACTCCCGCAAAAAAGGCAGGATCTTGCGGAAACAATGCTTGAGAATATTTTCTTCAGAAATTCAATTCCATTGCCTGAACATGGCACATCCCATTATGCCTCCTCAGCCAATTATGCTTCTTCTTCACCATCTCACGAAACCGAGCCGGGGCTTGATTTTTCAGGCCTCTGGCCGGCAATGCTTTCACACCCTTTCATGAATCTGGGGCACGAGGCGATGAACTGCCTTTGCTGCAGGCCTGATTCGCCAAGTGCCCCAAACCTCTCCCCCTCCTCTTTGGTGAATGTGAAATTCACCGCAGACGGAATATTCTTTGAATCGCACTTCACGCGCTGGGCGCTTGGCTTCCACAATTCACGCCCTGAAAAGGAAAGGCGTTCCGCATGGCGGAGGGAATGGGCATTGCAGTCAATTCCGATAGGTCCCTTTTTCCGCGGGCAGGAGGAAAAAATTCCCCTTGCGGATTTGCCGCAGCTTTCGGAAAAACAGTATGTTTCCGTTCTCCCGCAGGGGCATGAATTCATCTGGTTCTGCAGGAACAGCGAATCCGCGCTTTCCTCTCAAATAAGGTCCCTTAGTGAGGAAGTGGAATTTCTTGGCAGCCGCATTTCCACGCTTGAAAAAACACACATAAAAAACCACAAATTGTTTTTCTCTCACACAACGGTTTCAGACCCCAAATATATTTTCCTTTCCGCCTTCCGCTCCGCTGCGGAAGAACTATTAACCCTGCTCCCTTCCCAGCTTGCAAACCCTAAATCAAGATTTTATTCCGCCAGGATTGCGGACGCAATTTCCTGCCTCAGAAAACAAACCATTGGAAAATTCAGGGCATTCAGCGCAAAGCAGGATTTCAGGGTGCAGAATACGCCCCTCCTCCTTGCAAGGCAGTTTTCCTCCCGCTTTTCAATGCCTGCCCCTGCAGTGGTTATTTAGTCCCCGCAACTTTTCCTTAAATGCAATAGCCGTTTGTGTTCGGAGCGCCATATTAACTGGGGAATGCCATGTCATTAAGGATAATCGACCATGCGAAGGAGAGGATGCAAACTTACGGCATATCGGAGGCGCAGGTTAAGGATGCTGTGCTGAAACCCGACAGCGCCGCCATCAGCTACAAAGGCAGGAAAATCGCGCAGAAAAGATTAAATAGTTACGTGCTGAGGGGGTATATACGAGGAAATTGGAAATAGAAAAATAGTAATTACAACATATAAGGCAAAGAGGGAGAGGTATGAAATATAAGTATGATGCCGAAACCGACATTCTTGTCATAAGGCTGAGGGGCGAGAAGCCCGATTTTGCCGAGCAGGAAGGCGAGGTCATTACGCATTATAACAAGCAGAGCAAGCCAGTGGAAATTGAGATTCTTAACGCAAGCGAAACAGCGCTGGAAATTGTCCGGGCAATGATTTCGCACAGGAAGATTGCCGTGCGGGCTTGATGTTGGAGCCATATGTGCCCGCCGCGCCGGCCTGCCAATACATGCACCTGTGTCCCCCTAGGCAACTGCATAACCCTGCCATTCGGCGACTTTTCCGCCCTTTCCCTGCATATAATTTTAACCGCTTCCCAGTGGTTAATTTACAGGGGACTGAATGATTAAAAAAGTGGAACTTAAAAACTGGAAAAGCCACTCAAATTCCGAGTTTGAGTTCGGCAAGGGCACCAATGTAATTGTGGGTGTGATGGGCAGCGGCAAAAGCGCGGTAATGGACGCAATTTGCTTCGCGCTTTATGGAACATTTCCCGCGCTGAATAACAGGCGCGTTTCCCTTGAGGAAACCATAATGAACAAGCCCCTTGAACAGGATGAGGCGCATGTTGCTGTTGAATTTGATTATGCAGGGAACGAATACCGCGCGGAGCGCACAATTACAAGGAAGGGGCAGAATCACGGAAAGCTTTTTCAGGGCGGGCGTTTAATTGCGGGCCCGAAAATGCGGGACGTAACCTCGCACATCGAGCGCCTGCTTGAGGTGAATTTTGAATTATTCAGCCGTGCAATATACTCCGAGCAGAACAACATTGATTACTTTCTCCGCCTTACCCCTGCACAGCGCAAGGAAAAGATGGACGAACTTTTGCAGTTAAACCGCTATGAAACTGCAAGGGCAAATGCCGTGCTTGTCGGCAACCGCCTTAAGGACATTGCGAATGAACGCGGAATCTGGGTTGAACAGCAGAAACGCGAGCTTGCGGGTGAAAACCTCCCCGCACTTAAAAAGCGCCTTGGGGAAAAGGAATTTGCAATTAAGGAAATGTCCGTGCGCATTGAAAAGCTCTCCTCCGCTGCGGAGGAAAAGAAAAAATCACTGGCGGAAATGGAAAAGCATGAGCGCGAGTTTCGCCTGCTTGAGGAAAAGTCAATATCGCTTAAGGCGCGCGTTTATGAGATTGAGCGCGCAATAAAATCCGCGGAGCAGGGCAGGGGCAAGGATGAGATTGCAAATGAAATTAAAAAGAATATCGCGCGAAAGAACGCGCTTGAAAAATTAATTCCCGAGCTTGAATCCGCGCTGAAAAAGTGCGATGAAAAATCCGCGGAATTCGCGGGAAAAACAGAGGCAAACGAATCAAGAATGAATGACATCAATGACGTGATTTCCCGCCTGAAAACCGCGGAGGCAAAATGCCCGGTATGCAAACACGAACTCAGTACACAGGGCAGGGCAGCACTTGTCAATGAGAACAGCGCGCTTCTCACAAAGCTTGCGGATGAAAACAAAAAAAATTCCGCAGAGCTAAGGCAATTAAGGGATGCGCGCACCGAAATCACGGGCGAGCGGGGAAAAACAGAGGCAGAACTCCGCGAACTTGCCGAAGCAAAGGCGCGCCTTGGGGCTGATGAGGAGCGCATTTCAAAACTTGAGGGGCAAAAAAAGGAACACGCAAAAATTCTCGCGGAACAGGCGGCCGCGGAAAAAACCCTGGCAAATCACCCCTTTAAAAGGGAAAAATTTGAAACAATGCGCAGGGAATCCGCAGATGCCTGCTCGGAGCTTGAGGCGACAAAAAAGGAGCTTGAGGGTTACATTGCCCTTGCAAGGGAAATGCTGCAGAACATCGGGCGCGTTGAAAAGGCGGCAGAGCGCCTTGAACAGGAGGCAACAGGGGTTGTGAAATTAAAGGAAGCCGTTGCGAAACTTGCGGTATTCACAAACGCACTGAAGGCGGCGCAGATAGAGCTGCGCATGGCGCTTATAGATGCGGTAAATGAGGCGATGTCCGACATCTGGGGCAGGGTTTACCCATACAATGATTACACAGGGGCAAAGGTTGAGGTAAGCGAAGGAAGCTATGAAATAATGGTGCGCGAACGCTCGGGCAAATGGATTCGCGCAGAGGGCATATTAAGCGGGGGGGAAAGAAGCGCGGCGGCAATAACAATCAGGATAGCGGTTTCATTAATGCTCACCCAAAACCTTTCCTGGCTTGTGCTGGATGAACCCACCCATAATCTTGATTCAAACGCAGTTGCACGCTCCGCGGAAATGCTCCGCTCACACCTGCCGGAACTTGTTGAGCAGGTTTTCATAATAACCCATGAAAAGGCAATGGAAAGCGCGGCATCCTCAAATCTTTATCGTTTAGAAAGAAACAAATCAGAGGACGGTGCAACAAAAGTGGTTGTTGAGGCAGTGACGTAACTACTGCGCTTTTTCCTTGTTCTTAATGCTTGCAATATACCCTGCAATAAGGTTGCGTGTTGATTTCGCCAGATCAAACTCCAGCGAATCAAGGAACGCCTTGTTCTTCTCAAAATCATTTGAAAATTGTTCGGGAAATTTCTCAAGCAAATCCTCGGCCCTTGTCTTAACCCCGCGTGGAACAGCCTTGCCCATTATGCCACCTCTACGCGCTTCACCGAGCCGTCAGGAAAAGTACGCAAAACAGCAAGCGGAATTACGTTCTCCGCAAGCTCCTTTTTCGCGAGATCCTTCATTGAAATTTCATCCTTTGCGTCAATAAGTGCGGGCGCGCCGAGTGAAAGCTGCAAAGCACGCGCACTAATCAATCTTGTCTTCTCAAACCTTGTCAATACGTCCATAAAAACTCACCATCCAAACAGTATATCTTCTTTGCCCTTGGAAAGGGTTAAAAATCATTGCACGCGCTAAATCAGCGTCATTTCCACTATTTCAGCCTCTTCAATTTCCGGCATTTCATTCAGTTCCTTTGTAAGGGCATCAACGGCATCATCATCCTTCTCAGGCACGGAAAAACCCGCCTTTACAAGCTCAACGCCAAACCCCACAGGATCCTTTTTCGCATCCTGAAACTTGCCGCTCTTCGTGCCCTTAATTGCCTCAATAACCCTGTCTGTTTCGCCCATCTCAACAGGCTTAATCCTGTATATTACAAGAGTTTTTCCCATGCTATCACGGTCCCGTAAACCCGCATACACACCTGTATGCCGCGCTTGTCTCCCTGCAGTGCTCGCATCTCACTAACTTGTTCTTCCCGCACCCCGGGCACTTGAATTCGGTGAAGCTGTCCGTGACTTCCTTATTGCATGTGCTGCAAACCTTCAATTTTCCGCCTCCTAAGACAAATCGCCAATCCTGACAAATTAAGCGAATTATTAAATATTTCTCTGCGGATTGGTTTATAAGGGTTAGTATGTGGATGGGTCCTGACAAGACAATGGTTATTGCAATTATCCTGCTTGGCGTTGCCCTGCTGTTTGCGGCATCCGTCATTCTGCAGAATCCGCAGCCCCCCCCAATAATAGCCGGCTGTACTGCAACAGAAAATAAGTGCATGGGCAGCCCGCCGAATTACTGTTACAATGGAGATGTTGTGAAGAACTGCCTTGCATGCGGCTGCCCCGAGGGAAAGGCATGCAGCACGGACGGCAGCTGCAGGAACCTTGAACTTAAGGATCCTCAGCCGGAAATAAAGAAGTTCAATCTTGACAGGATTGTCGCAAACGAGGACATTCCCGAACTTGAAACCCTTGAGGACAAACTCGGGGTTTTGAATCCTGTGCTCCCTCCCGAGCAAATATCCCCCTATCAGGTTTATGTTACTCCCTTTGATTCCGCGGTGCGCAGCCTTGCCGCAAGCCTGAACGGAAAGCAGGGCATTTATTCCGCGGCGGTTTCATGGATGTGGGTTTCCGAACAGACCCTCAATAATGAGAGTGAGAAATGGCTTATGCCAAATGAATTTTTGACACAAACCCCTTCATATCCAAATAACCCTTTACAGGGCAGGATTGCGAGTGATTGCGAGGAACAGGCAAACACCCTAGTCTCGCTGCTCCGCGCCTCTGGCATTAAGCCCGAGAATGTGCGTGTTGCGCTTGGAAAGGTAAATTTCAACGGCAAAATAGGCGGGCATGCATGGGTCGAGATTTACGAAAACGGCCAGTGGTTTGCTCTTGAACCCACAAGCGGGGATTACTGGGATGATGATGATTCCTCTCTGCATGAAAGCGACGGCCTGCCTTACGCATACTACGCAACACACAGATACCCATTCAAAGAAATATGGTACTATTACAATGACATTTATTTCTACAATCTAAAGCAGAAGAAGGGCAATGCCCCATCCTCATGGACGCCTAACATACCGCGCCTTTTCTCCACTAATGCGCAGGGCATGCCCCCGATTGTGCGAAACGACGGCTCGGGAATCGTGCCTGCAGTGGAAGGGGGCGGAACAATGCCGCTTGTTGAAGCGGCGTAAGGCAGCCGAAAACCAAAACAGAAAGGTATTTTAATCAGAAAAAGCATTATATCTAAAGTTGAAAATTATGCCTGCAGAAAACATCGAACGCCTGAGGGCTAAATTTTTAAGGACTTTTGCGAAAGTATCTAGTAGTCTGCGAAATGAAATTGTGGCAGTTATAGGTGCAGAAACCTTTGACTGGCGAACTGCCAATGTCGAAGTAATCGGCAAGACAAAACAAGGAGATGAAATAGTCAGGTGTATGGATCGGCTCGGCTTGTTGGGGTGATTAAATGGATGAAAAATACCTGAAAAAACTGGTGCTTGCAAGGCTTAATGCATCATCCCCTGATATAAGTTTTTCAATAGGCAAATACGGGGACTTCACTCGTGATCAGCTTATACGTGAGGTTGAAAAAGGAACTGATGTTGGGCTGGCAGCCACTGAGATGGAACTTAATTTTTTGAGAAAATTGCCTAAATTTGCGCAGATGGTGGAATGAGCAGGCTCTTTATAACGCGCCCAAGATATGACAAGGGTACGGAATATCTCTATGCTTGGTCCGAGGAAGTAGTGAAATCTGCCGAGGGGCTTGGATGGGTTGTTGACAAATCTGACGGATCCAAAGCAAATGCCGCAGAAGTCCAATCCAAGCTTAGGAAAAATCGCGCAGATTTTGTGTTTTTTAACGGGCATGGCAGTAAATCCCAAATGTACGGCCACAATCACGAGTCCATTCTTGACGTGTCGTCCGCCCATTTGCTTGACGGCTCAATAGTCTTCAGCCGAGCCTGCAATTGTGTTGCTGGGCTGGGTAAATCCGCTGTCAAAAAAGGGTGCAGGGCGTTTATCGGCTACAAGGGAAATTTTTGGATCCCCAGAACACACGGGCGTGAATTGACACCGCTAAGGGATACCGCGGCCAAACCGGTCCTTGAGGTGTCCAATCAAGTCCCATTGTCCATACTCAAGAAATGCACTGTTTCAGAATCGGTTTCTTCCGCAAAGCGGCTTGCTGTAAAATACATTCTGAAACTCATTTTATCCGAAGAGCCGCATGACCGGGCCGCGCTCAGGGCATTAAGTCAGAATGACGATTGCCTTATTTTTGAGGGTAATGGCGACGCAAGGGCAGAGTAGGCGCAAACAAAACTAATTTATTACCCCCCGCCCTTACTTATTTGGGCCTATAGGCTAATGGACAGACCTTCCGGCTTCGGACCGGACAATGGGGGTTCGAATCCCTCTGGGCCCGACTTTTCTTTAGAAAAGAAACCCATTTTGGCAACAGCCAAAAGGGTCCATTTGGCTAAAGCCAAATCGGGAGTCGACAAAAGAAACAGTTTTCGCCTTGCGCGAAAACAACCCCCCGCTTTAAATGCTGAACTCCTCTTTCCCGCGCAGATATTCGCTCAAATATTCCCTGAATTCGGAATTCTTCTTGTAAAGCGCAAGCAAATCCTTTTCCTGCATAACCCTCGCGCTTTTGTTCAGCGCCTTTTTCATCTGCGCCTTCTCGCCCCTTTTCTCCTTCTTAATCAAATCCGCAAGCAGTTTCCGCACATCGCTGTATTTCCTCTCAACCTCAATAATCCACTTTCCATTCTCAATCCTCGGTCCCGCAACAAGTTCCTTATGCGCGCGCAGAAACGCCTCGCTGTGATGTTCATCCATAACATCGGGCCCGATGCGCTTCATCGTGCGCTGAAGCACAAGCGCCTCAAGCTCAAACAGCACAATCATCACTCCGCGCTCATCTGTCCACTCTGAAGTCCTGTTCACAATAAAACTGTTCAGCTCAAGCTGGTTTGCAATCTTCTTCCCGAAACGCCTTAACTGCCCCCACATTATGTCCGCAACAATGCCCTTTGGATAGCCAATCCCCAACGCAACAAGTTCCTTTTTTTGCAGCATTGCCCTGACCTTAACTGCGGGCCACGGTCTCTCTTTTTTTGGGAAGAAAAACTGCTCGGAAGGCCTGCGCAAAAAAGCACGCGCTGCGGCAATGAAACGCGCATACTGTGTCAATGAAAGCGCTGCCGCAACATTCCTGTTTTTATCCGTGGGGTCAACAACAATCAAATGCGATTCAAACCGCTTAATCGCCTCCTTATCCTCGCCCCTGTAATGCCCCGCTACATCAACAACCTCCCCCCTGTTCCACTTCGCAACCGCGTGTATGGTTTTTGCAAAGTCGCCATATTTCAGCACAAGCAATTCGGCAACATACCCCGGAAATGAGCAGAACCTTATGTCCGCGCCGTAGCATCCCACTCCCTTCAAAAACTGCCTGAGCAATCGTACTTCATCGCGCTGCCTCTCCCCTAATTTGCGTTTCAGATATTCCGTATGCAAAGGGCTCCTGTCAACAGCGCTCTGCATTGCACTTGCATCTTTAACATCATAGCACGGCACAATCTCAACATCAAATCCATTAAGCACGCCGCGAATGTAAGGATGTTCGGTGTATGCCTTCTACCATTTCTGCCCGCGGAAAACCTTTTTCCCGATTGCGATGCCCTCCCTCTCAAAATCCTCACGCGGCATCTCCTGCGGAAACAAAACAAAAATATCAATGTCCCTGTCCCCTTTCAGGTGCGTATTGCGTGCAATGCTTCCCGCAAGCAAAACGCGTGTATGCTGCCCGGCAACGGATTCAATCTTCCCCTTAATCCCGCGGAACAGTTTCATCTCCTGTTCAATCTCGCGCTTCCCCGGCTTTACCTTTGCAATAACCCTTTTTAGCAGTGCATCCATTCAAACCCCTCAATACTCCTTATTTATATATCACTTTAATATAAATATAACTCGTAAAAACAAACGCCTTAAGGTGGAACTATGATTGACGGAGTGAAGGAAGTTAAGGGCGGGGTTCTTGACAGCCATGGACGTGTCAAAATTTATGAGGGCTTCCCCCAGTGCTTTTATGAGGTTTCAGAACCCGGCTTCACGCCCGATGAGCTGAAGGTGTATCCCCTTCTTTCCGATTTCATAGTGGGGCGCACAAGTGCAATAGAACTGCAGGGCATCTCCTCCGGTTTTTTCCCCGCGGGAATGCTTGATGAATTCAACGAGCGCGTTGTCAAATCAATCACAATGATAGGCTCCGTTGAGCGAATTCCCGCGCCAGAGAAAATTACCGAGCTCAAGCGCGCGGCAATAGAGGTTTTTGACAGGTACTTTCAGTCAATGAAAAACAGGCGCGTACTTGCGGAAAAGCTCATTGATGATACAGTTGGATACGGCGTGCTTGCCCCGCTTATTGAGGACCCCGAGCTTGAGGAGATAATGATAAACGGCTACAAGCGCCCGATCTTTGTCTACCACAAGCGGCACGGCAGCTGCAAGGCAAATATAACCATTAAGGAAAATCGCATGCTTGATTTGCTTGTGCGGAGAATTGCGCTCACTGTCGGAAAGAAAGTAAACGCAAAGCAGCCGCTCCTTGACGCGCGCCTTCTCGGCGGGGACCGCGCAAACGCAACCGACAGCCTTGTCACCCCATTCGGCCCGACACT
Source organism: Candidatus Iainarchaeum sp. (assembly GCA_043820655.1). Classification (GTDB taxonomy): domain Archaea; phylum Iainarchaeota; class Iainarchaeia; order Iainarchaeales; family JAZDEL01; genus JAZDEL01. The sequence goes on along the minus strand of JBDRDO010000079.1, from coordinate 12,774 downwards.
CACAATCAGGAAATTCACCAAGATACCTCTTTCAATTGTTGATTTGATTGAAAATAACACGCTTACAGCGGAACTTGCGGCATTCCTTTGGGTTATGGTTGAGGGCATGAACATAGAGCCGATGAACCTTATTGTAAGCGGCGGGGCCGGCAGCGGCAAAACTACGACCCTTGACGTTCTTGCAACATTTGTCCCATACAAGGACCGCGTAATAACAATAGAGGACACGCTTGAGCTTGACCTCGGCAGCAGGAAAAACTGGATTCAGATGGAATCAAAGCCGGAAACAGATGAGGCGCCGGAAGTGACAATGAACGATCTTTTGAAGAATGCGCTACGCATGCGCCCGGACAGGATACTTGTGGGGGAGGTGAGGGGCCCCGAGGCGCAGTCCCTCTTTGTTGCAATGGACATAGGGCACAGGGGCTGCATGGGCACACTTCACTCAAACACCGCAAAAGAAATGCTGATCCGCCTCACAACAGAGCCCATGTCCGTGCCGCAGTCAATGCTCTCCCTGCTAAACCTTATGATTATGCAGTCAAGGATGTACATAAGGGGGAAGGGCGTACTGCGCAGAATTACCCAGGTTGCGGAGGTCAGCTCAATGGATGGCAAGCCCCTGCTCTCAAACACATATGAATACGACCGCAGCACGGACAGGGTAAAGCGAACGGACGTGCCGAGCCACATACTTGAGGTTCTTGCTGACGCAACCGTAAAAACAAAGAAGGAAGTTATGCGCGAAATAAGCGTGCGAAAGAAGGTATTTGAATGGATGATAAAGAACGGAATCAAATCAAACCCCGATGTTGAGACAATAATCCAGCACTATTACCACAATCCCGAAACAATCCTTGAGATGGTTGCGAAGGACCTGCCTAAAGCACATCCCTGAAAATCAGCGGGTTTTCCGCCCCTGCAATGCCCGCCTATTTCAGCATCTTCCTGCAGACGCTTTCAAATTTTTTTAGCCGTGCGTAATTGCCCATGAGCTTTTTGTTTGCCGCGTGCACAACAAATCCGAGATATTTTTCATCAATCAGGATTTCCACGCCCTTCTTCAGCGGCACGCTTATCCTTCCCGTGCCCTGCAGTTCAACTATGAATTTGCCCTGCTTTGCAACAATTATGCCCCCGCGCTTAACGCCCGCCTCCTTCATTGCGGAAAGGATTTTTTCCGCATCCTCCAGCCCATCGCACCCCATATGAATTATGAACGGCTCCTGTTTCAGCCATACCTCCCCTTTTGTTTCTTCCTGCAGTGCCTTCCAAATTTCGGCGGCATTTACTTCTCTGTGCCAGCGCCTGTGGAAGTAAGCGTCTTTTTTGTCCTCGCCCTTTGGCAGGGCAAGCAGTAAAACCCTTCCCGCACAACTGCTTGATGTGAAATATTTTTCAGTGCCCGCAATGTATCTGCATAATGAAACCATTTTTTCATCAATAACCTTTTCATCAATCGCCTTTTGCATGGTTTTGCCGTGATGTTTCTTTACCATTCCAAACCTCTCCTTTCCCACATCCCTTTCCGCACTTCCTTTTACCGCCCCGCCCCTGCCTTGTCCTTCATTATTCGCCAAGTTCAATCCACTCCACTTTCGGTTTCTTTCCCGGCATAAGTTCAACAGCCGCGGCACTGCCGTGCTTCAAAGGCCCGGTGTTTATGCACAGCGTTTCCCCGAGCATCTCGCTCCCCTTTGCCTCATGCACATGCCCGCACACACACATCAGCGGCATGAATTTTTCAATCGCATCCCGCAGTGCCCTTAACCCAAGGTCAATTCCCGCGCCTGTTTTTGAAAGTGCGGTGCCATATGGCGGGCAGTGGGAAACAATCACCGTGCGCTTGGGATTACAGCCCTTAAGCATTGCATCAAGGCGCTTCTTTGCCTCCAATTCCCCCATATTTATTCTGTAATATGTGTTTGCGGGCTTCGCCCCGCCAAGCCCCGCAAATGCAAATCCAGCAACCTCGGCACGCGCCAAGTGAATCCCCGCCCCCCTTTTCCCGAGCATTTCAATTATGCCCCCGCTGTCCATATTGCCGGGCACCGCAAGCACCCTTGCACCTGTTTTTTCAAGCAAATCAATCACTTCCCCCGCAACCTTTTCCGAGCCCTCCTGTGTCAAATCCCCCGCAATTGCAATTACATCCGGCTTCTTATTGTTATATATAAGCCATTCCGCAAGCCGCCCGACAGCGGCAATATCCGCATGTACATCCGCAATAAAAACCGCGTGCATTGAGATTCCCTTTTTTAACCTTTCTTGACAATTATAGTAGTATGGGGTGGAAGTTAAAAGTTTTTCCCGCATGCCTTGCACTGATTGTGCTTGCATGCTCAGTTCACGCGGAAATAACCATTGTAAGCCCATATGAGGCAACAATCCCGCAAGGCGCAAACTTCAATCTTGGATCGGCACAGCCGGGTGAAACAGTAAAGATAATAATTTCATCCAGTTCGGGGGTAAGCGGCCTGCCCTGGACATCTGCGGAACTCACTGCGGTGCCGCCAGGCTGGAAAACAGGGGCAATTTCGCAGGGCGGCAAAACACTTTTGCTTACAGCCGAAATCCCAAAAGATGCACGGCAGAATGCATACAATCTCTCCATTCTGCTCTCAAACACGCGCGGCGAGCCCGCGGCGGAGGAATTCAGCGCACGCCTTTTTGTTGAGAATGGTTTGCTCCGCACATCCGTAACACAGCAGAAAACCAGCACGCTTGTGAATGAGGCAGTCCCCTATACAATAACCCTCAATAATTCGTCGATTGCCCCCCACAGGGTGCTAGTTACCTCAACACTCTCCGAACAGTGGTTCCCAAGCACGGAATTTATTGTCGGCGCAAAGGAAACAATGGAGCAGACGGTTTACCTCACCCCGCGCATTTACGGAACCGCAAATTTCCGCATTGAAACATCCTCCCTTATGAACGGCGAAAACTTCTCAGGCACGAACTCAAGGCTTTATGTGCTCCCGACATTGAAAGGCAAATACTCCCCATTGCTTTATGGCTTCCCGATTTTTACGCCCTCACTCCTGCCTTACTATGCAATAGATTCCGCAATCAGTTACATATTCCCTTGAGGTGTGCATATGCCCCCGCAGGAGCAGGAATTCTCGCGTGAAATACTTTCCGCAATCTCGCGCAATGAGGTGCGGAACAAGCATGAACTCAACTCCATGAAGCTCCGCCTTGCAAAAAAGTTCGGCATCCGTGCACTGCCCACAGATCCGGATATTTTGATTCTTGCGCGAATAAAAAACCCCTCCGCAAAGGCACGTGCAATTCTCTCGGTAAAGCCAGTGCGCTCCCTCTCGGGAATTGCCGTAGTTGCGGCAATGGTAAAGCCGCACCCCTGTCCCGGGAAATGCATCTACTGCCCCTCCGGGATTGAAAATGAAACCCCGAAAAGCTACACAGGAAGGGAGCCCGCGGCAATGCGCGGCCTGATGTTTAAATTCGACCCTTATATGCAGGCCGCCAACAGGATTGAACAGCTTGAACGCACAGGCCACAGCACGGAAAAGATTGAACTTATTGTAATGGGCGGCACATTTCTTTCAATGCCCGTGCGTTACCAAAATTCATTTGTGAAGGGGCTGCTTGATGCCGCCTCGGGGAAAAAATCAAAGGGCATTGCGGAAGCAAAGCTGATTGCCGAGCACGCAAAGCGCAGGGTAACGGGAATCACATTTGAAACGCGGCCTGATTTCTGCTCCGCGCGTGAAATAAACCGCATTCTTGGGCTGTGCGGCACAAGGGTTGAGCTTGGCGTGCAGGCACTTGATGACGCAATTTACAAAAAAATAAACCGCGGCCACACAGTGCAGGATGTTGTCCAGGCAACCGCGCTCCTTAAGGATTCCGCATTAAAGGTTTTATACCATGTGATGCCCGGCCTGCCCGGCTCCTCCCCTGAGCAGGACCTTTCGCACATGCGCGAACTTTTTTCAAACCCCGATTACAGACCTGATATGCTGAAGTTTTACCCCTGCCTTGTTATGGAAGGCACGCCCCTGCACAAAGAATGGAAGCGCGGCAATTACACGCCGCTTTCATCCGAGGATGCGGCGAAACTCCTTGCAAAGGCAAAGAAATATGTCCCGAGATACTGCAGGATTATGCGCATCCAGCGTGACATCCCGAGCAATCTTGTTTCAGCGGGCGTGAGGCATACAAACCTGCGCCAGCTTGTCGAACATGAGGCGGAAAGGCAGGGAATAAAATGCAAGTGCATCCGCTGCCGCGAAGCAGGACTGGCGGAATACAAGCATGGCGCTAATGCATCTGCAAGTGATGCAAAAATCCTGCATGAACAATACGAAGCCAGTGCAGGCACCGAGGTTTTCATTTCCGCGGAAAGCAAAGGCAGGGAACTTTTATTCGGCTTCTGCCGCCTGCGCATTCCCGCCTTGCCTTTCCGCCATGAAATAACCATGCAAAGCGCGCTTGTGCGCGAACTTCGCGTGTACGGGGAGTCACTCCCCTTGGGCACGCGCAAAAAAACCTCGTACCAGCACACCGGCCTCGGGAAAAAACTTATGCTTGAGGCGGAGTGCCTTGCACTTGAGAAATTTGATGCAAGGCAAATGCTTGTGCTTTCAGGCATCGGCGTAAGGGAGTATTATTCCAAGCAACTTGGCTACTCCCTGAATGGCGCGTACATGGCAAAAACCCTGTAAAGTGCGCAGGCAAACAATTATATTGCACTTAGCGCTATTTATGCCTGTGAAAGCATGAACCCGCGCGAAGAGCTTGTTAATTTCCTTTCCGAAAACCCCGAATGCCACTTAATCAGCCAGAGCAAAATTCATATGCACGTGCTTGATTCCATTCTTTCCGAGGCACGTTCATTCAATGATTTGCGGGCATATTTCCACAGTGTTGAGCCGCAGGACCTTGTTGAAATTCTTGATTCGCTTGTGCTTGTGGAACTCGCAGGGCGGGTTAAAACCGATAACAAACACGTTTATTATGCAACATCTAAGGGCAAAAAGTTCATGGAAAAGTACGAAAACGCGAAAAAAGCCATGGTTTAACCAAAAAAACGCTGTTTTATAAAGTTGTCTCGAGGGAAGAGTATTATATAATATATAACCCAATAATGTGTAAATATATCCTAAAAGGTGTTTAGATGGCTGAAAATGCAGATGAAATGAGCGAAACAAAGCAAAAGAGTGACGCAAAGCCGAAGGAAAAGAGCGGAGCAAAACCCAAAACGCCGGGAAAAGCGACAAAAATACTGGTTGCCGTACTGGGTGTCGGAAAGGGCACCTGGGGGCATGTTGCAAGGCTTATTTCAGAGGAGAACTGGGTAAAAATTTGCCTTATTTCCAATGAATGGGTCAAGGAGAACTTCACCCCGAGCCAGGAGTGCGAATGGATAATGATGAATAATCGCGCGGGCTTTGAGGTGATAAAGGACGAGATAAAGGGCAATCTCCCCGAGGGGAAGCTTGCTGTCTCGATGATCTCCGGCAGCGGGAAGGAGCATATGGCTCTTCTTGTGGCACTCAGGGAAACAAAAAAGGACTACGAGCTCGTAATTCTTACCGGTGACGGGACCAAATACTATTAGTGGTTTCGGATGGATTTCCTCCATTTGTTTCTGATCCTTATAATCTTAGCATTGGCTATTGCACTCTATTTCCTGTTCCGCCGTTCGCAAAACATTTCCTCACAGATTGATTCCCTTAAATTCAGCAAATCAAGCCAGTCTGTTAAATACGGAAAGCTTACGGAACAATTCATACCATTTGTTGAGGAATTTCCCTTCGCGCCGGAAACCTTCCGCTTCATGGGCACGCCGATTGACGGAGTTGCATTTGAGGAAAACAAAATCTATCTTTGTGAGTTCAAAACCGCGGGCTCAGCATTAACGCAGAGGCAGAAAGAAATAAAGCAAATGGTTAAGGACGGAAAGGTTGAATGGTTTGAGTTCAGGATTGGCTAATAGTCGGGAAACAATTCCTTCATATATGCATCCGCCGCCTCGAACGAATTTTTCAAACCCGTTGTTTGTTTGCCGTACTGTTTAAATATTTCAAATAATTCTTTTTGCTCGTTATTCTGATGAAGTTTCCGCATTATTTCTCGCATTTCCTGGTAATGCTCCACCAGTTCGGGACCAGTCAATTGTTGCTTCATAGGCTTGAAATTTCTCAGAGTTTTTCCGTACACTGGATGGTTCAGTATTTCAATAGCCCTCTCCTTAAGTTCTTCGGGCTTGCCCCAAAATAGCAATTGCTTTTTTTTGAATGACCTAAAGACTTTGTCGTATTTTGTTGGTCTTTTCATCTAGTTCACTTTACCCTGTACCTTAACAAAGCGGCAACCCCGCCCAATCCTTCCAATTGCTTACCCGCATTATGCCTTGATGAAATTATATGAACCGTGCCCCTGTTCCTTTCCGCGGTTTCCATCAGCGCTTCAATATTATTTCTGTTCTCCAATAAAAGCCTTTCCCCGACAAGCAGCACCTCCACGGCGCCTACCTCAACATCACGTTTCACTTCATCAATACCGTATGCGGCAAGCCCGCTGTCCTTTGAAACCTCCTCCCCAATCTTATCCACAAGTTGCATCTCCTTTGCCATCTGCAGTTCCTGAACAATTTTATCAAGCTTCCCGCCCTTTATCAATTCATTTATCCCAGTAATGCCGACAGAGTTCGTTGCCTCGAAAAACGCCTGCATCTTTTCGCCCTTCACACTCCTGTCTTTCACATACTTCTCAAGGTTATTCTTCACAAACCCGGGCCCGGCAAAAACAACCTTGTCCGCCTTTAATTCCCGAACTTTTTCCAAAACCTCATCAAAGTATTTATTGGCTCCCGCACTGCCTTTTCCGGAATCCTCTGCCGCGTACTGCTTCCCGTGCCCCCCTGCAATTATTTTCCCCTTCCTCTCAATTCCAACATCCTTCAAAATTGCAAAATCCGCGCCCTCATCATCCAATACAACAGCAAGAATCTTTCCCCTTGCACTAGCCTTCTTCGCCTGCTCCAGCCTGTCAACCTGCCACTTCTTCAGGATTTTCTTCTTTACCTTAATCTTATAGCCGGGCTCAATCCCCAGTGCATGGTGCGCCTTTAATTCAACAAACTCCTCGGGCTTTCCCGCAACAATTATTCCGTTAACCCTTAACTGCCCCGAACTTTCATGCAGTTCAATATCCTCCGCCTCAATCTCAACAAAAATATCCTTCCTGAATGCCTTCTCCCCCTCGTTGCGCGGCTTAATCTTCCTCTCGCTTTTCCCGCTGACCAAATCCCCTTTCTCCAGCACGCGCTCAAGGTGCCACAAATCATCAAGGCTTTCCGGAACAACCTCAAATGAATTATTCTTGCCGTCAATTTTCAGTATTTTCATTTCAACACCCTTCACTCATTGCCTGCAGTCACTCGTAATAATATTTCCCCGCGCCCTTCTGCTCCAGATCCTTCTGCGAACCCAATTTATTTATGCGCGGCCTCTTTGTCTTTTTATCCCTTCTCAGGCTTATCTCCAGCATTGAAAGCAGTTTGTTCATGCCCTCCTCCATCTTGAACGGACCGCTTGCATTGCCCTTAACTCCCGCAGTGCCTTCAAAGACCATAAGCCTGTCCGAGAGGTAATCCACAAAAAGCAAGTCGTGATCGACAACAAGCGCCGAAACCCCGCGCAAATCAACAACATTCCTTATTGCCTTTGCCACGGCAAGCCTCTGCTCAACATCCAGATGCGCGGAGGGCTCATCCATAACAATCAAATCGCTCTTCTTTGCAAGCGTTAACCCTACCGCCACACGCTGTTTTTCCCCGCCTGAAAGTGTGCCAAACTTCTTCTCCAGCAGGCCCTCAAGCTCAAGCGGCCTTATTATGTTTGCCTTTATGCCAGGCTCCTCAATGCTTTTCACAACATCAAAAAACAGTTCAATCACAGTCCTCTCCGCATCTTTCCCTTCCTGAATATACTGCGGCTTGTACGCAACCTTAAGCTTCAAATCCACGTTCCCCTTGTCCGGCTTAATCTCGCCCGCAAGCATTTTTACAAACGTGCTTTTTCCAGTTGCATTCGGTCCGAGGATTCCGATAACCTCATTCCTGCCTATCCCGTTTGCATCCGCGCTGAACTCAAATTTCTCAAACTTTTTCCCAAGCGCAGGCCATTCCGCAAGCATGCCCTTTTTCTTTCCCTCTCTTGCCGCGCGAACACTGAACTCAATTTCATATCCGCGGAACCTGAAATTTTCCTCCCTGCTGTACCCCTCAAGGTATGTGTTAACCCCTTCCCTTGTTCCCTTCAGTTGCGAAACAACCCCGAAAACGCCTGGCTTCCCGTACATCAGATTCACATAATCGCTGAGGTAATCAAGAAGTATCAGATCATGCTCGACAGTAACCACTGCCGCGCCCTTTGCAAGCGTGCGTATGAATTCCGCAACCCTCAGCCTTTCCCTTATGTCAAGGTATGATGAGGGCTCGTCAAAGAAATAAAAATCCGCCTTTTTCAGTGCGGCAGCGGCAACAGCAACCTTCTGCAGTTCCCCTCCCGACAGCTTTTCCAATGAACTGCCAAGCACCCCAGTTATGCCCAGCTCCGCCGCAACATTCTCCATCTCCCCGCGTTCATCAACTTTTTTAAGCAAATCCTTAACCTTGCCCTTTGCAATTTTAGGCAAGGCATCCACATTCTGCGGCTTCACAGAAACCTTCACAGTGCCGCCCTTAACCCCCTCAAAAAAGCCCTGCATTTCCTTCCCGCGGAAGTGTTCCACCACATCCTCCCACTTTGCCCCGCCCCCAAATCCCCCCAGGTTAGGCACAAGTTCCCCTGCAAGAATCTTAAGCGCAGTGCTTTTTCCGATTCCGTTCCTCCCCACAAGCCCGACAACAGCGCCCTCCCTTGGCACGGGAATTCCGTGCAATCTGAACAAATTCTTCCCGTACTGGTGCATAGGATTTTCAAGGTTCAGTGAAAGGTTCACAATTGAAATCGCATTGAACGGGCACTTCTTCTCACAAATCTGGCACCCTATGCAAAGCTCCTCCGATATCTCGGGTTTTCCATCATCCTTGTGCGTAATGCACTCCTTTCCACTGCGATTAACCGGGCATGCCTGCTCGCACAGCCAGTTCCCGCACTTTTTAGGGTGGCAGGAATCATAGTCCAGAACCGCAATCCTTGTCCTGCTGTCATTCATGGTATAGATTGATTCCCGAATTCCAATAAAAACCCTTGCATGCCCTCTTTTTCCATGGGCACGGACATAACCGCACTTCGCAAAGCATTCGAACAGGCAATCGCCTCGGAAACAAAAAACCTTGAAAAGGCCGCTGTCTTATTCAGCGCAGGCCTTGACAGTTCGCTTATTGCAAAGGCGGTATCGGAGCGAATTCCGCAAACAGAGCTGTTCGCAGTCGGGACAAAAAACTCAAAGGACCTTGCATTTGCCGGGGATGTTGCAGAAGAAATGGGCCTTAAATTAAACATCCGCACAATTGATGAATCCGAAATTTCCGCATATATTGAAAAAACAAAACAAGCACTCGGTCCCGAACTTTCAAAAGAATTGCTGCAGCTGCAAATCGGCGTGCCGCAATACATCGCACTTGAATTTGTAAAGAAGCACAATTTTGATGTTGTTTTCTCCGGGCAGGGAGGGGATGAACTGTTCTGCGGCTACGCAGGATTCAAGCGAATTTTGGAGGAGGGCGGCTACCCTGCGGTTGAAAAGGAAATCGCACACCTGCTTGAAATAATGCCGCAGCGCAACCTCGCGCGCGAATCGACACTAACAAAACACTTCTCAATTGAACAGCGCACCCCCTTTTTGGATGAATCCTTCAAGCGTGAAGCCATGAAAATCCCAGCGCAGGAGAAAATCCTTTCCCCCGATGACGCACTGCGCAAGCACCCCCTCCGCGCCCTTGCGCGCGAATTGGGCGTGCCTGAAAAAGCATGCACCCGCCCGAAGAAAGCGATTCAGTACGGGAGCGGGGTTGCGGGGCTAATTGGGCACTAGCACGGGGTTACATTATATCCGTGCTCGCCTTCACCAATAGCATAATATGCCTTCCCGCAGTTCGCATAGTCTGAGGGGTTAATGCCTATGCCAAATCCACAGAATTGATATCCGCCTTTCTCGCACGGGCAACTCCAGTTCAGACCACTGCCATCAATATCTTGGCATTCGGCGTACTCACTGTTCATTCCACAGTTATAATATGCGTTTATTTTTGTGGCTTTGGCTGGTCCGAGCCCGTCTATTGTTGCCGCAACGCCCTTTGTCCCGATTGCACCTGTCGCCCCGCCATCCATGACACCTACTACGCAGGTGTCGATTTTTGGTGCGCAGTCAATTGTGGCAGTATGACTTTGCATTATGCTCGGAGTTGATGAATCGTCATTACAACTCACAGCGGCAGTTGCTTCAATTTGCGTTGCCTCTGAACATGTGCACTCCAAATACTGCGAAGTCACACCACCTGTCTCACTAAATGTTAGTATCTGCTCGCAGAACACCGTTCCCGAACCTTTATTTTCCCAGTTAGACCAACTTCCCCATGTAGCGTTCCAATATTTAGCTTCAAATCTTGCATCGTACCCCGCTTTCGGCGGCTTCTTTTCACTTACAGTCACCTCGCACTTTTTCGGAGGCACAACCGTCCCGCCGCACTGCACGCTCTCTCCATAGTCCCTTTGGCCACTCTGCGTGTCAAATACCTCTATTTTGCACATGGGCGTGCCTGACACTCCCGGTAGTAATGCTTGATAGGTGGCAGCAATGCGCTTTCCAAAGACAATATCGTTCCCCTGCCCGCCAGTGGAGTTGTATCTGGCTGAGAAGTAATTGTCAGCCTTCTTTTCACAGGACAGCTTCATTGATGTCCCGTAATATTTTCCGTCAAGTGCATCAGTTGGCCCTATGGGGTGTAGTTTGTCAATTGTACATATTACTCCTGTACCGTCAATTTTGTCTTTCATATCGGCAAAGGCCGCCTCCGCCTTGGATATGTATTTCGAATTAAGCCCGGTTATTGCCTGCTTCTCGCACCTATCTTTATTGCAATTACTTTCAATTTTTTCCTTTGCCGCCTCAACCAGTGCCACACTAACTGCCTTATCCATCACAATCCTCGCATTCTCCCAGTACATCTTAACCTCCCTTACAGACCTTGCGGTTGTTTCCGCCTGCGTTTCAATTGAGGGCTTGTTGAAGTAAAGCATCGTGCCGCCTATAATTGCAATAATAAGAATCGCAACCGTTGCAGTGTAAATCCCACGGCTATCCATAATTGAACCCCTCCCTGCACGCCGGATAATCCTTAACTCCCGAATCGTATTCAAAATAAGTATAGCATGTGCCGAATTCCTTTGTTACTGCAGTTGCCGCGTTTGCCGGTCCAATCCCGTAAGCCCCAAGCATTGCATCATCCCCCGCAAGCTGTTCATGCATCTGCAATGCATGGCTTTCAGCCCCCATAATTGAAAAGTAAGCGGCAAAAAGCGCGGCAAGCGCAACAACAAGCAGTATTGCAAACATCGCATCTATTGTGAACATAAACCCATTCTCTGAATTCACAGGTCCCGCCTCCATACTGTTAGCGTCACGTAAATGACGTCGCCATTCGCAATCTGGCTCCACTGTGACTTTTCCAAGCGGCTCTTTTTTTCCGGTTCTGAATCTGAAATGGATGCTGTAGAAACCTTGGGAATAACAATTCTCCTCCTTACCGAGTAGTAATACTTTCCGCTGAGATTCGGCAGTAATGTGCCGGAGTGGCAGCCGCCTTCGGCGTCCGAGCGTATTGCTATGGTCCTATCTCCACTTCCGAAAGCCGGCTCAAAGGAGATATGGCACGCATAGATATCTTCTCCGCCAATCCTCGCCCCTAGCCCGAGAAGGTGCCTGTCAAGCGTCCCCTTCGGCCACACGTTGTGCTCCATTATGCAGTTCGGCAGGTGCGTTATGCTCACCCAGTTTTGTTTAGCCGCATCCGTATAATATCCCAAATCACAGACAATTCCCGGCGCGCTGACAAGCGCGTCCGCTGCGGCATCGCCCAATGTCCTGAGTTCGGCGCGTATCTCCTGCTCCTGCAGTGCATACTGGTTCAGTTCCATAAAATTCAGCGCAAGCCCGAAGGCAAGCACAACGAGAATCATAGAGAGCACCAAATCAAGCGTGAATATCTGCCCCCTTGCATCCATGCCCATCAGCCCGCCCCCGTGATTTCAAGCACTTCTCCGCAGATTACTCTGTTGGGAGATACATTAAAGTGCCCCTTTGCCACGCTCATGGGCATCACTGTCCTAATCAGCAACCCTTTGCTTGTGGACGATTCCACGGATATCTCGGTACTCTGGATAAGATTCTTTTCATCAACAATTCCCATGCCAAAATCAACAACACAGCCGGCTTCGCCGCCGGGCATCTTTATCATCGGCACCCTGTATTGAATCAAAAACGGCACCTTATCAGAGGTGGTGTTCGGACCGCCGCTGCTCATAACTATCCCCGAAAGCAGCACCCTCTCAATCCCCAGTGCGATGCTCCTGTGCTGTGTCCTTATTCCAATTTCCTCCTGCGTTGCGCCCATGTCCTTTGAAACGCCGAGAAACAGCTGTATAACCAGCAGCAGGACCAGCACCGCAAGAATCAAATCAAAACTTATCTGCCCTTTTTTCATCACTATCAATAATGCTTATCGTATATATAAAGATTGCCGCGCCCTCATTTCCGCAATACCGCGCATATTTTCGGCATTACATCAAGCCCGCGCAA
>JBDRDO010000078.1:0-3035 GCA_043820655.1 Candidatus Iainarchaeum sp. | reverse complement strand
TGGAAGTATTTAATTTTATTGGAGCAGTCATGGGCTGCATTTATATATTTCAGAGGGCATATACTAGCATGCTGAATCTGCAGGAATTCCTGAAGAAGAACAAATTCCTCATCGCAGTTGTTTTTGTTGTTTGGCTCGTATTTCTCCTGCAATTTGTTTTTTTGAGCCTGAACATTGAGCAAGCTGGCACGTGCCACTTCAATGATTTCACCGGAGAATGCTGTGACTGCGTGCCTGAACTCGACCAGCAAATAATCCCGCTGCTCCCTTCCGTGTTAGTCTGGGTTTTTGTCCTAGTTGCGGCGGTTTTTATTCTGCGTTATCTTAGGAAATAGCCGCCCGCCGCAAAGGCGGGGTTCGCGCCCAAGCGCGAACTGTTTCTTTTGTAAACTTTCCGAACCTTGTTCGGAAATTTTCGAACTGTAAGTTCGAAAACTTTTCTTTCCTAAAGAAAAGTTTGCGCCCGCCGGGATTCGAACCCGGGCCAAGAGCTAACTTCCGGGGAGGATGGAAGGCTCTTATGCTACCACTACACCACAAGCGCGTGATTATAACCTAATATCAAAAGACATTAATTCTGATATTTAGTGTCTTTTGATAGCTATCAAAGGACATCCTTTTACTGTTACCTGTGTCCTTTGATATAATATTTGGCTTGGGTTAATAATTTAACTGTTTTTCGCAGTTGCAATTGGTCTGTTATTATGGCTGGAAAAAAAGGCAAATTCCTCGTTATTGAGGGCATAGACGGCTCCGGAAAGGGCACTTTAATCGGCGCCCTGCGCGTGCATTTGATTAATGAGGGCACGCCGCCCGAGGATATCTTAACCACTGCCGAACCAACAACAGGCGTGCACGGGCAGCGCATACGCAAATTACTGCGCATGAAGGGCGACCCGCACAGCAATTCAAAAACCCTCCTTGCGCTTTACCTTGCGGACAGGGCGGAACACCTTGAGAATGAAATCATCCCTGCATTGGAGCAGGGGAAAATTGTTTTATGCGACAGGTACAAATACAGCACCATAGTTTACCAGTCGGCGCAGGGCATTTCAAAGCAGGAACTTATTGATGCGCATGCAGATATGCCCGTGCCCGACCTTGTGCTTGTTCTCGACCTCCCTGTGGAAGAGGCACTGAAACGCATTTCCTCGGATAACAGCCGCGCGGAAAACGACATCTTTGAGCAAAAGGAATTCCTTGAACGCGTGCGTGAGGGCTTCCTCATGCTTGGGAAGGATTTGCCGAAAGAAAAAATCATTGTAATTGACGTAACAGGCCCGCGTGAAAAGGTTTTTGAAAAGGCGCTTAATGCAGTGGAAAAGATATTGAAATAAAGCAGTTGTTTTTGCGCAAAGCAAAAACTATTTCTTTTGTAAACTTTCCGAACCTTGTTCGGAAATTTTCGAACTGTAAGTTCGAAAACTTTTCTTTTCTAAAGAAAAGTTTGCGACCGCCGGGATTCGAACCCGGGTCTGAACCTTTTTGCAAACCCCCTTTGGAGGTATCCGAGCCCATTAGGTTCCGAACCCTTTGGAGGTATCGGAACCCTTTAGGGTTCTGATTTGGCAAGGTCCAAGCATAACCACTAGCCTACGGTCGCATTTCAATTTTCTGTTTTTGGGGCTTTGCCCTTAACCTTTTCTTCCCAGCAAAAGTTTTAAAACAGTCAGGATAACGATTGCCCCAACAAAAACTGCGGCAAAAAGCGCTATATTGTCCGCAGTAAGCAGCCCCCCAAGGGCATCATCCTCCTGCTTCACAATCCCGCCAAGACCCGATTTCCCCTTGGGATAGACCTCAAGAACGCCGGAAATGTTCCCGTCGGGCAGCATAAGCGCATACTCGTACTTCCCGTACATCCCCTCTTTCTCAAATTTGGGTGCCTTTGCCTTAAAACTCACGCTTTCCTCCGCCCCCTCTGCAAGAAGCACAAGCACCCTCCTCTGCCCGATAACCGCGAAATCAGGGTGCAGATTCAGTTCAACAGGGACTATGATTTCCTTTTTTGTCAGATTCTCAAGCATTACAGTAAGCCCGAATTCCTGCTCCGATTCAAGCACAACCCCATGCATTTCCGCATTTACAATGCCTGAAAATTGCCTCGCACTGTGCACCTCAACGTTCGGCTCAAGAAGCGTTGTTTCAATCTCAATCTGATTTACGCTTGTTGTTGTTATCATAACGCTCTTAACCTCATCGGCATCCCGCGCCCTGGAAACAATGAAATGCAGTGCATCAACATATCCCGCCTCCCCGTATGTTGAGTCAACGGCAACCCAGCCCCTTTCGGGCACAAATGCCTCTATCCAGCCGTGATTCCCAAACCTTTCCCCGTCATAGCTAACGCCGGAAATATACCTTGCAGGCACTCCGTTTATGCGCAAAAATGCCGCTGTTAAATTCGCGAACTCATCGCACACGCCCGCGCGCTGTTCAAATGTTTCCTTCGCGCTCCACGTTCCCTTGTAATATTTCCTGTCATACTCTATATTTGTGTTCACCCATTCAGCAACCTGCCTTATCTCCTCAAGCCCCGTGCCGTTGAACTCCCTTTCCGCAAATCCGATAAGTTCGGCATCGTCACTTTCAATATTTGCCGTTGCCTCCGTAAATCCGCCCGCCATGTCTGCGGACTTATTGAAATCCCCGTTTGCCAGCCCGGAGTGCCTTTTGACCCTTGCCTTAACGCTTGCCTTAAAGCTCGGGGTTTTCGCATACTTAAGCAGTTCCTTAATTTCAAAAACCGCATACCTGTTCCCGTTTATGTCCTCCTCCCGTGCACTGTAAACATCATCTCCTATGACAAGCGTTTCCTCAAGCCTTTCAATTTCCTGCCCCCCGTGTTCGCTGAATGTGAGCATCCTTACAATCATGCCGTCATGTTCCGTAATCACTCCTGAAAAACTGCCCTCCGCACCCAGGGTTACAGTTGCATCCGCATATGCAACACTCTCGGGGCGAGGCAGTTCAGCACTTGCACAACTTAGCATAGTGAGAACAAAAAATAGCGTCAGCATTGCGCGCAGTTTATT
>JBDRDO010000077.1:0-24725 GCA_043820655.1 Candidatus Iainarchaeum sp. | reverse complement strand
CGGGCCGAGAATGGCAAAGAATGACGGCAGGGCAATGCCCAACCTCATAAACCAGGCGCTCGCGGGAAAGGAACTGACAATTTACGGCGAGGGAAAACAAACCCGTTCATTTTGTTATGTTTCCGATATGGTCCGCGGCCTTATGCTTGCAATGGAAAAGGGCAAGACAGAACCAATAAACATCGGCAACCCTGTGGAAATCACAATCCTTGAATTAGCGGAAAAAATCTCATCCGCAACAGGTTCAGAATCAAAAATAGCATTCGCCCCGATGCCTGAGGACGACCCGACAAGGAGAAAACCCGATATCACGCGCGCAAAGGAAAAATTGGGCTGGGAGCCTGAAGTTGAGCTTGAAGACGGCCTGAAGAAAACAATTGAGTTTTTTAGTAAGAATTATAAGGATTAATGCGTCTATTACTATTGATTGAAATGAAGGCTTTTACAAAATTGCTGTTGACTATTTTCATTACCATCGCATTATATTTTGTATTTTATTTTTTTGTCCAGGCTTTAGCCGAGCCGGGGAGCGACTTTGAATTTGACATATATTTTAGCCTGATATTTTCGGCAATTTTTACAGTAATTGTAATCCCGCTAAGTATTGTGGCCTATTGGTTTTTGTCCAAGCAAAAAATGGATAAAAAGCAAAAAAACCTTATTACTCTGGGCGGCGCAGTGATTTGGGGATTGTTATTTGGCTGGATCAGCGTTTTAGGCATTGCAATAGGGCAGTACGCATTTGAATATTATGAAGAAAGAAAAGGCAACAGCATTGAAAAAAAATGATGTATTTGCCCAGTACGGTCTTGATGGAATTCTCCCTAATGAATGGGCAATTGCATTTGTTATTGCATTTGTACTTTCTGTTCCGCTAGTGGCAATGTTGGCGGGGTCAGCCGGCCCTGCCTTTTTTTTGACAACGACTCTGTCTGCTTTGATTGCGAAGTTTCTTAAGGAAAAGCGGACAAAAACAAGCCCTGAATTTAGTCCTTTCCAGAAAATGGTATTGGCAATATTAGCAATTGTAGTTTTATTTAATATTGTTGCAATAGCACTGTTTGTCCTGCTTTAGTGCTTCTGCCTAAGGCATAACCCTATACTTAACCAGCGTCCACAGTGCCACAAGCCCGTCAAAAACAGTTATCTTCTTGCCCTCCGCAAAGCCGCGGGGGGAGAAATCAATCGGCACCTCGTGTATCTTATAGCCGCGTTTTATTATTTTTGCCGTGATTTCCGGCTCAATGTCAAATTTGTTTGAGCGCAACTGCATGCCCTCCACAACCTCGCGCCTGAAAACCTTGTAGCCTGTTTCCATATCCGTTATTCTCATCCCAAACAGCACGGAAGTCGCGGCACTTAAAACCCAGTTTCCCCAGTCGTGCAGCATTATTCCCTCGCCCTTAAGTGTTCCCAGCCTCCGCGAACCATAAACAACCATCTCCCCCTTCGCAATGGGTGCAAGCAGTTTCCCTATTTGCTTCGGATTATACTCCAGGTCCGCATCCTGTATAAGCAGGACGTCCCCAGTTGCCTTCTGAATCCCCGTCCTTACCGCCGCCCCCTTCCCGCAGTTTACCTTGTGCCTTATTGCATTAATCCCCGCTATGTCCCTTATCGCGCGCGCAGTGCCGTCCCTGCTTCCGTCGTCCACAACAACAATTTCCTTTGCAAAGCCGCGCGTGTCAGCGGCCTTAACCGCCCGAACAACCTTTGCAATTGTTTTCTCCTCATTGTAAACAGGAATTATAATGCTGACCATCTGTTTTTTTCCTTTTCCTGCAGCCATATTATTCCTTCTCCAGCAGTTCAAGCAGCGCCCCAATCACGACATCCTGTTTTTCCTCTCCAAGTTCCGCCCAGAGCGGAATGTCAATCAGCTTATTCCACGCCTTCATTGTAACGGGCAAATCTTCCTCCTTAAACCCGAACATCTCCTTGTAAAGCGGCTGTGCATGTATGGGCGGGAAGCTCAGCCGTGTTCCAATTCCGCGCTCCCCAAGTCCCTTTACAATCCCGTCCCTTTTCTCCTCCGCAACACTTACGGCATACATATACCATGCGTGCTGTGTCACATATTCGGGAATAAACGGAACCGAAATATCGTCTCTCCCTTCAAACGCCTTGTTATACCTTTCCGCAAGATTCTGCTTCGCGCTTACATTTCCCTCCAGCCTTTTCAGCTGTTCAATTCCAACAGCAGCCTGAATATCTGTCATCCTGTAATTCGTGCCGAGAACAGTGTGATTATACCTGCCCTCCTGCCCCTGGTTCATTATAATCCTAACGCGCTCCGCAAGTCCATCATCCTCAAGCGTAATCATTCCCCCCTCTCCTGTTGTTATGTTCTTGTTAGGGAAGAAGGAGAAACAATGTATCGGCGCGTTCGCGCCTATCTTTTTGCCCTTATATTCCGCGCCCAAACTCTCCGCAGAATCCGCAATCACAGGAACATTGTGCTTTTCCGCGGCCTCAAGCACGGCATCATAATCAACAGGCATTCCGTTCATGTCAACGGGAATTATTGCCCTTGTTTTCGGCGTGATTCTTTTTTCAATTTCCTCCGCGGTAATGTTATACGTGCGCGCATCACATTCCGCAAGCACAGGTTTCGCATTTTGAAACAGCACAACATTTGCAGTGGAAATAAAAGTCAGTGAGGGAATTATTACCTCATCCCCCTCCTTAATCCCGAGCGCCATGAGAACAGTATGCAATGCAGCTGTGCCGTTGTTAACAGCCACGGCATGCTTCGCCCCAGTTGCCGCGCAGAATTCCTTCTCAAATTCCTTCACCCGCGGCCCGCTGCTAACCCAGCCGCTCTTAACGGCTTCATAAGCCGCCTTTGCCTCGGGCTCGCCTATTGCGGTATTCGCAACTGGAATTTTGATTTCATCAGCCATAAGTACCAAACCAATAGAAACCCAGATAAAATGTTATTTAAAAGGTTGCCCGTCCCCATCCAGCCGCACTGGAAATCCGCAATCACACCTTGTGCCTCAGCACGCTGATAACCATAAAATTATTCGGATGAAATGCCTGATTCCCAACAAAGAAAAATTTCCCGTATTCCCTGTCCTGCAGCCGCAGGTTCTCGGCAACCTTTTCCGCAGGCGCCTGCGGATTCTTCCTCCAAAACTCGTAGACGCCCCACTCAAGCAGCTGGTGATCGTGGCCGCGTTCCGTGCATTTCGGCGCACAGAAATATTTCAGGTAAAGCCTGTGCGGAAAGTTCCTTTTTGAAAGCACAGTCCTGCCAAGCAAATCCGTCTGTGGGGATTCTGCAGGGAATTTCCTAATGTGTGCCTCAATTCCTCTGGGCTCAACAATTCCAAGCGTTTTTCCGCTTTCTTTCAGTTTCTCAATTGTTGTTTTTTCAACCCCGTTAATAAAACGCAGCCTTTCCTCCCGCGAAAGCACGTCCAGAACTTCAATTCCCTTTGCCGTGTTCCGCCAGTCCGATTTTGCGCCTGCAATCTTCCAGCTTTCCTCACGTTTGTCCCGTGCGTCCCTTTCAACTTCAACACTAACAAGATTCCAGCGCTGCAGTTTTTTCTCGGCGTGCGGGGGCGTGGGGTAAATCCTCACAAAGCCCAGCCTTTCGGAATGCCCTCCACAGCAGACCGTGAACCTGCCGTCCCGCATCCTGTCGGGGCATGCCCTCCCCAGTACTAAAAAGTCGTCAATAATCACAGGTGCAAAACCTCAGCCGTACCCTGGCCGAGCTCCGAGGCAATAATGCTGCGATGGCATTTGCCCGGGTCGCGCTCAAAGCACATTATGGCAGAGGCCTTTGAGCCTGCAAGCTCCTTCAACTGCCCAAGGCTTTCTCCCCGTGCAGCAAGGTGCTTCGCATAATCCCTGAAAAAGCAATCGTAATCCCCTTTCTTGTAAAGTTCTTTTCTCAATTCGGCAGGGCTTCCCAGTGCGGGCATATGCACATACTCAATTCCCGCACCATTCAAAGCAAGCGAAAGCGCGGTTTTCGAGAAACCCTTTTTCCAGCTGAAAGCGCGCTCCCTTACATCAACCAGCCGCTTCACTTTATGCCCCTTCAGTTCGCGCAGAAATTCTTCCGCTGTCCTGCCTTCGTACCCTATTGTATAAACACAGCCCATGCCAACATTATGCCCTTCCGCATATTTAAAGGTTTTCAGGGAGCGCATTTCCGGTGCGCGGACACAGTTCCGAACTGTTGTTCGGAAATTTTCGGGCATAGCCCGAAACCATCCGCGCGTGATGTGCACCGCCCGCTATTTTGGCTCGCCATATTTTGGCCGCTGCCAAAATGGGCGCAATTGGCTGCCCTATTTGAAGCTTCGCTTCAAATGCGCGCATTCGGCTTCGCCGAATAGCGCAGCCAATTAGCGCGTCAAAATGCGCGCATTCGGCTTCGCCGAATAGCGTCGCTTTTTGCTCGGCGGGGCGGCTACCCAAGCCGGATAGCGTCGCTTGGGCTCGATGCCACTAGCTCGCCTTGCGCTCGCAAACTCCCTAAACCAGTTCCCGCCCTCACCGCGGCCTATCCACCCACTTCGTAACAAGCACCTTCATCCCCCTTCCCTCAAACCAAAGCCTTGCATAATATGTGTTGTCCGCCCCCGCATCCTTCACATATCTTTCAACCCCGCCCTCAACATCAACCGGCACGCTTTTCCTGTCCCCAAAACACTCGCAGAAAAACATTCCCGCGAAAGGGCTCTGAATCTCGCCCGCGCGCAGGGGAATGCCGGGCGTTTCTGTAATTATCAGCGAACCCTCTTCCGTATTTTCATAAATCTCATCAAACACCGCGCGCTTATTGTTAATCCTCTCATTGTACTGCGCATGTACAAACACCGTGCCTATAAGCAAAACAAAAACAATAATTGCCGCTGAAGCCGCAATTAAAGGCTGCGCAATTTTTGTTTTCTCCCTTATTTTTCCCACGGCATTATTAATCATGCATGCATACGCAACAAGCAGAAGCGGAACAAGCACAAGCACGTACCTTGCGCCCATAAGCAGGGTCTCCGCGCGGAATTGTATAGGATTATTGAAATAAAACCCGAAAAATCCGAGCAATAGCGCGCCGGAAAGAATTATCTCCCGCCACGCCCTGCCCCTGTAAAGGAACTGCGAGATGAACATGAATGGGTAAAGCAAAGACAATATCGCGGCAAAGCCAAGTATTGTGAGCGGCGTCTGTATAATGTCAAACCTGAAATAGGATGCCGCGGAATATGCGGTCTCAAAAGGCCCGCCGTAGATTGCGGTGTTATGTAGCAGAATAATCACCGCAAGCGGAACGAAACCCATGAAAATATATTTCGCCCTTGTTCTGTTATTACAGAGCGAGACAAGCAGGAACGCGGCAAACAGGATGCCCGAGGGCAGCCTTACAAACGCGGCCAGCCCGAACACAATCCCGGCAATTGCCCAGTCAAACCGCCCCCTTCCGAGATAAAAGTAAAATGCAGTTAGCACCAGCAAAACCGAAAGCATGTCGCTGTTTATTGTCTTGCCTAAAAATGTGAATGTGGGGTAAAGTAAAAAAAGCAACGAATAAATTCGCGGCAGGTTCAGCCTTCCCATTATTTTATAAAACACAAAAAATCCGAGCAGTACCGCGGCAAGCCCGGAAAGAAAAACAGCCTCCCACCCGAACTGCATAAACGGCATGAGCCACAGTGCCTGCCCCAAAGGATAAAGCGGAACAAACTGCCCATTCTTAAAAGTGAAACCGTAATTGTATTCAACATCATCGATAGTTACATCTCCCGCCTGAAGGAGATACGCGCTCCTCAGGTAAATCTGCTCGTCGGGCATGTAATAAAACTGCGGGTAAAAGCCTAGGTACAGCAGTGCGTAAAGCACGCCGAAAACAATCAGGATTTTCTTCGAATTCCCCATTTTATCAAGCCCCTATGCCCCGATACCCCGCACTGCGGGGCAGTGCTCCCTTGCATAGAGCCAGAATATCGTCGTGCCCGCCGACTTTATCTCCCTGCAGAGCGTGAATCTATCAAGCGCACGCGCATTTTCATCGCCAAAAAACAGCCTGTTTGCAATAACATAATCCACCCTGCCTGCAACATCCTCAAGGGGCGTGTTTATGTAAAGTATCTCCCCTTTGCCGCCGGCAGTTGCACTGCTAACTGCAAATTTTGAGAAAAAACTGTTTGTTATTTCAGTGTCTGTTTTGTATGCCCCCGAGTAATATTTCACCGAGTCAAGGTAGCTTGTATATATCACCGCATCCTCGGGCAGTTCCGCAAGCGCTTCCGAAAGCCCGTGGAACTCATGCTCATTTATAAGCACGGCATTCTGCCATACAAAGAAAACAATCAGGGCTGCAAATGCCCCATGCCAAATCCCCCGCCAATAAGCAGCCCCTGTTTTTTCCTTAAGCCAACTGGCCCCCTCTATGATTCCGTATGCAGCAACAACCATCAGCGGGAATTCCATTATAAGCGCATAGCGCGGCGCCATGTAATCGCTTGCAATAGAAAAGAATGCAATGTATGCAAGGAAGATTAGCAGGAAGATAAGCACGCCTTTCTGCCGGTTCCGCAGCGCGAAAAACGCCCCCGCAATGAAAAACACCGCTGCCAGCGGCGAGAGAAAAAACATGAATAATTCGGGATAGAACGCGGCGCCAGTCTTCAGCGGCTCCCCGCCAAATGCATCGGCAAGAAATGTGCTGTAATGCGCAATATCGTGGATATAATTGCTGTCATCCCCGCTCCACTCGGCATAGCCGCCAAAGCTTGAAAGCATTGCTGGCAGGAACACGCCGATGGCAGTAATTGCCAGAAGCGCAAAAATTGCGCAGTTGTTCCTGTTCTCGGATTTCATCACCCAGTGCCTGTTCACAAACAGCAGATATGCAAATGCAATAACCATAAGTGCCGCAGTGTAGCGTGTCGCCACTGCAAGTGCAAAGAGAACCCCCGCAAGCGGCATAAGCCTTGAATTTTTAAGTGCCGCAAAGAAAACCGCAAGCCCGCCGTATGCAAGCATGACCGCAAGTGGGTTCAGGAATGCCGTGCCCGAATAGAATATGGAAAGCGGCGAAAGCATAAGGAGCGCAAACAGCACAATCCCGAATTTTTTGCCTTTAATTTGCATACCCAGCAGGAGGCCGAAAAACGGCAGTGCCATAAGCGCGGCAGTGGATATTAATTTCCCTATTATCTCCGGCGGAAGGCCTGTCAGAAAAATGCCGAACGCAGCGGCAATATTAAAGAGCGGCGGATGCCGCGTGTGCAGTGCGAACGGGATTTTCAGCACAAATGCCGAAATCAGCATCAGGAACGAAATCACGCCGGCGCCCGCCAGGCTTCTCTTCACAAGCAGAATATAAACAATTACAGCCAGCCCTGCAAGGCAGGCAATAGGCAGTATCGGCTGGGTCCAGAATGCCGTGGCTATCTTATATCCTATTGCCACATGCCATGCCTCGTCCCACAGCATATCCGTGCGTTCGAAAAATAACAGCCTTAGCGCAAGGCCAAGCGCCGCGATGAACACAATCGCGGATATTTCAAATACGGTTAATTTTTTAAGATGCAAACCAATCGCCCAGTTTCAATATCCTTTATGCATGCCCTTCTGAATATTCCACGTGAATAACCATATTTAAATCTTTTTGTGCCCCATTTTAATGGTGCATTTCTGCGCTTATTATGGTTCGTTGGTACAATAATCTAACAATAGAGGGATTTATTTTGCAGGGCAGTACTTTGGAAAAAGCAGATGAAACAGTGGCTGTGTGCGGCCTTGGCTACATAGGCCTGCCAATGGTTGCCGCATTTGCGGACAAAGGCACGCGCGTAATAGGTGTTGACATAAATAAAGAGAAGGTAAAGCGGCTGCGCGAAACTTATAGCGCCGAAATTCATGAGCCGGGGCTGAATGAAACCCTGCAGAAAAACCGTGAACGCATTGAATTCACCGATGATTACGAATATGTAATGAAAAACGCGGACACCCTGCTTATCACAGTAGGCACGCCGCTGAAAGGCGATGAAGAGCCAAATTACGATTACATTGAGGCAGTGTTCAGCACAATAGGAACGCACCTGAGAAAAGGGCAGACAATAATCCTTAAATCCACGGTAATTCCTGGAACAACTGAAAACTACGCAAAGTCGCGCCTTGAGGAACTCTCCGGCATGCGTGCGGGCGAGGATTTTTACCTTGCGTTCTGCCCCGAGCGCACAATAGAGGGAAAGGCACTCCATGAGCTTTACTCCCTGCCCAAAATTGTGGGGGGCATAAATGAGGAAAGCTCCGACCGCGCGGCAAATACAGTTGCGCGCCTTGGCGGCACTGTTGTAAAGGTTTCCAGCCCGTCTGTTGCGGAGCTCTGCAAGCTCATAGACAACCTTTACCGCGCCGTGAATATTGCGTTTGCCAATGAAGTGGGGATGCTCTGTGAGAAGATGGGTGTTGATTCATACGAGGTTGTTGATGCCGTCAATAATTCATATTCGCGCACATCAATTTTCAAGCCCGGCCTTGGCGCTGACGGGCCGTGCCTTTCAAAAGACCCCCAGATTTTCCGTTATTTCTCGGAAAGCAATGCACTCGGCGCGGCTCTGGTAAGCGCAACAATAGAGGGCAACAGGCACGCAACCCTGCGCGTTGCCGATGCCGTGCGCACATTTGTGCGCAAAAACAAGCTGAAGAAGCCGCGCATTGCAGTTCTCGGCCTTGCATTCAAGGGCAGCCCTGAAACAGATGACCTCAGGGGCGCGCCCTCAATGAAAATAGTTGAGGCGCTTGACGCGGAACTCGGCGCGGAGTATAAAACCTACGACCCTGTCGTAAAGGAATTCAGGGGAACGGTGGTTGAACAGAGCGTGGAGGCCGCACTGAAAGATGCCGATATAGTGCTTTTCCTCACAAACCATGAAAAAATAATGAACATAGGCACGGACACAATCCTCGGGAACTGCAAAAAGCATGTTCTTGTCGTTGACTGCTGGCACAATCTTTCTGACCCCAGGGCACTTGCCGCTGCCGAAGGCGTTGAGCTTGTAAGGCTGGGGGATGGAACGCGATGACAAAGAATGCAACGGCGCTTGTGACAGGCGGCGCGGGCTTCATAGGCCTGCACCTTTCTGCGGCGCTTGCAGAACAGAATAAGGCAGTAACAATCGCCGATAATCTTTCGCGCGGGAAGATGGACCCCGAACTCAAACTGCTTGCGGAGCGCGATAATGTTGAATTTATTGAGGCGGACCTCACAAACCCTGCCGGCCTTATGAAGTTAGGGAAACCTGAAAATTTTGATTTCGTCTACCACCTTGCCGCCATAAACGGCACACGCTACTTTTATGAAAAACCCGAGCAAGTGCTGCGCGTGAATATCCTCTCGGCAATAAACATCCTTGACTGGTTCAGTGCGCAGAAAAAGAACAGGTCAAAAATAGTTTTCTCCTCGTCATCCGAAGCCTATGCGGGCGGAGTTTCCCTCGGTGTTTCAAAAATTCCGACCCCAGAAACCGCGCCGCTGGTTATTGAGGATGTAACAAATCCGCGCTGGAGTTACGGGGGAAGCAAAATCGCGGGGGAACTTCTGTTCATGAACTATGCGCGGCATTACGGCTTTCCGCTTTCAATTGTCCGTTACCACAACATTTACGGCCCGAGAATGGGTAATGATCATGTCATACCCGAGTTTATAATGCGCGCGGCAAAGGATGAAAATCCCTTTAAAATTCAGGGCGGGGAGCAGACACGCGCGTTCTGTTTTGTTGATGATGCTGTAAGGGCAACAATCCTTGTTGCGGAGTCTGAAAAAACAAACAATGAAATAATCCACATCGGCAACAACCTTGAGGAGATAAAAATTAGCGAGTTGGCAAAAAAGATTATTGCCGCGGCGGGAAGCAATGCGGAAATTGAAACAACGGATATGCCGGAGGGCTCGGTAATGCGCCGCTGTCCCGACATAACAAAACTGCGCACACTGACAGGTTACGAACCCGGGATTATGCTTGATGCCGGGCTTAAAAAAACCGCGGAATGGTATTTGAATGGCGCAAAATGAGGTTTTTCACGATGGCGAGCTCCCTTGAAATAAAACCGTCAAATTTCCTCCCGTTTGCATACAACTACATGCGCTGGCACTTCAATCATTACATAAGGGACAAGCCATTCCCCCTTATTGCGCAGTTCTACACCTCCCATATTTGCAACTTTCGCTGCGATTACTGCAACTTCTGGCGCAACCCCGATAAGAGGCACATCCCGCTGCCGCGCTACAAATCCCTGATTGATGAACTCTCCGGAATGGGCACCTGTTTTGTTAATTTCACAGGTGGAGAACCGTTAATCCTGCCGGATATAATTGAGCGCATCCGCTACACAAAACATAAGATTCCTTATATGCACGTGGTTTCAAACGGCTCACTGCTTGATGAGGAAACCGCCCGCGCACTGCAGGAAACAGGGATTGACGCGGTCTCAATCAGCATGAACGCATACGGAAGTGAAATGGACAAGGCAACGGGCTTTAAGGGCGCGTTCAGGAAGGCGGTGCAGGCCGTGGAAAACCTTAAGGTTTTTGCCCCGGGCGTTTCCACCTCTATAAACTCCGTAATCACTCCGTGGAACACCGCCGAATTAAGGAAAATTCACGCACTTGCAAATGAACTGGGCGTTGACCACAAGTTCCAGGCAGTGAGTTCGCACCCCGAATTCAAGGGGCAGCGCACAAAGGCAACGCGCTTTAAGTTTTCCGATGCGGATATAGGCATGGTCCGTGCATTCACCGATGAAATGTCAAATGAAGGCAATGTTGCCAACAGCACGCACTACCTGCGGCAGGTCGGGGATTACTTCGAGGGCAAAAACACAGCAGGGCTGTTTGCAGAGCAGTGCATAACCCCGCATTACTTTGTTGAGTTTTGGGGGGACGGCGCATTCAGCCCCTGCCTCACAGGCACCGGATGGAAGCAGAGGTTCAGCATCCGTGACAAAGGCCTGCGCCCAATCCTTGAAAGCGGCGAATACCGCGACCAGCAAAAATGCCTTGAGAACTGCCGCACATGCTCAACAAACATGCAGGTGTGCATAATGGAGCCGCGCATTTTTTTCCCACTGAAGAATTTTATTAAATACACGGCCCTGCCAAGGGTTAGGTTCAGGTGATTTCCCCCATGCCGATGAAGCAAACCGTGACTGTTGTAATCCCAACGTTAAATGAGGAGGATAATTTGCCCCTTGTTGTTAAGCGCATCTCCCGCAATTATGTTGATGAAATTCTTGTGGTGGATGGCGGCTCAAAAGACGCAACAATTAAGGTTGCAAAGCGCCTGCGCCTTCGTGTTATTATGCAGGAGGGCCGCGGCCTCGGCAACGCATACCGCACGGGCGCAAAGAAAGCAAAAGGGGATATAATGATAATCCTTGATGCCGATGGTTCGCACAAGCCGGAGGACATTCCCCGCCTGCTGAGAAAAATGCGGCAGGGTTACGATTTGGTTGTGGGGAGCAGGCTGAAGCGCGGCGTCAGGAGCAGTGACATGACTTTTTTCAGGCTTTATGCAAATTACTTCGTTGCCTTTATAATGCGCGTGCTGTTCCGTGTTCCCCTGACAGACCCGTGGATGGGCTTCCGTGCAATCGACAGGAAGAAATTCCTTGCACTGAACACCTCGGCCCCCGGGCAGGAGGCGGATTTGGAGATGGAGATAAAGGCAAAAAAGAAGGGCATGCGCATTGCCGAGATTGAGACATTTGAGCCGCGCAGGCTGCACGGCGACAGCAAGTTCAATGTCTTTTTTGACGGGATGCGCGGCAGCGTGCTGTTCGCGCGCGAACTGCTATTGCCATTGGAATCGCATGAAAAGGAGTCATGGCTTCTTGAGCTCATACACGAGATGCAGAAGCGTTTTTAGGCGGGATATTTTGGACAGGACAAAAAACCAGGAAGAATTCTTCTCAAGCCAGGCTGAGGGATACGAGCGCCTCTACGGCGCGGAGAGCGAGTTTGAGGGCGGGATAGTTGAAAAGCGCCGTGAGCTTGTGCGCTCCTCGGAAAAGTCAGGCATGGCCCTTGACCTTGGCACAGGCACAGGCACCTATCTCCCTGAAATATCGGGAAAGGCAAAAACAGTTATTGCCCTTGACATTTCCCCAAAAATGCTGGCCATTGCAGGGCGCAGGCTTGCGAAAGGCAAAATGAAAAACGTGCATCTTGTAATTGCGGATGCACAGGCTCTCCCCCTTAAGCCGGAAAAGTTTGACACGGTTTACTGCATAAACACATTCTACCATGTTCCGAACCGTGATATTGCCCTTATGGAAATGCACAGGGTAATGAAAAATCGCGGGATTGCATTTATTGAGTTCTACAACATCCTGCACCCCTTTGTGTTTGCAAGAACCCTGTTTAACATGGTTTCCCCGAAGTGGGGCTTTGTATATGCTGAATTTCTGCCCTCCTTCCGCAGGCGCCTGGAGGGGAATGGCTTTTCGCTTGCCGGGGATTTCAGCGCAATTTCGTATGTTGAAACAAGCCAGGCTGTGAGGCGCTGGCTTCCCGCGTTTCTTTTCCGTGCCCTGCGCGGTTACGAGGGGCTTTCCGCAAGATTCACCTTCATCAGGCCGCCAAAAATGAGGTGCGCCGTGCGGATAATGAAGGGCAAATAAGGGTAAATTGCAGGAATTATGGTTGTGTTGATAAATGGCTTTTCCATACAAGATCTTTAAGGAATACGGGTATGTGCTCCTGCTCATGGCGCTGATTTTCGCAGCGTTCTCCTTTGCGCTGAACAATGCGCAGGAGGGCGGGGACTCTGCACTGTACCTTATCGGCGCAAAGTCGCTTGCAGAGGGCACAGGATACTTTGACATCTCCCCGCCTGAGCCTGCGGCATTTGTCTACCCCCCGCTTTACTCCGTCATCCTTGCCCCTATAGTCTATATTTTTGGCACAAACTATTTTGCCGCAAAGCTCCTCTCGCTAATTTTTACGGTGCTTTCAATATTTCCCGCCTATCTTATTGCCAGGCGGTTTTTTGGCGGCACCATAAGCCTTCTCATATCCGCAACCTTCGCCCTTAATCTTGTGGTGCTGTGGTATTCGCACAGGATACTGAGTGACGCGCCATTTCTTTTCCTTTCATTAATCGCAATGCTGCTGCTGTTGAAGCTGGCAAAGGGACAGGGATATTTTTATGCGGTTTCGGCGGCAGTATTTATTGGCATTTCTTATCTGGCAAGAACCGCCGGGCTTGCGCTCTGCCTTGCCGCAGGGCTATCATTTATGATTGGGAGAAATTTAAGGGCGCTTGCCATCCTTGCAATTGTTATGAGCCTGCCTTTTTTGGCACTCAGTTCCTATTCAAACATCGCCAAAGAGCATGGCGCAAATGTTTATACAGGCCAGTTTTTCCTGGAGGATGTCGGGGACCCGCTGTCACGGAAACTGCCGGTGCCAGAAGCCGCTGCAAGGTCAATTTCAACCATTCCCGCGCGCGCCTATTTCTATTTCCTTATTTCAATTCCGCAGGTCGTGTTCCCCCCCTTGGATATAATGAACTGGTTTTTTGAGGGCAGCATGCTGATTCCCCTTATCGGCTTTTTTGTTTTCCTTATTGTGGCAATTGGTTTTGCGGCGCAGGCAAAAAGGGGCATTTCCCCGCTGCACATTTATTCCCTGCTCTACCTGGCAGTGCTCCTGTTCTGGATATCATGGGACCCCAGCGCTGTTGACAGGTTCATTCTCCCGATAGCCCTTTTCCTGATTATATTCTTTGCGGAGGGCATCCGCACAGCGGCCTCAAGAATAAGGCTGCCTGCGGGCCTTACGGCAGAGCATGCTGTATTGGGTGTGCTGCTTGCATGCATACTGGTAAGCGCCGGCTCTGATGCATACTATCTCTCAACAATACAGCAGCGCACATTTGATGCGAAGTATATGGACTTCATTGAGGCAAATGAATGGGTTGCAGACCACGCCTCCCCTTCCGATATTGTATGGTCAAACATGCCAAAACGGACATTCCTGCTGACAGGCCTTCATACTGTCGGGCCCGCCGCCAGGAGCGGAAATGAGCTCCTTGAAACACTGTCCATGCACGGGGTCGGTTATGTTCTTGCATCTTCCGAATATGGCGGCACGCATGAACAAAGCATTGCAGCTATTTCAAACCGCCTTTCCCTTGTACATGCCTCTGAGAACGGCAAAACAAGAGTTTATAAATTTAATAATCGATTAAATCTCCTAGTTGATCCGAATGAATAATGTATGTATTGTTGGCCTTGGTTATGTCGGCAAGCCGCTTTTCAGGCTTTGTGCACAG
The DNA here is from genome assembly GCA_043820655.1 of Candidatus Iainarchaeum sp. Lineage (GTDB taxonomy): Archaea > Iainarchaeota > Iainarchaeia > Iainarchaeales > JAZDEL01 > JAZDEL01. The sequence goes on along the minus strand of JBDRDO010000077.1, from coordinate 10,425 downwards.
CGCCTGCGCGAACATAAGGTTTTTGGGCTTGAGCTGGACAAGAGCCGAGTTGAGCAATTGCGAACTGAAATTGCAATGTTGCGCAAGGATGTTTATGCAACAACAAATCCTGCGGAAGCAATTAGCGGCGCGGATGTTATTGTTGTCTGCGTTCAGACCCCTGTTGATGAAAAGCACCAGCCCGACCTTTCAGTTCTGGAAACCGCGTGCAAAACCGTTGCCACGCACATGAAGAAGGAAAACAAGCCCCTAATAATAATTGAATCCACGGTTTATCCGGGCACATGCGGGGATGTTTTGCGCCCTGTGCTTGAATCCACAGGCCTCAAGGCAGGCGTTGATTTTGCACTTGCACACTGCCCCGAGCGCATAGACCCGGGCAATGAAAAATGGCCGCTTGAGAAAATTCCCCGCGTTGTTGCCGCGTTCACGCCTGCGGGGGCAAAGCGTGCAGCTGAATTTTACCACGAAATTTTAGAGCCGGGCACCGAAGTCCTCCCCCTCAATTCCCTCAAGGCTGCGGAAGCAGTAAAGGTAACTGAAAACACATTTCGCGACATTAACATTGCATTTGTAAACGAACTTGCAAAATCATTTGCACAGATGGGCATTGACACTGCGGAGGTAATCAGGGGCGCCTCCACAAAGCCTTTCGGTTACATGCCATTCCACCCCGGTCCGGGAGTGGGGGGGCACTGCATTCCTGTTGACCCTTACTATCTCATAAAAAAGGCACGCGACCAGGGCTTTGACCATAAGTTCCTTGCCCTCGCGCGCGAGATAAACAATTCAATGCCGCTGTATGTGGCAAAGCTTGTTGAGGCAATGGCACAGGAACTCGGTTCCGGCCTTAAAAACACGCGCATCTGCATTTTGGGCATCTCCTATAAATCAGAAATTGATGACACACGCAACAGCCCCGCTGTTGAGATAGCGGAACTGCTGAAGGCAAGTGGTGCGGATGTAATCCAGTTTGACCCGCACGCAAAAAAGGATTCGGCAGCCTCACTTGGCGCCGCGCTCAAAGGTGCAAAAATTGTTGTTCTTGCGACCGCGCATAAGGAATTTCTCTCCCTCTTGCCCGAAACCCTGAAATCAGCAGGCGTACAGGGAATTGTTGATGCACGCAATGTGCTGGATAAAGACGGCATTATTGCGGCAGGAATTCTGTATCAGGGCATAGGGCGATAACATGCTAAAAAAAGCCGAATCCCTGCTGCCTTTCTTCGGCATTGCAATTTTCATTGCGCTAATCTGGCTTATCGGGCCTTGGCAGATTGTAAGCGCCGCGCTTTCGGCAAATCCCGCGCTCCTCCTTCTTGCCGCCTGCATGATTGTGCCTGTTTCCCTTATTCAGGCCTATAAATGGTACTACTTAATAAAAAAACAAAACAAGGGCAGTTCAACAGGAATTGAAATAAGTTTCATGCAGGCACTGCGCTATTACTTCATAGGCATGTTCTACAGCGCAATAACCCCTGCAAAACTGGGCTCATTTATTCGCATCAGGTTCCTTCAAAAAAAAAGCGGCAAACCCTTGGGCACGTGCAGTTCCAGTGTTGTACTTGACCGCATGCTTGACATTCTCGCGCTTTTTCTGCTTGCCTTTGCAGGCTCCCTGTTTTTTTTGAACAAATTTTCAGGCCTTATTGCGGCTTCATTTTCCGCCCTTGTTACCCTTGTGTTTTTCATTTGGTTTTTTTCATCAAAGGAAAGGAGCAGGTTCCTGCTCTCCATCATTGGCAGAAGGCTTATCCCGAATAAATTCGGGCCGAACGCATCGGAAATGTTCAATTCGTTCTATTTAAGCCTCCCGCACAGGCGGGATATTGCGTTTTCCTTTTTCCTGTCATTTGCCTCACGGCTGTTGACCTTCACCCAGACGTTTATTGTTGCGCTCGCACTCGGCCTGAGCTTTGAGTATTTTTATTTCCTTGCGGCAATTTCAGTTGTCGGAATAATAGCCCTGCTTCCCATCACAATAAACGGCCTAGGCACAGGTGAGGTTGCCCACATAGTGCTCCTCTCCCCGTTCAACGCACTTCCCGCAGGCATAGTCGTGATGTCCCTGCTTTCAGGGCTGTTCCTCACATACCTATCGGCGGCAATCGGCGCAATTTTTACATTTTCAGAACCTGAGCCTGTTGGGAAAGGGCATGAAGAGGTGGGAAAATGAGAATCTGCTTTTTCTCAACATATTATCCTGCAGAATACCCGCGCTCAAATAAATTAAAGGAGGCAATGCGTAAAGCAGGCTTTGAAATTTTTGAGATAAGCGAGCACGGAAAAAATCCCCTCAGATATTTAAGGGCGCTGAGTTCCCTGTTTGCAAACCGGGACAGGTATGATTTAATTTTCGCAAACTTCAGGTCGCAGGAAATGTTTCCGTTTATGCTTCTTGCGGGAAAGCCGATAATACTGGACGCATTTATTTCAATGAAACAGACAATTGCGCAGGAAAAATTAGGCCTTAAAAAAGGAAGCATTATTGAAAACTTAATCGGAAAACTGGAGCAAATCCTCTACCGCAGGGCGCGCCTTGTGCTTGTGGACACAAAGGCGCATGCGGAATATTTCAGGAAAGAATACCGCCTTAAAAATGTGGATTATATTTACACGGGCGCTGATGCGATTTTCAAGTCAATGAAATCCTCCGCACCGGCGCGCAGCAAAAGCAAAAAGAAAACCGCAATTTGGTACGGAAGCAACCAAAGCCTTCACGGCCTGAACTCAATCCTTGGCGCCGCCGGGATCCTTAAAGATGATCCAGGTATCCTGTTCAAATTGATAATAAACAAAAAGGACGGCGAAGAATTGAAGAATTGGGCAAAAAAAGAAAACATGCACAATCTCATTGTCAGCCCGCCGCTCCCCTATGCGCAGCTGCCGAAAGAAATCGCCGCCGCGGACATCTGCCTGATGGGCGCGTTCGGCCTTACGGAAAAGGCAAACCTTGTGATAACGGGCAAGACATACCATTGCCTTGCGATGGAAAAGCCGGTAATAATCGCGGATACAAAGGCAACGCGCGAGGTTTTTACGCACAAAAAGGACTGCCTGATAATAAGGCGCGGCAGTGAAAAGGAAATGGCGGACGCAATACGCCTGCTTGCGTGCAACGATAATTTAAGAAACTCCATTGCAGCAAACGGTTTCAAATTATACTCTGAAAAATTTGATGTTAAAAGCGTAAAAACAAAACTTGAAACCTTAATTGCGCAACTGCCCCAACACTGATTTGCCTAGCCACGTTTCTGCGCCAATAGCACAATCCCTATTCCCCTTTCCGTGAAGTTAAACAAATTGTCAATCAAAAAAACATATTTTGCAATTTTTAAAATTCCGGGCAAAGGGCCGCCGACCCCGCCTTTTCCCGCCATTTCGCTGTTCTTCCTTGAGATCGCCCCAAAAAGAAGCCTCATAAGCGGGAAGCCCCATATCGCGTACTCCTGTATGCCAAACCCTGCTTTTTCAAGCATCGCGAACAGTTCTTTCTTCTCATACCGTCTGAAGTGCCCTGCATCAACATCGTGCCTGCTCCAGAGTTTTTTGCCCAGTGGGGCGCTTAAAACCAGAAATCCGTTTTCCTTCAGCAGCCTGCCAAGCTGCATAATAAATTTTTCATCATCCTTTATATGTTCAATGACCTCCCCGCAGACAATTACATCATATGCCCCCGCCTGCTTCATGCCGTGGATTTCCCCCTTAATCAGCTTTGCCCCATTTCCTATCTTTTCCTTTGCAAGTGCAATCGCCTTTCCGGACACATCTATTCCTGTGTACCTGAATCTTTTCCCGAATTTTTTTATGATTATATTGAGGTAATTCCCTTCCCCGCAGCCGGCATCAAGGAGTTTTCCCCGCATTCCCCTGAGGTATTTTAACATCAGCCCTGTGCGTATGAAAAATCTCGGGCCCGAATCCGCTATTTTGTTTTTCGCCCCGAAATATTTGTCAAACTGCAGTTTTCCCATTTCCATCATCTTATATGTTCGCAATTATAAATGTTTTTGTGCCCTCTTCCTTATATTCCCTGCGTGCGGGAGATGGTTAATTGGGTGGTGCAAAAATATTTGTCACTGGCGCAAGCGGCATGCTTGGCGCCGCATGCTGTTTTGAACTGCGCGGCATGTTTGATGTAACGGGCAGTTACCTGTCGCACAATGTGCAAATAGAGGGCGTTGAAACAATCAGGCTCGGCCTTGGAAACAGGCAGGATACAATCACTGCCATCGCTTCCGCAAAGCCTGAACTTATCATAAACACGGCAGCCATGACTGCTGTCGACCTTTGCGAGTCCGAAAGGGAGACCGCATACAATGCAAATGTAATCTGCGCGGAGAATGCCGCGCTTGCGGCAAAGGAATGCGGGGCAAAACTAATCCACATGTCAACCGATTATGTTTTTGACGGCAAAAAGGGGATGTATTCCGAGACAGACAGGCCGAAACCCCTTGGCTACTATGCCGAAACAAAGCTTCTTGGAGAGGGTGCGGTGTCAAAGGCAAACCCCGAAGCCGCAATAGTCCGTGCAACAATAATCGGCTGGAACCCATTAGGGGCGCAGATAAACATAGCCCCGCGAATAGTTGATGCCCTTCGCAATGGAATAGATATGCCGCTCTTTACAGACCAGTACAGTTCGCCAATCCTTGTGAATGACCTTGCCGATATTTTTGCGGAAATCTTTGGGAAAGGGCTTTCAGGAATATGTCATGCAGGCACAAAGGGAAAGGCAAGCAAGTACGAACTCGGCCTTGAGATATGCCGTGCATTTGATTTTGAACCTTCGGCACTCGACAAAACCTCGTTTTCGGAATTTGAGCGCAGCGGAATGCTAAAGGCAAAACGGCCGCTTGACACATCCCTCTCAACAGCAAAACTTGAAAAAGCGCTTGGCAGGGAAATGCCCGCGCTTGCGGATTGCATAAAAAGATTCAGGCAATTGGAAGAAGAAAAATACCTTGATAATTTCAAATAAACAGGCGGTTAATGTTAATCGCTGTTTTCGCCCCTGCCTTTTTTCATCATATACAGTATCTCCTCCTGCATTTTCCTCTGCCGCTCGTTCATATCCGCAATCAGTGCAAGTACTATAAGTATGAACCCCAAAACAAGCATCAAAACAGACACTGAAATAAGGGAAGTGTATGGCGAGGTCATCCCTGTCGAAAGCCAGTGAATGAAAATCGCAGTGCCAAGTGCAAAACCAATTGCAAGGAATCCCGCGCCAATGCTTGCAAAAAACTCCAGCGGCTTGTAATCCCTTATTGTCCTTACTATAATCACAAGCGCACGAATGCCGTATACAAAAACATTTCCCACAATCCTGCTCTTTCCCTCCCTTTGCCCCGTAACCTTAAATGGCATTTCAACAATTTTGCACCCCCTGTTCGCAAGGTTAAGGAATGCCTCCTGTGTATAGGTGTAATTGTGGAACAGTGTCATCTTCATTGCCGCGTCCCTTGAATATGCGCGGAAGCCGCACTGCGTATCCGTGAAATTTCCCCCTGTAAGTGCATTCACAATCCGTGTGAATACCGCGTTGCCGAACTTTTTAACGGCAGGCATTTCCGGCTCATTGTCCCTGTCAAGAAACCTGCTGCATGTAACCATGTCCGCCTCACCGCGCAAAACAGGCTGAACAATCTCCGCAATATCCCCCGAGTTAAACTGCCCGTCGGCATCGATGTTTACTATCACATCCGCGCCCATGCCCAGTGCGTTTTCAATTCCCGTGGAAAAGGCAACCCCCAGCCCGCGGTTCACACTGTGGCTTACAACCTTTGCGCCCTTTGCCTTTGCAGCCCCCGTAGTGTTATCCGTGCTGCCGTCATCCACAACAAGTGCCGCAATTTCGCCGATGCCGTTTATTTTTTTCGGAATTGAGGATATTACCCCGCCAATGGTTTTCTCCTCGTTCAGTGCAGGAATCAGCACAACCAGTTTCGCGCCCCTGCGCGGATTCTTTTGCTTTTTAATCGTTTTCACAGGCAAGAAATTTCACCTTTGTACCAATAGCATTTATTAGCAATTAGCCGCTAATTATCTTATATATACTTGGTTTCCCCTCTTTAAAATAATAGTGGTACGGTTCTGGAACGGTGTGGAAATTGAACACAACTTTCAATACGCGCAGTTTGCTTTACATAATTATCGCCCTTGGTATCCTTGCGCACCTATTCTCCCTTGTGATTTTGCCCGAGGCCGCGTATGCAGATTCATTCTATCATGTAATGCTCTCGCAGGACGTTATGGGGCGGGGCACTCTCGATTTGCCGCTCTCCCAGTGGGCAGTTCCGCCCCCGCTTTATTACCTTATTTTCTCATCCACATTTTTCCTTTCAGGCCTGCCAATTGACCAATACACGATTAAAATACTCCCCTTCTTTTTTGCGGCAATACAGCTCCTGCTATTTTTCCTTATATCGCGTAAAATCTTCGCGCAGAACTGGCTTGCGCCCTTTGCACTGTTTTCAATATTCCCGCTTGTAATCCGTTATGGCTCTGTAAATTACACCGAGAACCTTTCACTGATTTTCGTGCTTGCAGGTACATGCCTGATTTTGCGCCTTCGCGAGCATCATGCGGAAAAAACCGCGCTTGCAATGATTCCGATTGCGGTTTCAATTGCCGCACTTTCAATTTCAAAATTAAACGGCACCGTGCTTGTGCCTGTCCTTATTCTGGCGGCAGTTTATTTTCTTTACAGGAACAGGGCTGCAAACATAAAATTTTCCGCAACAAGTTCTGCCTTATTTTTCATTGCCCTCGCACTGCTCCTCTCAGGGCTTTGGTTTGGAATGAACTTTCTCAAATTCGGCACGATTGACAGGTTCAGCGGCGAGCAGGACATAATAAACACCGAGACTGCAATATCCGGAATATTGGGCAATGTGCCCTACTATCTCTCAATAGCATATATTCAGTTCTGGGATTTCCCGCCTGTGCAGGTTTTTCCTCCAAATGCCGTTCTGCCAATGGCATTGCTTTTCGCACTTGTTGTACTGCCCCTTTACATTGCGCTTAAGGTAGGCGGCTACTGCTTGCTTGTAAAACGCAGGAAATATTTTCTGGGTGCGCTTGCGTTTTTAACAACCGCAATTTTCGCGGCAATAGTTATTGGCAGAACATTTGATGCCACAAACTGGTACACGCGCCTCATATTTCCGATAGTGCCCTTCGTTGCAATTCTGTTCGGCTACGGCTGGCTTGAACTTTCAAAACGAAAGTGGCTTGGCAGGGCAGTCCTGCTCTCCCTTCTGCTGTTCTCGGTTTATTCACTGGCGTTCACATCTTACACCGCGCTTTTTTATGCAAACGACCACAGTGATAATTCCCCGCTCTATACACAGATAGCGCTCCTCCCTGCGGATGTAACTGTGGCAATAAAGTCAAACCTTACAAAGGCGGTTCCATTCATTTCAGGCAGGGCGGCAATCGGGAAGGAGAACAGGTTTGATTCCGCTTCCTCCCCTGAATTATATTCCTCCCTGCGCTTGGCGGGGGTAACGCATATTGCAACAGTCTGCAGGAATGACCCCTGGGACAAAGCCCTTTTGCAGGAACTTGAACGCGCGGGAAAATTGCGCAAGATTTTCAACGAGAACTGCTCCGCACTCTACGTGCTGGAGCAATAAAAATAAACACGAGGCAAAACAATGGCAATGGCAATTGACATAGCAAGGAATTCGGGAATATTCACCGCAGGCCGATGGATCGGCAAACTGCTCGGCCTTTTCACGGTAATCATTCTCGCCCCGTATTTCCTCCCCGAACTGTTCGGCCAGTATTCGCTTATAATAGTGTTCCTCGGCTTTTTCCTTTTCCTGAATGATTTCGGAGTTTACACACTTTTGATACGTGAAATTTCCCGCGACAAAAGCAAAGCCAGGGAATACCTTGGCAATGCACTCGGCCTCAAGCTTGTGCTTTCTGTTTTTGCATTGATTCTTACGGTGCTTGCCGCACACCTTATGGGGTATCCCCCTGAAATAACCCTGCCAATCAGCATCTATGCGGTAACAATTCTGATAGGCGGAATAGGTTCGGTATTTGGCATAATTTTCCAGGCAAACCTCAAGATGGAGTATGAGGTTATTTCGGAATTCATTGAGCGCGTTCTTTTCCTTGGGATTGTTCTGTTTGTTATTTATAACCTGCCAAAAGAGCAGGCAATGGTTCCGCTTTTCATAGGGCTTGTTTTTAGTGTGCTGATTGCAAATATCGTGAAATATTTTTTCTTCAGGCGCCTTATTTCAATAAGGCCTATGTTCAATTTCACGCTGTGGAAGTCCTTCCTAAAGGCAGCCTGGCCCTTTGCACTCTTAACTTTTTTTGTTGCGATTTACGGCAGAATAGATGTGCTCATGCTTTCAAAAATGTCGGGCGAGGCGGCAGTTGGTTTTTATTCCTCGGGCTACAGACTGACAGATTCACTGACCTTAATCCCTACCGCCCTTGTCATAAGCCTCTTCCCTTTAATGTCCCACTACCACAAAACAAGCAAAGACAAACTTGTAAATATGCACCGCCTTGCATTCAAGTACATTGTAATCCTCGCCCTGCCGATGGCAGTCGGCACCGCATTCCTCTCCGACAAAATCCTGCTTACGCTTTATGGCGCGGAATTCTTCAAGGGCGAGCCCCTTGGTTTCCTTAACCTTGCCATACTTATATTTGCAACGCTTTTCGTTTTCCTGAACTATGTAAATAATTACCTCCTCAACTCAATGAACAGGGAGAAAACAGCGCTTGCGGTTCTCTCCGCGGGAATAGTTGTAAATGTTTTTCTTAACTTCCTGCTTATCCCCGATTACTCTTACATTGGCGCGGCATTTGCGACCCTTGTAACGGAAATCCTTGTCTTCGCGGTTTTCGTGATTCTTGTCTGGAGGCTGTTATACCTTATCGGGCTCGGCGTGTTTGTAAGGCCGCTTATTGCCTCAGCAATTATGGCATCCATAATAATTCTCCTGCCTGAAATCAGCCTTTTTATTGTTGTCCCGCTCGCGGCACTCGCATACTTTATCTCCCTTTACATAATCCGCGGCTTCACGCATCAGGACAAGGACATACTAAAAAGAATAATTTTTAGGGGCTGACACCCCTTGCCCCTGGCCCAAACTTATTTCTTCCGCAAGAAATAGATTTTATTGCAGGAGTTTTCCATGCCAAGTAAAAGATTAACAAAAACCTTGCGTGGATTGGCCCAGTTGTTAACGCCCGCGGTTTTCACATAATCAAACCCGAACTTTTCGGCAAGATTGCGCATTGCCTGATCAGAGTACGGGCGCACGTGATCCTCGGAATCCCAGAAACTGTAAAGCATGTATATGTTGTTTGTGTTCGGGGTTGATATTGCAAGCCAGCCCCCCGCCTTAAGCGCGCTCTTTGCCCATGATAAATAATTGCATAGTTCCCCAAGGCTGAGGTGCTCAATAACCTCGGTCATTACAACAAAGTCAAATCCCTTTCCAAGGGAGGCGAGTTTTTTGGGCTCAACAACAGTATAACCCTTTGCGCGCGCCTTTGCCGCCTCCTGCCTGTCCGCCTCAATTCCAAACATTTTCGCCGCAGGATTAATATCCTTCAGTGCATCAAAAAACTTACCCTGCCCGCAGCCTATATCCGCAACCCTCTTTGCCGTGGCAAAGTCAAGTTCCGAAAGTATCTTTGCGTGTGTTTTCCAGCTGTATGTGCGTTCTTCCTTATTCATTAAACTCTCCCCTCTTCCCTTTGCACCCTATGGTGCTTCTTTTCAATTATCTCCCCGAAAACTTTAATAGGGTCTCCTGCAAGCCTGTTCCATGCAAAAACCTCCGCAGCGCGCCTTTTGCCCCGCGATATAAGCGCATCCCTCATGCCTTTTTTGTTTTTAATTTCCGCTATTTTTTTTGCAAGCTCCTTTGCCCTGCCCTCCCTGAACACCATTCCCGCATCCCCGATAATCTCCGGAATTGAGCCCGAGTTTGAGCCTATCACAGGCGTGCCGCAGGCCATTGCCTCCACAAGCACCCTCCCAAACTGCTCCTTCCAGTGGGGCGTTGTTTTTGAGGGCAAAACAAGAACATCAAGCGCACTCATGTACGTGGGCATTTCATCATAATCAGGGTCAACAAAAACAACCCTCTCCCTTAGCCCAAGTTCCTGTGCCTTCCTTTCAAGCAGTCTGCGCTGTTCAATGTAAAGTTCCCCCGCATCTATTGCAATGCTGAAATCAAATTTAAATCCACTGCACGCCTCCAGAATTGTTTCCACACTTTTCTCCTTTATAAGCCGCCCCATATATCCTATTACAAACCCATTCAGCCCGAGCTTTTTCTTAAGCACAAGGGCATTGCGTTTCCTGAAAAGTTTTGTGTCAACTCCAAGATAAAGTTTTTCCACCCTTCCTCTGAACCCCTTTTTCCTAAGCAGTTCAAT
>JBDRDO010000076.1:0-3369 GCA_043820655.1 Candidatus Iainarchaeum sp. | reverse complement strand
CGCATTTGAACTCATGCCCGCGGGAAAGGAGTGTGCCGTGCGCTCGATACAGGCGCATGATAGGGATGTGCCCGAGGCTGGCTGCCCGACACGCGTGGGGCTTGCCGTGAAAGGAATTTCCCCGGATGATGTTAAACGGGGAAGCATCCTTGCGGAAAAGGGGTGCACTCACACCGTTACTGAACTGCAGGGCGAATTCCTGCAGTGCAAATATTATAAAAATGAAATTAAGAATGAAATGCAGATGCACGTTCAGATAGGGCTTGCCGTAGTCGGGTGCAGGGTAAAAAGCACGCAGCCTTTTTCAGTTTCACTTTCACAGCCTGTGGCAATTTCAGGCAATGAAACCGCGCTCCTTATTGACATTTCAGGAAAGCCGAGGATTGCGGGAACGTGCAGGCTGAACGCGGAATAAAGCCGCAACAGAAAGGTTTAATTGCCTTTAATACCACTGTTTTTTGGGCAATGACGATGTTCACGCCGTCTAGCGGAAGTTTAGAGTGATTCCTGATTATCGTAATGAGCAATATTGCCTATTATTGCGCATTACAATACGCAATATTTAAATACTAGTTTGTCGTATAATGTATCATGAGTTCAAAAAAAACAAGGATAAAGACATTTACTGCAGATGCAATTCTGGTCAATAAAATTACGAAGGCTGTTTTGGGCACAGCAATAAAGGACCAGATGAAGGAATTTGAGGCATTAAGGGATTCGGTTCCAAGAAGTGTTTTTCCGGAAATAGCGGACTACAAGGGGACCTCCGCATTCATAGTAAAGGGCCTGAGGCGGTGCGGGAAAAGCACGCTATTGAAACAGATAATCGAGGCAAAATTCAGGGGGGACTTTTACTACTTCAATTTTGATGATGAAAGAATATTCGGGTTCGGGGCGGAAGACTTTCAGACTCTAATGGAGGCATTTATTGAACAGTTTGGAAAAAGAAAAAATGTGTTCTTTGATGAGATACAAAACATTAAAGGATGGGAGCTGTTTGTAAACAGGATTCTAAGGCAGGGCTACAGGGTCTTTATTACCGGCTCTAACGCAAACCTTTTGAGCAAAGAACTGGGAACACACCTGACCGGAAGGCACGTTGACATAGAACTCTACCCCTTCTCTTTCACGGAGTTCCTTAACGCAAACAATGCAAAAATACCAAAAAAAGCGTTTTACTCGACGGAGGAAAAGGCATTGTTTTCAAAAAAATTTAAGGAATATCTTGAAAAAGGCGGAATGCCCGAAGCAATAGTTTTCTCAAATGATGCGGTGTTAAGTCAGGTCGTAAACGACATAATACAGAAGGACATAGTCAACAGGCACAATGTAAGAAAACCCGCCGAGCTAAAGGCGGTATTAAAGTTCCTGATTGCAAACACGGCAAACACAATAACCTACCGTTCCATAATAAACAATTTCAAAATAAGAAGTCCGAACACGGTGCAAAAATACGTTGAGTACGCGGAAGAAACTTATCTGGCATTTACTCTTCATAGGTATGAGAAAAAACTCAAAAACTTTGACAAAAACCCAAAAAAAATTTACTGCGTGGACAATGGAATACTGCGGAAAAATGCCTCAAGCATAAACGAGAAAAAGGGGGCAATGCTGGAAAGCATTGTGGCAGTGCAACTCAGGCGGCTTGGAAAAGAAGTCTACTATTTTAAGGGGAAAACAAGCGGCGCAGAATGCGACTTCATATTGCCGAAAGAAAATAAGGCGATACAAGTATGCTATGCCTTAAACCAAAACAATCAGGAAAGGGAAACAAAAGGCCTGCTTGAAGCAATGGATAAACTAAATGCAAAAGAAGGCCTGATATTAACGCTTGACCAGGAACAGCAGCTTGGCAAAGGAATAACTATAAAACCGGCATGGCAGTGGCTATTGGAAAACGAACCCCCTGAAAACCAAAAGAAAAGGTAGGCGTAAAAGACAAACCTTAATTAAGTGTTAACACCTATATTCTCAATGGGCAATGACGATGTTAACACCGTCTGACGCAAGTTTATTCGCGAACGGAGTGAGCAAGTCCAACCCTGTGTTGGACGCCCTGCCGCCGCGGGCTTGCGGCGAATGATGATTTAACTCAACACCGAGCCCATTATATGATTTTGCCGATTTATCAAAAAAGGAAAGTTTTAATAAGAAGTAAAGGCATAAACAATCAATTAAGATGAAGTTCCTATATTTGCTTTTGGCTTCGTTATTTCTGATTATTGCTGTTGTGCCTGCCGTTCAGGCATCCCCAATTGATGATTTATTCAATTCAGTAACAGGCTTTTTAGGGTTGTTTTTTGAGGAGGATTCCTCAGAGGAGCTGGGGGTATTCTGCACAACCTCCATTGATGAGGAAGGCTGCAGGGTTTCCGAATGCTCCGACGGCACGGTGAAGAAGGACTGCCCTACCCCGGACACGCCCCCGCAAGAGGTTGAATGCAAAACATATGTTGAAGAAGGCTGCAGGGTGAAGGTCTGCACAGACGGAACAGAGGAAAGGTACTGCCCCGGGGATGAGGTGGATGACTCTGGTGAATGCACAAAGCATATGGGTGAAAAAGGCTGCATTGCAACGGTCTGCACCGATGGTTCCGAGACGAGGGAGTGCCCAGACCAGGCCTGCCCGAGCAAGGAGGCCATTGCTGAACAGGGGGATGCCTGCAAAATGCAGGGCCTGAAGGTTGTGACCGTTACCGATCCACAGGGGTGCGAGATGATTGTATGTAGAGGCAAGTGCCCTGCTGCAGAGGAAGTTAATGCAAGAATAAGGGCTTGCAAGGATTCCGGGCTTGACTATGCAACTAGCAGCGACGAGTTCGGGTGCGAAAATGTAACTTGCAGATCAATGCCCCAGCAGGCTCAAGGAAGGCCGCAGGAATGCAGGGAATCTTATAATCCGGCAACAGGCTTAACCACTATCGAATGTGGGAGGCAGGGCTGCGCGCCGTATAGCGACCCCGAAAACATTGCCGGACAAAAATACAAGTGCGTTGAGGCAGGGGGAAAGCCTGTTCTTGAAAAGGATAGCAGTGGCTGTGAACGTCTTAACTGCAAATTCCCCGAGGGCGAGGCTGCAGAAAGGGAAAAGCAGCCCCTGATTGGAGCAGCCGATTGCCCGCCTGATGAAGCAATAGAGCGGATAATAGAGGGTTGTAGGAATAGGGGATACACTCCAAATGTCTCAAAAAATCTGGGCGGATGTACTAGTGTAGAATGCGTGCCCCACGTGGTGAGTTGCCCGACGGATTCGCTGGAAGGCCTCAGGAAAAATAGGGCCGACTGCGAGGCCAGCGGCGGGCGGGTTGTACAGGCCTTTGGCCCGACTGGCTGCCAGTCCAATGTCTGTGTTCCTGAAGGGCGGGTAAA
>JBDRDO010000075.1:0-2718 GCA_043820655.1 Candidatus Iainarchaeum sp. | reverse complement strand
ACGCTTTCCGCAAATTCCTTTATTTTCTCCTGAAAGAAGCCAAGTACGGGGCATGCAATTGTAGTTGGCGTAAAGCGCACAGTAACCCTGCCGCCCTTAACCTCAATTGCCTTAACCATACCCATTTCGACAATATCTATGCCTGTGTGCGGGTCTATAATGCCCTTCAGTTTTTCCCTTATTTCGGCCTCAATTTTGCCGTTGTTTTCCCCAGCCATAATATAACCTGCTTCACTCAATCTATTTAAAGGTTTTCATAGTGGAATTGTTAGTGCCTTTACCGGGGGAGTAGCTTAGTCTGGTGGAGCATTCGGCTGATAACCGAACGGTCGAGAGTTCAAATCTCTCCTCCCCCATTCAACCTTTTTGAGCGCGAAACCTGTTCGGTTTCGCTTCCAAAAGGTTGGCGAAAACTTCAAACCTCAATTTCCTTCCACACTTCAACGAAATTATCTACTACTTCATCCACAAAGCTCTTCTTATGCCCAACAATAAGCTCGGCGGTTTTTTCCTTATCAGTGAGATAGAAAAAGCTCTTTCTTCCGCGCCTGCGCTTTTCAACAATTCCCGCGCTTATGAGTTTGCCCAGATGCCACGAGGTTGTTGGAGGGGATAAATTAACTGCCTTTGAAATCGCGACATTGTTCGCGCGCTTGTGCGTTAGTAAATATATAACAATCCGCCTTATGCTCTCCTGCCTGAGCAAAGACAGCTCCCTGCTCTGCTCCCCGACTTGCTTCCCGCGCACGGCAAAGTAACGCACAAACTTCCCGTCCTTTTCAGAGCGGATTAATTGTGCCTTCTGCAGATATTCCAAATGATACTGTAGCGCCCCAACCCCAAGAGAAGTGCGCCGCTGTATCTCGCGGAAGTGCAGTGCGGGAGACTTCTGCACAGTTGTGTAAATCTTCTGCCTGACGTCTAGCGCCAGCGCTTCCTCAGCGTCATCCATAAATACACCTATTTCCTGAATATTGCGAAGAAGAGCAGCGCCAGTATTGTGAGTTCAAATACATTCTCCGATGCGTCCGAAAGGAAATCGCCGGGTGACATCCCGAAGTTCCTGTCAAGGATTTTAATCCCCCATTTGAGCGCAAAGAAAAAGAACGCAAGCGCAACAAATTTCAGTCGTGCGGAGCCTGTCTTCCTTAATGCAAGCACCGCAATTATGAACATTGCGGCGGCAAGCAGGAACACGAGAATGTTTATGTAAAACCCAAGCCCCGCGGCACTTTCCGCAAGCGGCCTGAGAAACTCCCAAGGGTACTGCATAAGTATGTTTGCCATAGCAAAACCTCCGATTATTGTTACAAGCAAAAAAGAGATAAAGGGTGCCTTTCGTGAGGTTTGGCAGGCGCCCTTTGGGGGTTGGGGGGAGGAGGTAAATCCTCCCCGCAATCTTACATGAAAGGATGGTTGTTGGAACTATACCTATTGCTGTTTCCCATTTATATATGAATTTTGGTACAACTGCTGAAGTTTGGTACAGTGCTCGAATCCGGGGGGAATTTTCCCCTTATTTTGGCTCTAAACGCGTTATTTAATGAAAATTTGAATTATTGCCCTTCGCCCCCCTATATAGAGTGTACTGCCATTTCCGCCATTATTTACTCCCTAACGCCCTTAGAAGCTCCCTATGCACCTTAGAATTTGACGCAACTATGTGCTTATTGAAGATATCGTACGCTTTCCCCACGAAATCAGTGGTTTTTCCCCCTGCTTCCCGCACAATTACGCTTGCCGCGGCAGTGTCATACGGCTGTAATGAATGGTGGAAAAATGCATCTATCCTCCCGCATGCAACATTGCAGAGTTCAAGTGCCGCGGCGCCAACAGTGCGCGTGCCCTGTGCTTTCTGAACTATTACGGAATACTGCCTGGCGGTCTTTTTCATGTCCGCGCCAAGTTCATACGGAAAATCCGCCCCCACAAGGCAGTCAACAAGTCTCCCCCTCTGCGAAACCTTGATCCTTTTGCCGTTAAGCCTTGCTCCCTTGCCATACTCCGCGCTGAACATCTCATTCCTTAAGGGGTCATACACAACTCCGAGCAGCCCTCTGCCATTTTCATAAAGCCCTATTGAAACGCAGAAGAAAGGGTATGCATGTGAGAAATTTGTTGTGCCGTCTATGGGGTCAACAACCCAAACCTTTCCGTCATCCGCGCGCTCCCTGTCCCCTTCTTCAAGGATAAACCCGTGCCCGGGAAATTGCTTTTCAAGCGCGGAATAAATAATCTTCTCCGCCTTGACATCCGCATCAGTCACAAGGTCAATCCTGCCCTTGTGCTTAATGTCCAGCCTGCCGCCAAAGCGCGTTAAAAGAAATTTGCCCGCCTTCCTTGCGGCAGACTGCGCAGCATTTATTTCACGCATGACCTTGCCCCCCTGCTCCCTGCGCTCACTAAGGCTTCCACCTTAACATTGTGCGAGGGAATGGTATTGCATCTTTTATATTGTCAAGCCCGCATATCCATGCAAGCACGCGTTCCACGCCGACTCCATAACCCGAGTGCGGCACGCTTCCAAACCTGCGCAAATCAAGATACCATTCATAATTCTTCGGGTCCTCGCCCTGCGCCTTCAGTGCTTTTTCAAGCTCCTTTATATCCGTGTCGCGCTGACTCCCGCCTATAATCTCGCCGTAACCCTCGGGCGCGAGCATATCAAAACACAGCGCGGTTTTCTCATCCCTGGGGTCGCTGGGCTTGTAGAATGCC
>JBDRDO010000074.1:0-16833 GCA_043820655.1 Candidatus Iainarchaeum sp. | reverse complement strand
GTTGTGCTGTTTGAAAAGGGCGTGCCTCTGGGAACTGCACTTGCATTCATGATGGGAACAGCGGCACTCAGTTTGCCGGAGGCAATAATGCTTAAGCGCGTGATGAAGCCGCGGCTTGTGGCGATTTTCTTCGGAACTGTGGCGCTTGGAATAATAATTACAGGGTATGTTTTCAACGCGCTGCAGGGATTGCTGTTTTGAAAACAAGGGCACATTTGTTCAGTTCTCATGCTGTTGTGCGTGCATTGCAAGATCCACAACACCCTTTAGCGCCAGGAAAAAGACAAGCAAAGGGGTGCTTGACGCGAAGAAACCCGCAAAAAGCAGAGTTATATGCATGGGGATAATTCTCATATAAGGGGCGTTAATTACATTGCCCATTTCAGAAGGCTCTATTTCCGAATCCTTTTTGTAATTGACGGCGAATGAAATCGCGTGATTAACAAAGAAAAGAGGGACGAAAGCAAGGGCGTAGTTCCAGTCAACATTTACAAGCCCCATGAAAAGCAGGTACATCAAATGGAAAAAGCCGTAGTGGACTGTAAAAAACAGGGCCAGAAAAATCTTCAACACGGTAGCGGGGGGCTTCGGCTTGCCGCTTTCCTGTGACTTGCCTGCCGCAAATTTTTTAAGAGAGAGAAACCTCAATATCCCGAAAAATCCTATGATGATGCTTTGGCACCAGTATGCGAAAAGGATTGTAAGGAGGCTCCAGCTTTGCGTCACGGCAAGGTAAATAACTATTGCATTTGAAATCAGAAGTGTCCATGCCGAAATATCTCGGGAAAGAGAGTCCTTTATTTTTTCAATAAAGCCAGCCATTTTCACACCTGCTTCCAAACTATCTCCCCGCCGCAAAGGCAGGGTTCGCCCGCAGGCGAACTGTTCTTTTGCCGCCTTTTCTTTTCTAAAGAAAAGGCGCGGGGGACGAGATTTGAACTCGCGCGTCCAGAGGACAACAGCTCGCTGCAACTTTCGGCAAAAGTTCGCGCAGGCGCGAACAACTGCGCGCTGTAAAAGCGCGCTGTTTCTTTTGCCAACTTTTCTTTCCTAAAGAAAAGTTGTAGCAGGCTGCCGCGTTAGGCCACTCCGCCACCCCCGCAGCGGACAGATCCGCTGGCGATCTGTGCGCCTCGTTTTGCACTCGGCAGCACTAACCGTCACCTTGCGGAAACATCCTATTATACTTAAAACAGCACACTTTAATATAATTTGTGTTCAGATAGGTCTTGGCAATAAGGGCAAAAAAGGAGGCTGAAAGGAATGTACCATGTGGGAAAGGTTCTGGCGGTTTACGGGGCGGATAAAAAGGATGCTGTTTCCGCAAATATGGGCACACAGGCGACTGTTGAAATGTGGGATGAATTTATGCTTACTTTTAATGTTAATGATGTTATTGCCCCTGCGCTTAAGGAGAATGATATAGTGCTTGTTGATTATTCTCCGCAGGGGAACCCGCCTGTGCCGAAGAATTTGATTGTTAAGATTCTGAAGGGCGCGGCAGGGAAGAAGGCGTGGAAGCTTTACAGGGATTATCTGGAGAAGAGAAAGCAGGGGGCAAAGGGCGCGAAGAACGCTGTTGCAATGCCGATGCCCGCAATGCAGATGCCGGATGCAATGCCGATGGGCGGAATGGTCAGGTAACTTAAAGGAGAAATCGCCATAGCTTGCAATTGTTTTCGCGTAAAGCGAAAACTGTTCTTTTTGCTAACTTTTTCTTTCTAAGAAAAAGTTACGCCCCGGGCAGGATTCGAACCTGCGACCCTTCGGTTAACAGCCGAATGCTCTGCCACTAAGCTACCGGGGCAGCCCGGACACATCCGGGCGTGATGTGCACCATCTTCGCCGTGGGGCTCGATGGGGCTAAATATAATGCATTAATAATTGGGTTAAGCAAGAATTTAAAAATAGAGGGTGGCGCACCCATGGGCGCGCCGGATTTGTACAATCGCCTTTTTTGGACCGGCGCCGTTTGCAACATTATTTTTTCTGGCTGGCGTCCTCGCGCATAATGTATTTAACCGCAAGGAAAACCACAAGCGCAATTATTGCAAAATCAATGAGTGCGCCGAAAAGATCCCCTATAAGGAAATTAACAGGCCCAATCTGCAGGACTGCGGAGCGCCAGTCGCCCCCGGGCACAAGAACACCTACAATAGGCATGACAATGTCATTCACCACTGCGGTAACAAGCTTTGAGGATGCCGCACCTATTACAAAGGCAACCGCAAGCCCGATAACCTGGTATTTTTTCATGAAATCCATGAACTCATTTGCAAAACCCATAATCTCACCTCTTTAACACAAGGCTGCCCCGCATTTTGGGGTGCCGATGCCAATAAAAAGAGTGAACTATATATAAAAAGTTTGCCTGCCTTGCCGCAATATGTCTTCTACATAACCATAACACTTATGAAGTACCCAATAACTGCAAAATCACAGGTTTTTGTGTTTATTACGGGCTTAAAATTAGAAATAAGCGGATTTTAACGCTTTTTTTGGTTTTTAAGCAGTTGTTAACCACTCGCGGCAGGCCGCGAGGAAAAAGCAGCGCTTGCGCGCTGTAAAAGCAAGAGTCATGAGCGCCGAAGGCGCGTTCGCCGAAGATGTTTTCGCGCAAGGCGAAAACTGTTCTTTTCGCCAACCTTTTCTTTTTAAGAAAAGGTTGGTGGGCCACCATGAGTGGGAACCGCACAGAAGAGCAACTGAACCCCAAAACCGCCTTGCTTCCGTTAACCCCTTAAGCATCAATTGCAAAAGGTACCGTTGCTCCCTTCCGGGCCTGGCGGGGTTCCCTCAGGCAAATAACCTCAAGGGACAGAAGGTCATTGTTGGTTAAGAGGGGCTGCTTCCTGTACAGAGCCGCCTCAGGGTTTCTGCCAGGCATAAAGCGGATTTCCTGTATAGGGGACCGCTAACCCCCCGCATAGCCCACGCTATAATGTGGGTCATAAGCAGTTTTAAGGGTTTCGGCAGGGTTTTGGGCTTTTTGGGGGCTGAAGAGCAGCGGCTTATACATAACAAAACAGGCATAATTCAGGCGCAATTTTGGAAAGGAGCGTTAAAAACGGCTTATACATAAAACAGAACGTATTTAAAGCATTTTGGGGCGAAAGGTATTATTTAGGGATTTATAATTTGCAAATGTGTGGAAATTGGGAAAATTGTAAATTCTTTTGAAAAAAAAGGGGTGGTAACTATAATGAGGTCAATTGTAGAGGATGCAATGCATAAAAATACAGATGCCGTGGACGATAAGCTTGAGGAATTCGGAAGCCCGAAAATCATGGTTATCGGAACAGGGGGAGCGGGCTGTAACGCAGTAAACAGGCTCGCAAATATGGGAATTTCAGGGGCACAGTTAGTTGGGGTTAACACCGACAAGCAGCACCTGGCAATAATTAACGATGAACTAACAAAAATCCTGATAGGGAAGAGCGTAACGCGCGGTTTAGGTGCAGGTGGATACCCTGAAATAGGCGCAAAATCAGCGGAAGTCAGCCGCTCCGCACTTGAGGAAGTGATGGAGGGCGTTGATATGCTGTTCATTTCAGCGGGAATGGGCGGCGGAACAGGCACGGGAAGTGCGCCGATAATTGCCGAAATTGCAAAGGAGCAGGGGGCAATTGTAATCGGGATTGTCACTTATCCCTTCGCACTTGAGAAGGCAAGGCTGATTAAAGCCGAGGAAGGAATTGAGGCATTAAGGAACGTCACAGACACGGTTGTTGTTATTGACAACAACAGGCTTGTGGAGCTTGTCCCTAATTTGCCTATACAGGACGCATTCAAGGTTGCGGACGAGGTTATTGCACGCACAGTGCGCGGGATTACGGAAACAATAACCCAGCCTTCACTCATAAACCTGGATTACGCGGATGTTAGGTCTGTAATGAGCAACAAGGGGCTCAGCGTAATTGCCGTCGGGGAGAGCAAGAGTGTTGATAAGGTCAATGAGGTTGTGGAAGACACGCTGAAAAACGCACTGCTGGATGTTGATATAGCAGGGGCAAGCGGGGCATTGATTCACATCACGGGAGGCCCGGAGTTAACACTTGGGGAGGCAAATGCCGTCGGGGAAATGCTGACGGAGAAAATTGACCCCAAGGCCGCGGTTATCTGGGGCGCGAGGGTTGACCCTACTTTCGAGAATAAGATGGAGGTAATAACAATCTTCACAGGCGTGCACAGCCCGTACATTAAGGGACCTGTGGGGGACAGCGAAAGGCATTCCTCAAGGTCAAAGGTGCTTGTGGGAAACAGGAAGGAATTGAATCTGGATTTCATGGAATAGGGAGGGGTTAATTTCCCTCCTCCCATTTTATTTTCTACTTTTTATTTTAGTTTCCTATAGGCGTCAGCCATCGCGCTGAAGAAGGTCACTATTATGGGGAATATCACAACAGGGAAGAGTATTCCGAGTGAAAGGATTGTGAGCGCAAGGCAGTAGAGACCTGCAAAAATGAAGCGTTGGAGGAAGGGCATTGTGAACGCACCCTTTATGCAGGTGCCAAAATCAAAGGCGGAGCGGAATGTGTTGTCCGCGAAGCGCAGAACTGCATAGGTTGCGCAGGGCAGGGCTAAAAACTTGAGCAGGGCCGCGAAAAGCACTGAAAGCGCAAGCAGTGCAAACGTAATTTCGGGGGAAATGCCGAGCATGAGAAGCCCTGCGGAGACAAAAAGCCCGGCAATCAATGCAAGGATTGCGGGAATGAAGTAAACAAGGTAAATCATCCAGAGCTTTATTCCGTCAACTACAAGACGGTTTCCTGCCTCACCCCATGCGGGAACTGAAGTGTTGCCCTTCAATGAAAGGCGCGCCATCTTTACGCCGTAGCCTGCGAGGAAAAAACAGCCGATGAGGTTTATGGGAGGGAGGGAAAAAATTGCCCCGATTGCCCAGGCACGGAAGTTTGAGAATGGTTTCATTACCTCTGCAGGAATATATTTGTCATAGCCCATGGTATCGCCTGCTAATCGCCCCTCTTGTTTACTGAAATGTCAATCCCCTTTGACGTTATTGTGTAGGGGACCATGCGCTTCTCGTGCTTGCTGCTGCGCAGTTTTAAAATTTCAAGCGCATTCTCGCGCTTCCGGTTCACTTTCATGTTGTAAAGCACAATAACCCCGTCAGCGAGGAATTCTTCCACTCCCGTCCTGCTATAAACCTCGGGGTCCTGTTCGGTTTCCGTAATCACAAAATTGATTGAGCCCAAAGATTCAAGTGCCTCGAACAAAAGGCGGATATACTTCCTGTAATATTCCTCATCCTCAAACGCAATTGAAAGTGCGGAGAGCGAATCCACGACAACCCTGTCCGGCAGGAAAGGCAGTTCAAGCTGGCGGAAGTCAATGCGCAGGGCGCCTGTGCGGCTTAAGATTGATTCCTCAACACTGCGCGCGATTTTTGTGGGGTCGAATTTTATTACATCAACCAGCTTCTTTTTCCTCAGCTCCTCAAAATCCCAGCCGTAGTTTTTTTTCATGTGCATCATTATTTTCTCGGGCTCCTCCTCAAATGAGATGAATATGCCGCGCTCGCCCTTGTTTGCCCTGTGGTAAAGGGACTGCAGGGCAAAGGTGGTTTTGCCGGTGCCTGCCCCTCCGGAGATTAAAACAGTTGAGCCGCGCTCAAAGCCCTTGTCAACTATAAGGTCATCAAACTTATGTACGTCTGTGGGGAGAATTTCAACATACTTGCCGTCGCCCTTCTTCTTGAATTTCTTATCCCCGCCCTTGACACTGAATATTATCTGACCGTCCGAGGGCTCGGGGCGGACTGTGTCGGAAGAGGGCTTTGCACCATGGCCTGAAGCAGGCGATTGCCTTAATGATTCGTGATGCGGCATGCCCGCGGCGCGCTTCTCCAAATAACGCTCGGCCTCCCTGTAAACCTCATATAGGTTGTCAACAAACCAGTGCATAGGAATCACGGCACATGAATATAACAGTTACGGCAGGATTGCCTCGGCAAACCGCATTTAATAATGCGCTTTTGGTTAAAAAGCTTTTCTAAGGGGGTTATTTCTTTTTTCCGGACCTTGCCTGCTCTTCTTCAATCAATTTTAGTTTTTTATTCATGCTTTTAAGTTTTGTGCGGTATGATTCCCTGCCTATGGATGTGTTGTCAAAGTAATCCTCCTGCAGGCGCCTTATTTCCGCGTTTG
The DNA here is from genome assembly GCA_043820655.1 of Candidatus Iainarchaeum sp. Taxonomy (GTDB): domain Archaea; phylum Iainarchaeota; class Iainarchaeia; order Iainarchaeales; family JAZDEL01; genus JAZDEL01. The sequence continues at coordinate 10,666 of JBDRDO010000074.1, read as the reverse complement.
TTTCGGAAAGTTTCTGTTTCAGGGACTGCGCACGGGAGTGCTTCCTGAAGAGGGTTACAGTAATGATGAATGCAATGGCAAGCACGGCAAATATTGCCGCGCCGGCAACAAGCACAACCCCAAGCATTGCCCAGGGAGTTGTGCCTATGACAACATCAATCTTTTCCTCCCCACGGTTGCCATGCCCGTCCTCCGCAGTTACAATAAGTGCAAGGCTTCCCCTGTCAATGTCCATGGCGGAATAATTAAAGTCATAGAGGTTTTCCCCCCGCCATGCCATCGGCATATTTTCCCCCTTAATATTGACACTTGCGATTGCGTCAGTTACAGGAGTGCCATCGGCATATGTGAGGGCAACCGTAAGGTGAATTATGCTCCCTACATCAAAATTGCGGGTGTAGGGGCGCAGGATGCCTATTGAAATTTCCGCTGGCTCGACCTTTAAATTAAGGCCGCCCTCGCCGCCGCGCAGTTCCCCATTAACTCCACGCTGTGCGGTTACGGCAAGGCTCCAGATGCCTGAGGGCGCGTCAAGGGGGATTTCAGTTCCGGTAGAATAAATGCCGTCCCCTTTATACACAAGCATGCGCTTGTTTCCCATTATGTCCCATGCAATTGCCTGCGCGTCCTCAACAGGCGTGCCTGAATCCGTAATTTTGACATTTATTTCAACCGCATCTGAGCGGTGCAGGGTTGCGCGGCCGGGGCTTAGGAAGGAGATAAGGAGGTAGCGGCTTGGCTTAGTGGGGGCGATATTGAATTCCACGGATGCCCTGCCGCTTTCCGCTTCGGCAAGGGCAGTCCATTCCCCTGCGGGGTCAAGATAGGAAATTTGGTGCGTGAATTCAAAGGCGCCACTATCGGGGCAGGGCAGTTCCCCGGAAATTATTTCCCTGCGCGTGCTTGTGACTGAAATTGCAATTGTTTCGCCCGCAATGCACCCCCCGCGGAGGGAAACTGTTTCTCCCTTAAGATATTCCGCGGAACCGGGGGTTATTGAAAGTGCGGAGGCAAAAGGGGCAAGCAGTACAGCCGCGAAAAGCACAATCATTATTGCCGCGCGTTTCATTTTTTGCCCTCCTGCAGTTTGCGCTCTATGCGCTTAAGTTCAGTTTCATACTTGTCAAGCATTTCATCATACTCTTCGCGGGAAATTGCGTGCTGTTCGAAATATTCCTTCTGCAATTTGCGCTCAAGTTCGAGCAGTTCCTGCTTCCTGTTTTTCATTCTCCTGCTTAGCAGCGCCATTCCCGCAATAAGGCCGATTACGGCAAGAATCCCGAGTATGATTGCCACTGCGCCTATAACAAACGGGGCGCTGTTTATGATGTTGTAAAGGACGCTTGTGCCCGAGATTTCAACCCTTGTTTCGCCGAGGCCTGTGTTGCCGAAATCATCCTCAACCCTTAGGAAGACCGTTCTCACGCCTGTGTCCGCTTCGGTAACGGGGTAGGATGCCTGCACTATTCCGAGGCTTGTCTGTTCCAGCAGGATATCCGAACCGGCAAGTTTTACAGTGCCGCGTGCCGCGCTGACAAGCCCGCCTGAGGGATATGAGATTTTCAGTTTCACAGGCATGAAATCGCCGATTCGGTAGTGCAGTTCTGAGGGCTCCTGAATTTCAATGTTTATGGAAGTGGACTCGATTTTTGTGAAAATGTGCTTTACCCCCTCCTGCGTTATTCCTGCCTCGGTTTTTGACGCCCTTATTTCAAATTTTGCGTTGCCTGTAGGGAAGTTGTAGGGGATTGTGTATGTGCCCGAATACTGTCCCTCGGTGAATTCCTGCAGGGGGATTTTTTCATTCAGCGGGGTTGCAAGATAAACTTCAGCCCCGATTGCTGGCGCTCCCTTTGAATCATATAGGTTAAGCACGAATTCCATTGCACTTTCGCGCCTGTAAGAGGTGCTTAGGGTGTTCACAAGCTCAAAGCCGAGGTAGGAGAGGGACTTTGCCCTGCTTACCTCAAAGGAATGTTCCGCTTCAAGGAGGTTGTTGTAATCGTCACTCCCCGAAAGGCGCAGGAGCCATTCGCCGGGCGGATCGAGAAGGCTTGAATGATATATTGTGCCGAACTTTCCGTTGGTGTCACTAGAACCCTTGCCGCTGAATATTGTTTCATCACGGTAAAGGATTTGCACATCAAATTCCATTTTCACGGGGCGGTTTCTTTTCATTAGGGTTCCGCTTACAGGTATTTCATCACCCTGATTGTACGTATTTTCAGTTTCAAGACCTGCTGAAAAATATGGGTTTATTTCAAGCACGCCTGCGGTGTTGCCGTCAACGCCCATAAATGTTCCTGAAAGTGTGAAGGGGTATTTTCCCGCGGGAAAGTTTGTGTCAACATAAAACAGATTTGCAAATATCGGGTCTCCGCCAAGCGCATCCTCATGCATGCCGTCGTTGTAAAGCATCAGGGTTCCAAAGCCGCCCTTTGCAATAAGGTCTGTTGATGGGGCGCTCCTGCCCTCCGCTGTAACGCGCGCCTTTATGAGCGCGCCCTCACCCCTCATGAAATACTCCCCTGCCGCAGGGCTCAATATTTCAATCTCAATGCTTGTTGGCAGGCAGTCCGCGGGGCAGATTCCGTAGTTTTCCTCGGAATCACATGAATCATTGCCGCAGCAATTGTCAAGGGAAACCTGCCTGCAGGCATTCACATCACTCACAACAGTGCATGAATAAACCCAGCAGGTTTTATCAGGGACATTGCCCTCGCAGGTTTCGCAGTCATCGGGGCAGATGCATGAGTTTTCAACTCCTCCTGGTTCGCATATGCCGTCGCCGCACTCCGCAAGCACGAGGGCAGGAAGGACCGCTAGCAGGAAGAAAAACAATGCCAAATAAATTCTGTGGGACGGCATATCAAATCACAAATAATACTGTTCTTTGGTTTTTAACTTTAACCCCGCGCAGGCGGAGCCCGAAAACAGAAAAAAGAAGAAGAAGTAAAAAAGTGACGTTGTCACTTTTTTACAAAGAACATGTAGCCGCCGCCCGCTATTATTACAAGCACGACCACTATCCCTACTGTCGTCATGTCAAGACCGCCTAATGGCCCTGAAGGAGTTACTCCTACGCCTGCGGCATCAAGGCAGGTTCCTGAAACACATTCCTTGCCGTATCCGCAGCTCGTGTTGTTTGCCTTTGCAACAGGCCTGCATTCGCCGTTATAGCAACTTACATTTGTGCAGGGGTTGCCGTCATCGGCACAGATTACCTTTGCGCACGGGTCTGAAACTACGGGGGGAGCGGTGTCTCCGCCTGTGCTCCCTCCCGGGCTTCCGCCGTCGCCTTCGCCGCCTTCAGTGCCGTCATCCCCCTGGCACTTTCCGCAGTCCGTAACACAACTTGAACAGGATTCCCCTGATTCACAGACCATGTTTCCGCAGCCAGTGACACAGTCCTGCGGGCAGTTCTGCTCGGATTCTGTGCCTGTGCAGATGCCGTCACCGCAAACCTGTGTGGTTTCGTCGCCTGTAGTACTACCGCTACTTCCAGCAGCGGAGCCGAAGTTCACAGTTACTGTTTCCTCGGTGCAGTTGTTGTCCGCCTGGTCTCGGGCTTTCATATAGTATGTGTGCGTGTAAGGTGTGGGTCCCTCATAAGTCCATGTTGTTGTGGTTGTTGTGCCGTTGCTTAGGTAGACGCCGGTGCCGTTATGTATGTAGTACTCCAGCACATTACCGCCGTTTGCGTCCGATGCCGGGAACGAAAGGTCCACGGTTGTTACGTATGTTGTGAAATTGTCTGCCGGCGATGCGATGCTGCAGGTCGGCGCGCTGTTGTCCAGCATGAAGTTCAGGTCCGACCAGTCACGGTCCTGGTTGAAGTCGTTCGCCGCAGTCCCCTGGACGGAACTCTTGAAGACATGCACATTTATGTCCACAATCCAGTTGCCGTCAGGAAAACTAGTATCTGCCGGCGTCCATGTGTATTTGCACATCTGGTTTGCGTCACGGAAATTATAGTCTGTTCCGCCCTGATATGCAACACAGGCAAAGCCCGTGCTTGCGCCCATCAGATTAAGATCCGAAACTATTATGTGATTTAAATCAGTCTCGGAGTCAATGCCTGTGGAAAGATATATTCTTGCATTCATGTCTGTGGGGTAATTGTTAAGATCCCTAACTGTGAAGTTTATGTCGTATGTTGTTGCCTGGCTCTGGCTTATGTACAAAGCCGTGTTTGGAGCCACAACATTCACGTCTATGTCCGCACTAGCCATTCCCGCGGAAAACAGGAGTGCCAGCGCGAGGATTGCTTTTATCATGCATGATTTCAGTTCCATTTTACCATCCTCTCCTTTTTAATTTAACATTATTTTACAATAATTGCGCCGACCAATTCCTGTTTGGAAGCATGCTGGCACTAAATACATTAATTTATCTAAAATATCGTGTACAGATAACATTATTCTCATTAATAAAGGTTTTGTTTGCGCAATTTGCTGTTTTGCGCATTAAAGGAAAATTTTCGTGCTAAATGAAAAGCGGCAGTGCGTTAAGGAAGAAGAGCGCAAGCACAATTGCAAGGAAGAAGCGCGAGATTAATTTTTCCTTTTTCTTATCGGGCAGGTTAAGGAACGAAAGATAGGGGAGGAAGATTATTTTTGCTATCCTTCCGCCGTCAAAGGGCATTACAGGGAGGAAGTTTACGAGCGCAATAAGCAGGCTGAGGATAAAGAGCCAGTAAATTAAACCGTTAATAATTGTCAGGGTGAGCTGTATGAATAAATATTCCGGCGGCGGGCTGAAGCCGGGATTTAGGGCGGCATCCACAGTGAAACCAAATCTCCCGAGTTCGTTTGATACGAGGGTTTTTTCCTCAATCACGCTGCCTGTGCGGATAAGGAAAGTTGCCGTCTCAAATGGCGCCGATGGGAGTGATGCCCTGACACTTCCAAGTGTGGAAACATTTACGTCATTTATTGCCAGTATTTCCTGGCCCTCATTAAGCACGCCGTACGCAGGGCTTTCATAAACATCCCCGCATATGGAAAAATTTTGGTCAACGGATGCGACCCTCACGCCAAGCACGGACTGTTCCTGCAAAGGCAGGTACCAGGGGTATACAAATGCGGAGAGAAGCAGGGTTAGCACAAGCAGGAATATGCTTATTGCGGGCAGGGTCATTATATTTGCCATCGGGCCTGCGGAATAGAGGCGCAGTGCCTTTCTTTTTTCCGCACGGTTAACCTCACTTTCATCAGGCTCAACAAAGGCGCCTATGGGGAGAAAGCCGAGAAGGAGCATGCCTGTTGATTTCACTTTAAGCTTTGCGCGGCGCGCGAGAATTCCGTGCATGCTTTCGTGGATTATGAGGATTAGTATAAGCGGGATCCATGCATATAGGGGAAGGACAATCGGCACGTTCGGAATTTCAACCCCCGGTATTAAAGGGGCAACACCGGGGCAGGGATGCTTTCCCGCGGCGAACTTCACAAATATATCAAGGGCCTGCATAACAAGTGTTGCCAAGGTAAAGCCTGCAAAGCCCGAGATGCCGAACACAATTGCGATTGCGGGGAAATATTCCCCGCCTATCGGGGAATTTGAAAATGCGTTATTCAGAAAAATGTCAAATGCAAACATTACAATTGTTAGCAGGGCTGTGGAAAATAGGAAGAACAGCACGCGCTTAATCGGGCGCATTTTCCTGCCCCAGAGGTAATCCGTTGCAAACGCGCCGAAGCCAAGTACAATTCCCAAATCAGCGAACCAATCCAAAGGCTTTCCGATTTTTGCAATCCTATCAAACCATTTCAGGGGTTTTTTTGTTTTTACCAATGAAATTAAGAACCATGTCTGGTGTTTTGTGTAGCGCTTTATAAGCCAGGTTATTAGGCCTGCAATGGCAAAGAAAAGCAGGAGCCAGAAGAGAAGGGACATTTGCTCATCGCCTCAGCAAATCCCCGTATTTCAGGTTTTCGCCGCCTTCATCAGCGGAATTGATTTTTATTCCGAGGAATGATTCAAGGCGGGTTTGCAGGCGCGTGTCAGGCAAAGCCTTGTTCTGCTCGATTTTGTGGAGGACTGACTCCTTTTCAAAGACCTTTTCCGATAGTTCCTTTATTGTCAGGCCTTTTTTTTCACGGGCGCGCCTTATAATTGTGCCGAGATTTTCATCAAGCAGGCCTGCGGCGCTCTCCATTCCTGCCGAGCGGGACTGGGAAATGCCTGTGCCTGAATTTTCGGAATTTGCGGGGCTTGTTGCCTTTTTTGCAACCTGTGCCCTGTTCAAATATTCGTCCTCAATTGCCCCCTTCTTTTCCCCGAATCCTGCGCAGTCCGGGCATGCGGCAAGCTCGCTGCCGTCAAGCTCAATTCGCGCTATCGCAGTTCCCTTTCCGCAGATTTCACACTGCATAATTAAAATATGACTATTATGCTTAAAAAGCGGGGCGGATTTTATGGAAGGCGGGCGGGGAATTAAAAAATAGGGGAAGAAATGCGCAATGCATTCCTTCCGTTTTTGCCAAGAGTGCCCAAAAACTTGGGCGCAGACCTAGCGAAGAAATTGTTAACGGTTACAGCGAACCGCCTAATGCTCACCAGCTAAGTCCTGCGGAACTTAATTCCGCTTTAGAGATTTGAATGGTTTGTTTTTTAAATGTATTTTCGGTTTTGCGCACAGGGGGGAAACAAAATACAAAAAACAAAACATTAAATACAGGATTAAGTATAGATATAGTGGTTTTAATATGCGCACTAGATTAAGGATTGCAATCGTACTTCTTATTGCCATTACGGTTTTGCTCAGCGGATGCCCCCAGCCGGATGAACTGATAGGCGGCGGGGATGGGAATGCGGGAAACGGGGATGAACAGCCGGACACGGGGAACGGAAATGGGGACGCAGGAGATGGGAATGGAAACGGAGACGCTGGAAACGGCATTGTGCCCGGGGAGGCGGGATTCACAATCCAGACATGCCTTGCATACAAAAATCCATTGGACGGGGACAACTGCCTTATAGCGCTGGCAAAGGGGACAAAAAGCGGGCTGCCCTGCGCGAAATTGCAGAGGCTTTCAAAGGATACATGTTACGAGGAAGTTGCAATTGATGCGCTTGATTACAGGGTTTGCCAAGAGATGGGGGTTGAGGTGAAGAGAAACAGGTGCCTGCAGAAAGTTGGCACAAAAACCGCGAGCACGGATGCGTGTTCGGTAATTTCCGACAGGCAGATGAGGGACAGTTGTTTTGATTCAGTTGCATATGACAACCAGAACGTGCAAATATGCCTGAAGGTGGCAAGCACGCCTATAAAGGACAAATGCATTTATGACCTCGCAAAGAACAGTGGAAATGTAAGCATATGCGCGTTTATTTCGGGCTCAATTGAGGACAATGAGTACATAAGGGACAACTGCTACCTTGAGGTTGCGCCAAACAGCACTGTTATCTGTGGAAAGCTTGTGAAGGAGGAGAGGGCGGAGGAATGCTACATACGCCTTTCAAACTGCGAGAATATAAAGGGTGCGGAGGATAAGGCGAATTGCTACGATAATGCGGCAAGAGGTTCACAGGATTATATGATGTGCAACCAGATAGACGATGAGTTTGAGGAAATACGGGCTGCATGCGTAAGGGATGTGATTAATGCATATCCCACGCTTGACGGCTGCTCTTTGCTGCCTGATGAGACCGAGGGGTACCAGTGCTATTATGATCTAGGGGTCGCGGCAAATAATGTTGAAATATGCAACAGGATAGAAAACAAGAGGGCAAAGAGGGATGACTGCATTGTGGAGATTGCGTTCAATACAAATGACCATCTATTGTGTGATGAAATAATCAAAAACGACCCCGCGAAAAGGAATTACTGCTACACGGAAATTGCGGTTACGAATCTTGATATTAAGATCTGCAATTACGCAACAACCGCATCACACTACATAAACTGCTACAGCGACATTGCGATTGTTGTTGATGACCCTTTCATATGCGAGGATGCGGTGAGGAATTATCCCATAGAGCAGTACACCAGCAAGAACACCTGCTTCTACAATGTTGCAATAGGGGAGCTTAATGTCCTGTTCTGTGACAATATAACGCACTCTGTTTTCAGGGAAAGGTGCCATAAGGAGCTCGGGGACTAGAACCAGAGGCGGGCAAACTAATAAAAAAGGGAAGAGCCTTAATTTATTATGGACAGGCATAAGATAATCATACTTGATTTTGGCGGGCAGTACGCGCATCTGCTTGCACGGAGGGTCCGTGAATTGGGGGTTTATTCGGAGATTATGATGCCGGATGCGCCCGCAAAGGAACTGAAAAAGGCGCGCGGGATTATTCTAAGCGGCGGGCCGAGCAGTGTTTATGATGCAAATGCGCCCAAATTTAACCCTGAAATTTTCAAAATAAAAAAGCCGCTTTTAGGGCTGTGCTACGGGCATCAGCTAATGGCAAGGGAGATGGGCGGGGATGTAAAGCAGGGCGGGGTGAAGGAGTACGGCACTGCGGAATTGATTGTTGACCGTGCAAGCGCGCTGTTTAAGGGGCTTGACAAAACCGAAATTGTGTGGATGAGCCACGGGGACACTGTTCTGCGCATGCCCCCGGGGTTTAGAAAGGCGGGGAATACCTTTGACTGCGATTATGCTGCAATGGAAAACAAGAGGGCAAGGATGTTTGGTTTGCAGTTCCATCCCGAGGTTACGCACACGGAGCACGGGATGAAGGTCTTGGGCAATTTTGTTTTCGGGGTTTGCAAGGCAAAGAAAGGCTGGGGCATGGCGGGGTTTTTGAGGGAGAAGGTTAAGGAGGTTAAACGGAAGGTTGGGAAGAGGAGCGTGTTTATGCTTGCCTCCGGCGGGGTTGACAGCACTGTATGCCTTGCATTGTTAGGGCGCGCGATAGGTGCGAAAAGGATTTTTGCCTTGCATGTCGATACAGGATTCATGCGCAAGGATGAAAGTGCGGGGATTGCAAAGGCGCTGGAAAAGGCGAAGATTAAACTTGAGGTGCTGGATGCAGGTGCGCAGTTTTTCGGGAAATTGGATGGGGTTGCGGAGCCCGAGGATAAGAGGAAAATTATAGGGAAATTGTTTATTGACATTGCGAATTCTGAATTGAAGAAAAGGAATATGAAGCCAGCGGATTGGTTATTGGGACAGGGGACTATTTATCCCGATACAATTGAAACAGGGGGCACGGAACATTCCGCAACAATTAAAACGCATCACAACAGGGTTGAGAGTGTTAAGCAATTAATGGAGGAGGGCAGGGTTATTGAACCGCTGAACCAGCTGTATAAGGATGAGGTTCGCGCGCTTGGGGAAAAATTGGGTTTGCCTGATTCGCTTGTGTGGAGGCATCCTTTCCCCGGACCGGGGTTAGCAATAAGGGCGCTGTGCAGCAGGGGGAAAAAGGAAAAGGGCGGGGCGGAATTTGAAATTGCGGAGGAAAGGGCAAGGGAAATCGCACAGGGCTTTGGTTTTGATGCCTTTGCTTTGCCAGTTAAGGCTGTGGGGGTGCAGGGGGATGCGCGGACTTATGGCTATGCGCTTGCGCTTTCGGGGGAATTGGATTGGGATGCACTTGAGAAATGCGGCACAAGGATTGCGAATGAAGTAAGGGAATTTAACAGAATTGTGTTTTTGGTTGCCCCCATAGGGAGCAAGATTAATGCGGATGATATAAAAGCGAAGAAGGCATTTTTGACAAAGCCGAGGATTAGGGTTTTGCAGGAGGCGGATGCAATAGTGATGGATGCGGTTGCAAAGAACAAACTCACAAAAATAATTTGGCAGTTCCCTGTTGTGCTTTTGCCGCTTAACGTTGCGGGCAGGGGTGAGGGAATTGTCCTGCGCCCTGTTGAGAGCAGGGAAGCAATGACCGCAAGGTTTTACAAAATGGATGCGGAATTGCTGGGAAAAATCGCGAAGGATGTTCTGAAGATTAAGGGAATCGGGGCGGTGTTTTATGATGTAACTCATAAACCGCCCGCTACGATAGAGTGGGAATGAAACAACCTTTTCTTAGGAAGAAAAGGTTGGCGAAAAGAACAGTTCGCGCTTGGGCGCGAACACCTGTAATCTAAGACTGTGCTCCGGAAGAATGAGATTTTATTTTGTGAACTATCTTTTCAGCAAGTTTTTTTGATTGCGTGTTCGCACTTTCAGCAGAGCACAACTCAACATAATGAAATAGTTCTGGATATATCAGATCATGCCGCCATCCCTCTTTTGTTCTTATTTTGCAAGGCCGCCCTCTTTTGCAATCATCGTCTTCGTTGTACCGCGCAAGTGCCAAGAGCCCCTCAACTTTTTTCTCTCGAATCAGCCACACGTCCCGACCCGTTGCAGTGCCAGAAACTACATCCCAATGCCCAACCTGCGTTTGAGTTGCTGGTTTTGTAGCCTCCTTAAAGCATACTCCTTCAATCTCAGCCATTTAAACACATCCTTCTGAAGCTATGTTAGTTAACCACCACTTGTTCGCCCGCAGGCGAACTGTTTCTTTTGCCGCCTTTTCTTTTTTAAAGAAAAGGCGAATGGACCCGGGGGGATTCGAACCCCCGGCCTCTCCGATTCTCGCAGATGCCCGCGACCATATGGCGCGCAGTCCCGTTCCGCCGAAGGCGGAACCGAACGCGGTACCGGCGATCGCAAGCGCCGATGCGAACGGAGCACTCTACCAAGCTGAGCTACAGGCCCAA
>JBDRDO010000073.1:0-2136 GCA_043820655.1 Candidatus Iainarchaeum sp. | reverse complement strand
CGGACCCGTGTTTGAAACAGTGAAGTTAAGCACGGGCTTTTCGCCTTTGGAAATGTCGTATGACTGCGGCAAGGTAATTTCGGGAAGCGCAACCTGCGCGGGCGCACTGCCGAGGTAAACTGTGCAGTAATAGTAATCCATGTCCTCGCGGCAGCGTGTTGATGTCGGAACGGTGCGGGCCTGTTTTATGTAAAGGCGCCTCTTTGCCTCATTGACATCAACGGCATCAAGGCACAATTGCGGGGAATTGCATTTGAAAACCGCGCTTAGGTAAGGCCTGTCAAGGTGCTGTGCGGCATCCGCAACAAAATCCGCGGGATAGAAAATATCCTGCGAATATGTTTTGCCAAGTGTTGTTTGTGAAACTGAAAGCGCGTTGTTCAGTTTGCCGATAATTTCCTCGGGCTGGGCAAAAAGCGGAAAAATATATGCGAATAAAATCCAGAGCAGGGCAACTGCAACAACGGCATAAATTGCAAGTTTGAAAACTGATGATGCCATTACCTCCCCCTCCTGCCGCGCGGCGCGGTGCCGCGTCCTGCGCGGCTGCCAAAAGTGGAGCGAATCTGCCACACAAGCAGGCGCTGCAGCACAAACGAAAGCCCCCAAAGAACGGCGCTGATTAAAATTAAGCTCTCAATATCCCCCTTAAACGTGAAAATCCTGCGCAAAGGATATGCCCACTGGTTGAATATAACTATGAAATATATCACAATGCCGAAGGCAAGGATGAAGAAAAGAAGCTTTTCAATCAATGCAATGCGTTTGTGCACCATGGTTTCACACTACCCTACACTTACGTGCTTCTGCTTTTTATACATTCCCAAAATCTCCTCAACAGTTGTTGCGTCCTCGGGGAGTTTATCCGTGCGCAGGGAAACCATGCGCGGGAAGCGCAGTGCGTATCCCGCCTCGTTTTCCTTTCCCGCCATGTGAATCGGGCTTTTTGTTATTTCATCGGCAACAACCTCAATCACATATTTCGGCTCAACCCAGACATCGGGCTTAAGTTCGGAAGCAACATTCACCGGCTTTTCGTTTCCCTTTGTTTTTATTTTACCGAGCATTTTTTCCATGCTCGCAAGGCGCTCCTCACTCAGGCCTGTCCCGACCTTTGCAACGGATGCGTATGTTTCCGATTTTTTGTCATAAACCGCCGTAAGAAGGGCGCCGAGGCCGAATTTCGTGCGCTGGCCCCTGCCCTTGAAATACCCTATAATAACGACATCAACACTGTCATTCAGCTCGCCCTGATACGAGCGCTTTAATTTTATCCATGCAAATTTCCTCGCGCCGGCAATGTACTTTGTGTTAAGGTCCTTTGCGATTATTCCCTCCAAACCAGCGCCCACATTTTTTGAAAAGAACCTTTTGATTTCCGCGGGCTTATCCGTTATGATGCTGTCGGTTAATGTAACAACCGCGCCCTTTTTCACGATTGACGCGAGCATTTTGCGCCTTTCAAGGAACGGCTTTTCCATCATGCTTTTTCCGTCGGCATACATAATGTCAAACAAAAAAAGCCTTAGGGGGAATTGCCTTGACATTTTCCCGACATCATACTTGCGCTTGCGCTGGATTGTGACCTGAAAAGGCAGGTACTTTCCCTTTATTGAATCATAAGCAAGCGCCTCACCCTCAAGGATTGCATCCTTTGCCTTTATCTGCTTCCGCACGCCCCCGACAATTTCGGGAAACATGTGCGTCATGTTCTCGGAGTTTCGGGAGAAAATTGTGACCTTTTCCCCGTCCTTGTGGCACTGGAACCTGAAGCCGTCATACTTTGCCTCTACGGCACATTTTCCCAATTTCTTTATTATTTCCTCCGCGCTTGGCAGGCGTTCCGCAAGTGTCGGGCGGATTGGCACACCGGGCGTTATATGCACTTGCTTCAGCCCCGCAAGGCCCGAACGTTTCAGCAGTTCCCCAATGCGCCCCAGATCGGAATGGATATTATATTTCTCCTCAATCATTTCCCGCAGGCGCTGTTTAATCCTGAGTGCGAATTCTTCGGCTCTTTTTTCATCCTTTTTTTCTTTAAGCCCTTTTTCAATTTCCTTAAGTTCCGCCTTTTCAGTTTTTTTGAATTCATCCGTGAAATTAATCGCAAATGCGTCCATTATTGAGGGGTCGCCG
>JBDRDO010000072.1:0-2996 GCA_043820655.1 Candidatus Iainarchaeum sp. | reverse complement strand
GTGCAAAGCTCCCGAAACCGAAAGGTATTTAAATATCATGACTGTATCATGATACAACATGACACGTCATGACAGCGGGGAAAAGGTTTTAAAGGAACCTTTGGAAAAGAGGCAGGTTTCATCCTTTGATGAACTTAACCTTGAAGTTGCGGAAATACGCGAGCAGAGCAAGGACCCCTTCTTCCTTTCCACGCTTTTGTACAAGCTTGCAAAGGAGCGCGAGGAAACAAACAAACTGCTCTCAGGAATAAATGAAAAATATGACAAAATCATGTTTGAATTAAAGACAGGAAAGATGGACAAAACCGAGGTTCTGCAGTCAATGGAGGACAAATTTGAAATGCTCCCCGAGCAGGACCAGCTGATACTTAATTACATTGAGGAAGGCGGTTCGGGCAGCGCAAAGGAGATAAAGGATGTGATGCGCTACAAGGGTCTTAACGCAGCCTCACAAAGGCTGAATAAATTATACAAGGAAGGGTATTTGAAAAAGGTCCAGAGCGGAAAGCAGGTATTATACTTGGTTAAAGGATAGGGCGCATGGCATTGGTCCCCACCGTGTTGTGTGCCCCTCCTTAACTCCCAACAATACAAAAGAAATGGCGGGGAACTCCCCCTATTTGTCTTCGCCCCCTTAGGGGGGCTTCTTTAAAACCAGCCTGCGCTATTCCTCTTCCGCCGGCTTAGGGCACGCGCCGTTAATGCATGTGTCGCAATCCGGAATGTCTGAAATAGGCGTAATAATTTCCGCACAGCTGTATTTCCGCTCCCCGTAAAAACCCGGCATGCAGGTGTATTCAACAATCATCGGTTTCCCGTCTTCCATAGTGCAGTGGTCAGTGAAGTTGCGCTCCTTTTCAATTCCCCCGCTCCTCTTCAGCCAGTAGTCCCTGCACGTGCCCTTCCTGAAATAGTCCAGCCCGTCGCTGTTCAGGCAGACCCATTCCTCAACCAAATCCGCGCAGCAGCCTGTTGCCTCTGTTGAATAAACGTAATCCGTATACACGCATGTGTTTGCATCCGGCATCGGCCCGCCGAAATTGTTGTCAAGCGTAAGCTGCGGCACGCAGTCGCAGTCACTGTCCCCTCGCTCGCAGTTTGCCCTGCAGCCCCCATCATAATTGCAGGTTGCCCCTTCTATGCACAGCGCCTCAAACGGGCAGCACTCATCACTGTCCGAAGCGGAAAGATAGTGCCTTGAGCAGGCGGTGCCCTCTTCACATATTTTCCCGTGCAGTTCCCCGCACTCCTTAAGCGTGCATGGCTGGGAACAGCATTCTGTTGTGTCTGCTGCAGCCAACATCCTGCCCTCGCAGGACTGCTGTTTTGCGCATATGCTCCCCTTGCGTTCCTTGCATGTTTTAAGTTCGCATAACCCTTTTACGCATTTCTTGCCAATAATACAGTCTCCGTTGCCCTTGCATGCCTCATTTGAAACGCACTTATTGCCGAGGCACTTGTTGTTGCCAGTGCATCCCGCATCCTCGGGGCATGTTCCGCAGTTCTCGCCCTTATCAATCGCGCCATCGCCGCAGTATGGCTCAGTAGTGTCTGGCTCCACATAGCCCTCCGCACAGTCCTTTGCGCACGTAATCGGGCTTTCCATAAGCCTGTTGCAAACATTGTCCCCGCACTCGGCCTCCAATTCAGTGCAGCCGCTGAGCATTACAAGCAGCACTGCAGCGGCAAGCAGAATAATAAAAGCAAGTTTTCGCATGAACCTATATATGGTATTCTGATATATAAAAGTATTGCGCCCCCGCAGAACGTGCCTCAAAGCCCGCCGAAACAATTTAAATACCTGAACGCACTATACTACTGCCATGGCACTTAAGGGTGAGGGTAAGGATTCAATTATAGGCCGTTCGCTTGCGGACATTGAAAAGTATAAAGATGAAGGCACCGCTTACATTGGAAAAGTTGTAATGAGTTCGGGGGAGCGCCCCGTGCTCGGAAGGAAAGTTCTCTGCGACATTGCAAAGCCGCATGTTATGCTTATCTGCGGCAAGCGCGGAGGGGGAAAATCGTATTCACTTGCCGTTCTCCTTGAGGAATTCGCCCGCCAGCCGCCTGAAATACGCAGGAGGCTTTCCGTAATTGCGATTGACACTGTGGGAATATTCTGGACACTGAAAATCCCGAACAAATTAGAGGGTGCGGAACTTGAGCGCTGGGATTTAAAACCGGATGAAACAAATGTGCGCGTGCTTGTGCCCGAGGGCAAAATGGATTTTTACAAGGAAAAGGGAATCCCTGTGGACGGTGCCTTTACAATGCGCCCATCGGAACTTGACATCATGGAATGGCTTGCATTGTTCAAGCTTACATGGAAAGATGCCGAGGGCATTCTCCTTACACGCGTTGTTGAAACTGTGAGGGAAAAACTTGGCGGGCTTTACAGTGTTGAGGATTTGATTGCCGCAGTGAGAAAAGATGAAGAAAGCGACAAGCTCGCAAGGCAGGCGCTTGCAAACAGGCTGACTGTCTCCAAGTCATGGGGCCTTTTCAAGAAGCAGGGCCTGCAGCTTAAGGAAATAGCAAAGCCGGGGCAGATTACAATAATTGATGTTTCGGCATACAGGCAGGCATTTGGAATGGAGGGCACGCGCGATATTATTGTGGGTTTGCTTGCAAAGAAATTGTTTGAGGAAAGGATGCTTTACAGGAAGGAGGAGGAAGTCAGATTGGTGAAGGGCAGGCGCAGGGAAAGCGAGATGCCGATTGTATGGATGCTTATTGATGAGGCGCACATGTTCATGCCCAAGGATGAGGATAATATTGCACTGCGCGCCCTGCTTGAATGGGTTCGTGTTGGAAGGCAGCCCGGCTTAAGTTTGGTACTCGCAACCCAGAGGCCGAATAAACTGCACCCTGATTCAATTTCACAATGCGACATTTTCATCTCCCACAGAATGACCGCCCAGCCCGACATTGAGGCAGTGTCACAATTACGCCCTAGTTACATGCACCAGAACTTTGACAAGTACTATCAGGAA
>JBDRDO010000071.1:0-11799 GCA_043820655.1 Candidatus Iainarchaeum sp. | reverse complement strand
AATGCTTGAGGAGGGGGAGATTGCTAAAGAGTATTTCGCGGAGCAAATTGATGCGCTGCGGGAAAGGCTTAGGATTATTGAAAGGCTTAACCGCGTTTTGGGAAGGCTTGTTGCGGAAAGGCATGTGTTTATGCTTGGCGGGAAAACGGAAAACGAGATTCTTGCGGAAAGGAAGTTTGAAAGCGAGCGGGGGCTTGCGGAGTTTTTGGATGGGGAGGGATTAGCGGGGCTGAAGGATTATTATAAAGAGTGAGCGGGAATGAAACGCACCCGCGCTTAGCCGCCCCTGGCGGGGAACGGCAATTCTTTCGGAAGCTTGTAGTTCCTGCCGGTTTCTTTTGTGATTATCATCGTCTCGTAGCTTTTCATGACAAGCGGAAACTTCGTCCTTATGTCGTCCATTATCTCCATCATCTGCGAGGTGCTTTCGGTTTCCATCTCAAGCTCGATGTCCCAGGGCGCGATTGTGTCGCTCAATGCGGTGACGTCCGCAAGGCCGGTGCAATAATCGAGAAGCCTTCTCTTGTCCTCCGCGCCGTAGTTCTGGAGGTAGACAAGCACCTTGTGGAACTGCCTGCCAAGCTTTTTCAGGTTAAGGTCGATTTTGTAAGAAACTATGAAGCCCTGCTCCTCGAGGCGCCTTATCCTCACAAGCACCTGGTTGCTTGAGAGCGAGACTTTCTTTGCGATTTCAACCGCCTTAAGGCGCGAGTTTTCAAGGAGAAGCCGCACTATCTTCACGTCCTTCGCATCCAGCCTAACCGCGCGGCCCCTGCTGAAGAAGTTGTATATGTGCCCCTGCCTGAAATCACCGGAGAGGTATTTCCTGTTGAAGATGTAATAGCCGGTGTTGACGGCAATCTGTTTCAGCAGAATGTTCTTGCCGAACTCCTTCAGGAAGCCGTTCTTTATCTCCTCAACCCCCTCCACATCCGGCGCGATGAAGCCCGCAATTGCGTCATAGCGGCCGGTACACCTCACACCCCACAGGCTGTTGGGATGATTTTCCATATACGCAAAAAAGTCCTTTTCCAGCTCGGGGGCCAGGTTCTGGAACTGCATGTAAATCTTGAATGCGATGTGCCCTATGCGCGCAATGTTTATCTCCGCGAACATCCTTGTCACAATGCCGTCCTCGAGCAGCCTTTTGAGACGGTAGTCAACTATATTGGCGCGCAGCCCGGCTTTCTTGGCAATGCTCCTGACGCTCTCCCTGCTGTCGAGGTCAAGGCAATATAGTATTTTCCTGTCGGTTTCGTCTGCGATAGCCATATTCTGAAATAATAATGGAAAAGTATTAAAATAGATTAGTATTTAACAAAAAAAGTTAAAAAAGTTAAAAAACATCATGCAGGGCTAATATAAATGGTGATGCCATGCACACAGGAAACAAATATGCGTTCAAGACCGCTGTTAAGGCGCCGGTGCTTACCGGCGTAAAGGCGGCCTGCACATCCATAACACAGACAGGGGCGTAAGCCCGCTCTCGGCGGCGGGCTTTGCCCCCGAACTGCCCGCACCAAGGGCAACAGCGGACCTGATTAAAATGGCCAAAACAGCGGACATCGTACTGATTAACCCAACGCCCCCCTTTTTTGAGGCACGAGATTTTACCGCGGACGCGCCCCCTTTGGGGCTGCTTTCACTCGCGAGCTTCCTGCACGCGAACAGGGTTAAGGCAAGGATTATAGATGCCGCAACTTTTGCCGATTGGGATTTATTCTTTTCCGCGCTGCTTCCCGCGGCAAAACAGGCGGGCCTCGCAGGGATAACATTCCAGGCGGGGATGGAGATGCAGGTTAAGCGCATAGTGGAATTCCTGCAAAGGGAGGCGCCGAAAGCAAAAATATTGCTCGGGGGATGGCAGCCCACGCTTAAGGATTGCGGCCCTAAAATGCGCGGCGTAAAGTGCATAACGGGCGTAGGGGGTGAGGCGTATTCGAAGCTGCTTGCCGAGATAAGGGGCGCAAATGCCCAAGGCGGGAAAAGGGAAACCGCCGGGGCAGTGCCGGTGGATTATGAAATTTCAAAATTCGGGCTGGATTGGGAGAGATATACATACCCGAAACACAAGCAGGGTGTTGTGAAGGGCTACGCAGGCCTGCCTGATTTGGAGAGGCGCGAGGCAATTGCCGCGCTGGAAAAGGAGGCGGAAAGCGTGCACGTGCCGCTCTACATTTCACACACATGCCCGGCGCATCTTGCGGGGAAGGGCTGCAGGTTCTGCGACATCGCGGGCAATGTCCCGTGCGACGGGCTGGCACAAAGGGTTTCGAGGGAGAGGGCGAGGCTTTTCCGCGAGATTGGATGCATAGGCCACGTGCTGAAGGGCAGGACACTGGCTGTTGAATTCAACGCAGAGGCCACTAACTTCGCGCTCTGGAGCGCCCTTATATCCGAATTCAAAAAGAACGGGCTTAACGTGCACGAATTCATATTCCAGACAAGGGCGGACATGCTAAGTGCGGAGTGGATTAAGGCGATGAAAGAATCCGAAATGCCCGGGATTGCGCAGATAGGGTTTGAATACGGAAACCAAAGCGAGCTGGATTATGTGGGGAAGGGCACCGCTGTTTCGCAGTACCTCGCGCTTCTGCCGCGTCTTGCCGGCCTTAAATTCGTGGGGTTTTTCATACTCACAAGCGCGGTCTCGACCGCCGGAACGCTGAAACAGAACATCGAATTCATAGAAAAGGTGCTCGCATCAGGGGGGCAGACGCTTGTGAACCCCGCAATAATAGACACCACAAATCCCAAGGGCGGGCTGTTTTCGGAAACTTGCTATTCACTGCCCCGCATTTCGGATTCGGAAAAGGCGGAAATGCTCGCGCTGCTCAAGGGGAACATTAAAAGGCACGAGAAGATGCTTAAGGAAGCCGCACAGGATAACTGGAAAGCACGCGGCATATTCAGCCTTATGCGCGCGGAAGAGGAACTGGAGAAGATATTGGGCTAGCGCATCTGCGCGCCGCAAAAGCGCGCGTTCGCGCAAGGCGCGAACAATGAAGTTTTGCAGTGAAATTTTGCAAACTTTTGGGAAGCGGAGTTGAGTGCAAAACGAAACTCCGCGCTCATAAAAGTTTTTGCACGGGGCAAACCCCCGCCGTAAAGTTCGTTGCCCTGCCCTTTTTCACCGGGACAATTTAGTATCATTTTTCAGAAAACATTTATAAACATTTTCTTAAATATGATAATTAATTATGAAAAAGGAAATAATCGGGGCACTGCTCCGGAAGGGGCGGGTTTCCGTGGGTGAAATGGCTAAGGAAGGGGCTGCCTCAAGCTATTCCTTTTACAAAACCGCGGACGAACTGCGGGAGTTCGGCGTTGCAGGGTTAGCGGGCGGCAAGCTGGAGCTTTCGGAAGGCAGGGCTGCGGACGCGTTCAGAAGGCTTTTTTTTGAGGGGTTCGAAATAGAACTGCTGTCGGGGGAAAACGTAAGGCTGCTCGTGCTGCTGCTGGAGCCGAAAACAACGGCAGAGATTGCACGCGAAACAGGGAAATCTATTGCGCAGGCAAGGAGGCTTATGAACGGCGTAATGCAGTTCCTCGGGAAGGAAGGAAAGAAGTTCGCTGTCTCGCGCAGGAACGCGCCGCTTGTTGGCTTCCTGGAAGCGGTAAGGGAGAGGGACAGCGGCGGCGCCTACTGGAGCCGCGCAGGGGAAAAACTGCTTAAACTGCCCCGGGGCTTTCCGTTCGAGGGCACGCTTACGGGCTTCTCAAGGTTTGGCGAATTCGGCTTAAGCATAAGGCCCGCATATGAGTTCGTTTTCCGGCCGGAAAGGGAACTCAATATTGAAGAAATCCTGGCGCATGCAATAAAATTTTCGCAGAATGCAAACGACCTTGCACTGTGCATCCTTTTCTACATGCAGAACAGGCACAGGATGAATGCCCTTGAACTGGAGAAGGAGTGCGAAAAGTTCGGGATAATGCCGCTTTGGATTGACATTGTTTCTTTCCTCGAGGAACAGCCGGTAAAGGAAAAGCCGATGTTCCTGCCGAGGAATGAATTCCTCGAGAAGGCCGCAGTTTACGGAATAAAAACAAAGAGAAGGGTTGCGGAGCGGGAAATTGAAGCGCTCTTCAGCGAGGCCGAAGAAAAGTTGCGCGGGAAAATAAGGGTTTTTTCAATAGGCGGGAACGCGCTTATAGAGCACGGCGCAAAAACTTCAACAAAGGACATAGATATTGTTGTCCTTTCACGCGGAGATGCGGCGAAACTTTCCGCGGCATTCAAAAGCATCGGATTTTCGGAATTCATGAGGCGCGATGTCCAGTATGAAAGGCTCGGCACTTCGGCAATGCTTGAAAGGGAAAACAGCCCGAGGGTGGACCTGTTCGCGGGAAAGGTATGCAACGCACTGGAGTTCAGCGGAAGAATGGTTAAGAGGAGCAGGAGGATAAGGGAAGGCAGGCTGGAACTTTACCTTGTGTCCCTTGAGGACCTGTTCCTCCTTAAAAGCATTTCATCGAGGGATTCCGACATAATAGACTGCGAAAACATACTGCGGAAGTCGGGGCTCGACTGGAAAGTGATATATTCCGAGATTGCCGCACAGGAAAGCGGCCTTAAGGCGCTCTGCGAACTTGTTGTTCTGGAACATTTTGAAACACTGGAAAAAAGGCTCGGGGTAAAAATACCGATTTCAGGGAAGATTGCGGGCCTATGCCTTGAGAAAGGCATCCTCTTCCTCGCAAAAAGACCCGTAAGCGTTGCGGAGATTGCCGCGAAAATAAAATTCCCCGAGGCGGCGATAAGGAACAAAATCGCCAAACTGCTGGGGGAAAAAAGGCTCAAAAAAATAAGGGGCAAGCCTTTCAGGGTTGCCGCGGGGAAGCACTGACACGGCGCTTCATCCGCGCGCCGCAAAGGCACGTTCGCCCGCAGGCGAACTTTTTTGCGAAGCAAAAAACTTCTTTTCGCAAACCTTTTCTTTGTAAGAAAAGGTTTTTTTGGTTTCAAATCACTGTGCGCCAACCCTATATGCGCGTTTTGGTTATTAAAAGTTGCCGGGGCGGGTTTCCGGTACGGAAATCCCCTTATATATTCTGAGTCCATTTTTTCCTTTTTTCCTTCTCAGGCATCGCTTTCTTCAGCCCGTATGTTATAACAACCCTGTATTTTGGGTCTGCTGTTGTTCTCAGATAGTATGTTCTTTTTGCGCCCTCCGGCAGAATAACTTTTTGCGCCCTTGCTTTCAGCCCGTATTCTTGGGCAAGTTTTAGGGCACTTTCCACAAGATCCTCTTTTTCGGTCATAATGAAAATTTTTCCATTCGGCAACAGAATGTTTGGCGCCTCCTTGAATAAAGACCTGTAATAAGAGTATCGCGGCTTGGGGCTAATCCACACATTTGGCGCATCCACATTTATGTGCCTTGCCCTCCAGCCGGTTTTTTTCATCCATCTCAGGAATGCCGGAATATGGCTCGCCCCTACAACAATTCCCTGATTGGCAAGCTCCTTCCCTCTTTTTATAAAATATTCCGGCTTGAGGGAATATCCCTCGTTTTCCACAAATTCTTTGCCGATTTTGGGAGAATCCGGGCGCGCGTGTTTCTCATAATCCTTGGGGCTGACGTGGTCGAAACCCTTCCCTCTATAGGCAATGTCCACCGCAGCATATTTTCTGTCGGGGTGCGCCTTGGCCTGCTTTTCAACCCACTCCCCGAACCCGCTCCCAGCATCAATGGTCTGGATAACCTTCCCGGCTGTTCCGCCCCTGAATGGCCCCGGTTTCTTTCTTAAACCCATACAAACTATTCTGCGGTCTAATATTTAATGATTTCCAACCGCCATCCCCCTGAGAAAATTAGTCTGCTCAACATGCAAAGGCACGCGCCCCAGGATTGTGTGGTGCGGGGGACCACGCCTTACTTTTTCGCAGCCCCCTCCTTATTGGAACCGATATACTTCAAGTAAACCGCAAAGAAATTCCTGTAGGTTTTCTTGTATTTCTCGAGGAAAAAGCGCTCGAGGTTTGTTGTGTAGCCCCTGTGGAAATCCTCGAGGCATTTGATGTACGAATCGCGCTGGCTTTTCCTTATTATCAGCGGCGGGTATCCGTTCTGCATGAGGATTATGTTAGAAAGGAACCTGCCGACCCTTCCGTTGCCGTCCTCGAAGGGGTGAATCCTTTCAAATTTGCCGTGGAAAAGGGCGGAAAGCTGCAAAGGGTGAATTTTCTCCGCGCTTTTTTCATGCCATCCGATAAGCCCCTTCATCTCGCGCGGCACCTCCTCGGGGCGGGCAAGCTTGACCCTGCTGCCGAGGATGAAATTTGGGAGCCTCTTGTAGCCCTCCCTTGTGTCGATATTTTTCATCAGTATCCTATGCATGCTTATTATGTCCCTCTCCTCAAGGCCGAACTTATTCTTCAGCAGCCGTTCCATTACCTCACGGCTGTTCCTTGTTTCGTATATCTCCCTTAGCTCCTTGCCCTCAACAGTCCTTTTCTCGAACATTACGATTGCCACATCTTTCAAAGTGAGGCTGTTGCCCTCTATTGCGTTCGATTCGTACGTGAAGTTCGCGATAAACCTGTCGAAGACATCCTTGTGCTGCTCCCTGCCGAATCTTTTCAGGATGCGCCTGTAGTCAACCTTTATTTCCTCGATTTTTTTGATTTCCGCCCTGGTGAAAACCGAATCTGTCTTGTATTTCCCAAACGCGAATTCAACGTAAGCATCCTTCTCCTTTCCCGCGAAAAAGTCCGCATATTTCGTCTCAAGCGCCTTAATGCTTGCTTTTCCCTTTGCGCCCTTCACAAGCTTCTGCAAGGTTTTAACGCTGCCGTCCGGCAGCCTGATGGATTTGGTCAAGTAGAGGTACTTTTTGCCGCTTATTGTCTTTTCCTTAAGGTATGCCATGAATAATATTTAGACCTACAAATATATAAAGGTATGTTTTTTGTAGGGGTAATTGCACGGGGCAGGATTCGAACCTGCGAAGGCACTAAGCCACCGGATCTTGAGTCCGGTCCGTTCGGCCGCTTCGGTACCCGTGCAGTTGGCACACGTGATTACTGTGCGTGCAATGCAATAATTCGTGCTCAAACTGCTTTAAATGGTTTTGTGTGCCCGGCTATTTTTCAAGGAGGAGATTTACGGCACCTTTGCCTTCAAGCATGCCCCCACATATTTCAATTATTTTGCCTGCGGGCATTAACGTGAGTTTTTTATTTTCAGCATCAATGTATTTTAGTTTGAACCCGAAACCGCGCATCTTTTCAAGCATTTGCAGGGGGTCTGTCCCGAGATTCCCGAGGAAATACGGGCAAAACTCCATGAGGATTTTCAGGTTATTTTTTTTCAATATTTTCTCGGCGCCCTCAAAAACAAGCCCCTCAGCACCCTCAACATCTATCTTTATGAAATCGACCTTCAAACTCCCGGCATTTTCCAAAAAATAACTGTCAAGGGTTGTTGCCTGTACATTAACAAAGCCCTTTTTGTCAATTACGTTTGTTTCGGACAAGGAGTTCCTGCCTTCATTGCTTTTATCAGTGTAGAGTTTCAATTTGCCCTTTCGGTTTGAGAGGGCCATATTTATGGGGATTATGTTTGTGAAGTTATTCTCCTTTATGTTCTTCAGCAGGATTCCGCGGTTCTTTGGCTCGGGCTCAAAGGAATATACTCTGCCTTTCCGCCCGACCCTGCCTGAGGCAAGCAGTGAATAGTACCCGAGGTTTGCGCCGATATCCGCAACAGTCATCCCCGGCTTCAGCAAACTCTCAAACAGCGCTGTTTCATACTCCTCAAAGGTTCCGATGCCGAAGAGCGAGGCACCGAGACCCTCTTCCCGCGGGTTCACAAATATCTTTACGCCGTGATGGACTATTAATGTCAGCTTTTCGGGCGCAAGAGTTTTGTATGTTTTTTCAGAAAGCCACGCAAGACCGGGTATTTTCCCAAGACCTGTTCCAAAGAGGCTGTTCCTCAGTTTCAGGAAAGCGCGGAGGATTATGTTCATGATACTATTCTTTCCGAATAAAAATATAAATAAACGGGATGCAAAATTTCGGTTATGAAAATTGCATGCCCGGCATCCTGCGTAAGCGGGGCGCACCTAAAGCCATGCCTTTTTCCTGAAATAGAAGAACATCAAAACCGCAACCGAAAGCATAACAGCCCATACAGCGGGGTAAGCCCACCATATTTTAAGTTCCGGCATGAATTCAAAATTCATTCCGTAAACGCCCGCAAGGAATGTAAGCGGGATGAAAATTGTCGCGATTATTGTCAGCACCTTCATAACCTCATTCATCCTGTTGCTTATGCTGGAAAGATAAACATCAAGCATTCCGGAAACCATGTCCCTGTAGCTTTCGACATTGTCTATTACCTGAATTGTGTGGTCGTAGAGGTCGCGGAGGTACACGCCTGTCTCGCCTTTTATCAGGCTTGATTCGTCGCGCTGCATCCTGCTTATTACCTCACGCAGGGGCCAGATGGATTTGCGCAGGAATATCAGGTCGCGCCTCAGCCCGTGGATTTGATGCAGGGTTTTCTGGCTCGGGCTGCGCATTACCTCCTCCTCAAGGGTTTCGATTTTCTCCCCCACTGCCTCAAGGATTATGAAGTAATTGTCAATCACGGCGTCCATAATTGTATATGCAAGGTAGTCGGCACCGCGGTTGCGCATCCTGCCCTTTCCTTTCCTCAGCCTCTCCCGTACAGGCTCGAAAACATCACCCTCGCGCTCCTGGAAAGAGAGCACATAATTGGGGCCCAGCACAATGCTTACCTGCTCTATTGAAAGCCTGCCCTTCTCACTGGACTGAATCATCTTAAGCACAATGAAAAGCTGTTTTTCATAATCCTCCATCTTGGGGCGCTGGGTTGTGTTTGCGACATCCTCAAGAATCAAATGATGGGTGTTAAAGATCTTGCCGATTTCCGAAAGCGCTTCTGTGTCGTGCACGCCGGTTACATCAAGCCATGTCACCGTGGGCTTTGATGCAAATTCCGCGCACTCCTTTGCGCTTATTATTTCCTTTTCCGTGAAAGAGCCGCCCTTGTAATCAATAAGTTTCATTTTTACCGTGCCGGTTTTTTTCCTTCCGACATAAACAACGGTTCCGGGAGAGGTGCCTGCCTTTTTTCGGGAGCTGTGCGGCCTAATCTGCATGGCATATTAATGGGTTTTAGTCTTTATATACATATTTAATCGCGGGGGGAAATGCGCACCGCGGGTTTTATTAAGGGCTTCAGGCATTATTATGGCGGTGGGAAAATGGCGCTTGAAATTCTTGGGCTTTCGGGACTTATTGAGCTGGGGAACGGCCAGCTGGGGCTTTTAGTGGATATTTCGATAATACTTGCCGCAACTGTCATTCTGGCAAAAATATTTGACATGATAATCCTTGGGCCTTTCAGGCAGATGTCAAGGAACCTGAAGGTTGATGAGACAAGGTTCCTTATCGTAAGGAGGCTTATAACCCTGCTTATTTATGTTTTTGGAATTGTAATTGCCGCAACAATGGTTCCCGGGTTTTCCTCAATAGGGGTTTCGCTGCTTGCGTCCGCGGGCGTGCTTGCTGTTGTTCTCGGACTTGCGGCACAGCAGACGTTTTCAAATATTATTGCAGGGATTTTCATAGGGATATACAAGCCGTTTAGGGTCGGGGACAAGCTGAAGATAAACGAGGAGTACGGGGAGGTTGAGGACATAACGCTGAGGCATACTGTAATAAACACATGGCAGAACATCCGCCTTATAATACCGAACTCAAAAATAAGCGAGCAGGCGATACTTAACTATTCAATAATGGACCCGAAGATACTGAGCAAGCCGGAGATAGGGATTAGTTACGATTCGGACATAGACCTTGCGAGAAAGATAATGACTGAGGAGGCAAATAAGCACCCGGGGGTACTGAAGGATGTCAGGAAGGGCAACGAATACATAGGCAAGGATGAGGTTGTGAGGGTCAGGCTTATTTCGCTTGGGGACTTTTCACAGACCCTGAGGCTGCTTTACTGGGCAAAGGACAGGCCGACTTCAATAAATACGGACTTTGAACTTCTTGAGGCGATAAAGAAAAGGTTTGATAAGGAAGGGGTTGAAATTCCGTATCCCTACAGGACGATTGTCTACAAGAAGGACATGAAGCCGAATAAGCAGGATCCCCCTGGCAGGCAGGAAAAACTTGGCAAATAAAAGATATGCTTAAATATTAGTTGAGGGGCATTGTAATTATAGGTGTGGCAGCTTTTTGCTGTGGCAGATTTTTGATTCTAGCAAACGCCTGATTCTACCATGGGACTAAGGAGGGTTAGCAAATGGCTAAGACCAGTAAGAACAGCAATGCAAAGAAAATAGTAAAGAAGTAAAGTTTCGTTTGTTTTGATTTTGGGGGCTTTTTTTAGCCCCCTTAAATTTTAAGGGGTGAGAATTTGGGTGAGAGGACAATTGTATTGAAAATGAAAAACGGCGCGGATGTGCTGGAAGAAATCAGGAAGGCTGTTGAGGGCAACGGCATAGAGTACGGGCTTTTTGTCAGCGGCTGCGGAAAAATACGCGATGTTGAGCTTGTTTCAAGCGAGCCGAAAGGCGGAATGAGCAGGACAAAGTTCGCGGGGGAGTGCGACCTTAACGCAATAAGCGGAAAGGTCCAGAAGAGGCGCGGCAGCCTTGACCTTAATGTCCGCGTGTCTGTCTGCGGCAGGGGCTTCACGCCGAGGGCGGGACAGCTTGTCGGGGGAAAGGCGGCGGAAGTACTTGAGATCGGCATAAGAAATGTCGATCTGAATAAAATAATCGGCGCGTGAACAGCGGGTTTAAAAAGGATTTACGGCACCACACTACTGAATGGTGCCGGTTGATTTTATTTCCCCGGATATTTTCGCATATGTCGTGCTGCCGATCCTTATTTTCATAGCAAGAATTTTGGATGTCTCGCTTGGCACGGTTCGCATGATATTTATCGCGCGCGGAATAAAATATCTTGCGCCGATAATCGGATTTTTTGAAATTATGATATGGCTGCTTGCGATAGGGCAGATAATGAATAACCTTACAAACCCGATAACTTATATCGCATACGCGCTTGGGTTTTCCGCAGGAACATTCATAGGAATACTGCTTGAGGAGAAGCTTTCGCTTGGGAAAGTGGTGGTGCAGATTGTGGCGAGGAGAAGGGTGCCTGAAATGATTGCACACCTGAACGAAGAGGGGTTCAGGGTCACAAGCGTGAATGCCGAGGGGCTTAAGGGGCGCGTGAAGTTTATATTTACGGTTACGGGCAGGAAGAAGGTGAGGCGCATTGTGCACATAATAGAGTCATACAATCCGGAGGCGTTCTATTCCATAGAGGATGTGAGGTCCGTGAGCGAAGGCGTGATAGTGCACAAGAAAAGGAAGGGCTTTGCGGATTACCTGCAAATCTTTTCACACCTGCGGAAGGGGAAGTAGATTTTTTTTTTGCGGAAAAAAACAAACCATTAAATAACAGTTAGGCGTTATATAGTGCGAAGGTGTGGCAGCTTTTTGCTGTGGCAGTTGTACTGATTCTAGCAAACGCCTGATTCTGCCTTGACAAGAAGGAGGTTATACAAATGGCGAAGAAGAAGAAAGCGAAGAAGAAATAATTCAGTTCAATCTGCATCAGAAAATGCAGTAAAAATATCTTTTTTGTGTGGGGCTGTCTTGACAGCCCCTCTGAAATTAAACAAAACCTTAAATAAGGGGCTTGCGCATTATTTTGGCATGGAAAATGAAGGCATGCAAACCGCGCCCGTGAACTGGGCGAAGGTTGTCTGGGAAACGCTTGTTACACTTTCGCTTATTGCGATT
>JBDRDO010000070.1:0-9318 GCA_043820655.1 Candidatus Iainarchaeum sp. | reverse complement strand
AACCGCGCGCGCATCATCATGCCCTGCAGCGGGCTTCCCATAACCCATTCCTGAAATAATCTCCGCAAGGGGCTTTTCATTCTGTTTCCCCCACGCACGAAGAACATCAAAAACAACATCCTTTCCCACAACGCCTTTCTTCACAGCGGAAAGCAGTTCGGAAAACATCTCCTCGGAAATTGAATCAATATCAATGCCCTCCCTGCGCAGGCGCGGCATTCCCTCAAGCATAAGCACTGCGGTTTGCTTTGCATCGTGCCCCGCTTTTACAAGGCGCATAAACATGCGCGCATAATTGCTGAGCTTCATTTTTTCGGCAAGCCTTTCGTTAAGGTGCAGTGTTTCCACATAATATTTCTTCCTTTTTTCCGCATCCCACGGCAGTGTTTTTTTAAGTTCCGCAAGCCCCTTTTCATCAATTGAAATCGGCGCAAGGTCTGTTTCGGGATACATGCGCGCGGAGCCCGCAAGCGGGCGGAGGTATTCCGTGTTTCCGTTTGCAAGCGCGTTCCTTGTTTCCGCAGGCACGCCTTCCAGCGCCTCGGCACAGCGTTCCAAAACAGCGGAAACTGCGCGTTCGCACTTTTCGCGCTTGCCGCATGCAAATGCAAATGCGTCATCCGCACCGCAGGAAAGCGCCTTTGCAGCTGCGGCTTTCTCCTCAGCGGAAATGCCGTTGCCCGGCAGTTCATCCGAATGAACAATACCGCCGAGACCCGATGCTGCCTTTGCCCTGCCCGCGGCCTCGGTGCCAAACCTGTAATCGGGCACAAGCTCCTTCCCGAGTATGCCTGCCATTCCCTTAAGCCTTACGCCAATAACGGAATCTTTCCTTGCAATTGCCCCCTTAATAAATCCGCATTTTGTCGGGGTGAAAATTTTTGTTATGTCGGAGTGTTTGGATGCAAAATCATTCCTTGAAATTCCGCGGGTTTTGAGTTCATCCCGCAGTTCAAGCAACGCCTGCTGCCTCTGCACCTCGCGCCTCACATACTCCTCCATAAGGGCAAGGTCCTGCACACCCTTTATCTCAACGCGCGCGCCGTTTGAAATTGAAATATTCACGTCCTGCCTTATGCTCCCCAATCCGCGCTTTGCCCTGCCTGTACTGCGGAATAGCGAACCTATTGCAAGTGCCGCTGCCTTAACCTCCTCGGGGGAGTGTAATTGCGGCGCGGTTGCAAGTTCAATAAGAGGTATGCCAAGCCTGTCAAGGCGGTATGTTGCGGTTCCCGAATCACGGGAGATTATTTTGGCGGCGTCCTCCTCAAGGGCAATGCTTTCAATGCCAATAGTTTTATTGCCGACCTTAATTCCGCCGCCGCATGCAACAAGCATTGTGCGCTGGAAGGAGGAAGTTGTGGAGCCGTCAACTATCAGTTTGCGCATGGTAAAAATGGATGGAAAAATTTCAGAGCCCGCAAGGAGCGCGATTTCAAGAACGGTTTTCAGCGCATCACTGTCGGCATGTGCGGGCGGCTCCTCATCCGCCTCAACAAGGCATGTTGTGTCCGAATATGCCTCATAAATGTGCGAGGAATTCCTGCCCGCGGCCTCAACCGCGGCGCGATCGTATTCCCCCATTTCGGAGGCAACAACATTAAGCCTGCGCGAGAATTTGATGTCCGCACTGTCCTCGCGAAGGCGCGAGGCACACCTGCAGAAAAGCTTTCCCGTATTTAACTGCTGGTGCACTTCCAGCCCTGCCTTAAGGCCGAGCGCGGCATAATCCTGCGCCATTTCAGGCAGCCCCCTTTGCCTTTGAGGCCGAATAAATGCGCTGAAGGGCGGTTATGTTTGTGAAAATCGCAAGCAGGACAAGGACATAAACAAGCCACAAAGGATTGAATGCGGCAAGCAAAATCCCCGTGAAAAGAAGCACCAGCCTTTCCGCGCGCTCAAGAATTCCCCCCCTTAATTCCCTTTCAACAAGCCCCTTCTCCTTGGCTGCGCTCTTTGCGTACGTTGTGAGCGTTGAGCCGCAAAAATAAAGGAAAATCCACGCATATGCAGGAAGCATAAATTCCGGAAGCGCCGCAAGAAGCAGGCCGAAGGCAAGTGTTGCCTCTATTATGCGGTCTACAATTGTATCAAGGTACGCACCAAATTTTGTCACCCTTCCCGTAACGCGCGCAACGCTCCCGTCAACAAGGTCAAGGAAGCCGGCAATAAGGAGGAAGAGTGCAGCAAGGATGAAATTTTGAGAGGGCGAGGAAAGGAGGAAGTAAAATGCAATAAATGCG
This sequence comes from Candidatus Iainarchaeum sp., assembly GCA_043820655.1. GTDB lineage: Archaea > Iainarchaeota > Iainarchaeia > Iainarchaeales > JAZDEL01 > JAZDEL01. The sequence continues at coordinate 7,075 of JBDRDO010000070.1, read as the reverse complement.
GGGATGAGACTCATTAAGGTCCACGCATTGGGGGAAATTCCCGCGCGTGAGAAAAGAAGGCCGACCTTTATTGAATATTTTTCAAACCTTTCCCGTTGACCGTAGAGCATAGAAATCTCCAAATCACATTACTGTGGGAAATCCTTTTATTCGGAACTTGGGGGCGAGCTATACTTTTCCTCAATTACCTGCACCCCGCCTGATTTAGGGGCTGTTTTTACCGATTGCCGTTTTCCTAATACGTTACCTGTTGGCTTGCCCGCGGGCTTGCCCAGGGGCTTGCCCTCATCCTTTCCGCGCACAAGCAAAAATGCAACAACGCCAAGCAGAAGCAGGGCAACTGCGCCCGCTCCAATAAGCAGGGCAGGATCAAGCGTTATGCCAAAGCCTTCCTCTGCCTCGCCGCAGATGCCGGCACTGCATTCAAGCCCCTCCCCACATACCTCGCCGTCCGGAATTGCACTGTGTTCACAGCCCTTTCCCGCAACACACAGATCCTCTGTGCAGGGATTGCCGTCATCGCAGATTATGCCCAGACATACTGTGGATTCAACTTCGCTGAAACCCGCAACAATCGGCGGGGTGAACTGTGAATAGCTGTCCCTTATGTCCTTATCAACCGAATATGAAACGCTCGACTGATCCCCCACATCCAAATCGCCGAGCGGGAGTTCAATCAGCGGGTCATCAACTATAATATTATACAAGGAGTCGCTGTATATCCCGGAAACACTGCCCGCTATTTCCTTTGGCACAAACTCAACGAAAATTGCGTTAGCAAACTTTGTGGCTTTTCCGTTCCCCGAGCCGTTGCCCGTGTTCATTGCGGATATTGTTACCTGCGAGGTGTAACTGCCGCTTGAGGTCCTGTATATTTCAATCTTCCTCGTAATTTCAAAAACATGATTGAAAGTTTGGGAGAGCGAAATGTCCGCTTTTCCGTAACTGCTTGACATTATTTCATCCACCTCCGCCTCCGTGGGGTTTCTCTTAATTATATCGGAGAAAACCAAAACCCTGCCCATCCCTGTGCCATAGACATCAACAAGGTCCCCTCCGGGATCGGCCGAGCCTGTAACAACACATACCCCCGCACGGCATTCCGTGCCTGTCTTGCATTTGTTCACAAACTTAAGCATAGGGTTGCAGTCGCAGGTCACGCCTGATTTGTAGTAAACCGTTGCCATGTCGCCGTTTATCAGGTAGCCGTCATAGGGCAGTGCCTTTTTGAGCCTGGCAGCTTCCTCAAGCTCCTGCAAAAGCGTCACAGTGGGCTTCTCCGCCTCACCATTATCTGCGGGCCCGGGACAGGCACACACTCCATCCCCGTCTCCATCAACACCGTAACATGTGGATGAGCCTCCGCCTCCACCGCCTCCGCCGCTGCTTCCTCCACTGCCCCCGCTGTCCCCGTCATCGGGAGGCGAAGGCGGGGGCGGAGTTACGCATGTGGCACTGCAGGTCCCCTCATTATTGCAATTCTGCCCAGATAAACAGTCATCGTTAGATGAACATGCGGGCAGGTCGCACTCACCGTCGCACATTATCTCCCCTCCTGCACAGCCGCCGGCAACACACTCCGCATCGCATTCTCCGGCATTGCTGCAGGTTTCATCTTCCGCACAATCCTCATCACCGGAGCATTCAACACCATCATACCATGTGTCGGAGCAGCAGTAGCCCTCGCCGGAAGTATATGTTGTACCGTCGCAGTCGCATGTGCTTCCTATCGGACCATTGCCACATGCAGGAGCTGTTGTGTCAAATGTCCCTGTCTCGGAATCACTGCCTACGGCATTTGCACTTGTTGCCTTGTAATAATATGTCACTCCTAATTGGAGCGAGTCAAGAACAACTGTGTGCTCCGTAACCTCGGTGCTGCTGTATTTCTCCGTGCCGTATTCCTGAGTAAGACCGTATTCAACCTTTGAGTCCGAAGGGGCGCCAAGGGTAGACCAGGTTATTGTTGCTGAGCTTGTTGCGTTGTCAACAGTCGCCAGGAGGTTGGTTATCACGGGAGGGGGCGGAGGGCCGCCCCCTACTGTAACTGTTGACTGACCCTGTATTGTGGTTTCACTTCCCCCCTCGAAAATATATGTGCCTGAAAAAGTGTAGGTGCCTGATGCCCCCTGCGGAACCTGTGTTGTGTACTGTTTTGTTTCATCCTGCGCACCCTGATAGACAAGCCATTTAATCTTGCCTTCCTCATCGGAGAACATGCCTCCGCTGTCAATGACTGTCCAGCCCGCAGGGAGGTTGTCTTCAAATGCATAGTAGTCCGCCTGGTCCACATCAACAACAAGGCTTATTGTAATTATATCGCCGGGCTCCGCGGTTTGTGGGGAGATTCCGCGGGTTACGCTGTCATTTCCCGCGAAATAAAGGAAAAAGAAGCCAACGGTGCTGGCACCGTAATATGCGGCAATAAGGGCGGCAACTATGAAAACTGCCGCAACAAAAAACATTTTTTTATTCTGCATTAACACACGCCTATGAAGTAACTACTAACTAATATATAAAACTTAGTTTGGGCACACGGGCGTAAAGCCAAGGGCAAAAATCAGCCTATTCCACGGTCACTGCGGATGAACCCGCAATTGCCACTTCGCCCGCCATGCCCTCAAACATATATGCGCCTGAAAAGGAGTGCGTGCCCTTTCCCGAGACAACAACATCGTATGTGAACACTGTGCTTTCGGCGCCCTGAATTGCGGCGACCTTCACATGCCCCTTATCTTCCGTAGAAAGCAGCCCGCTTTCAGTGGCGTTGACGGGAAGCCAGCCCTTAGGGAGGATTTCGTCAAAGGCATAGTATGTTGCGCCCCCTGGATTCACGGAGAGCGTCACTTTAAGGGTTTCGCCCTCGGAAAGGGATGTTTTTGAGAGTGAACGCGTAACCGACGCGCCTTTTGCAGGAACGGCAAGTCCATTCCCGCCATCGGGCGCCTGAAACATTGGCGGCACTATCAGCACAAGCGCTGCCACTACAATTAGCGCGACAACAACAAGTACTGCATTGGAATTTGCTGATGAACCAACAGATGCCATATTATCAGTTTATTTAATGTCAATTGTCATATATAAACTTTGCGCAAAAAAGTCAGCGTTCCCTTTCGCCCTTTATAAAGTCCTCAACCATACCGCGCGCAACTGTGTCGGGGAACTGCTGGGGAGGGTGCTTCATGAAGTACGCGGAAGTTGCTGTAAGTGCGCCGCCTGTGCCGCGTTCAAGCGCAAGTTTTGCCGCGCGTATTGCGTCAATCACAACCCCTCCTGAATTGGGGGAGTCCTCCACAGAAAGCCTTAGTTCAAGGTCAAGGGGGACGTCTCCAAATTTGCGCCCCTCCATGCGGATGAAGCACACCTTATTGTCATTCTGCCACGGGACATAATCCGAGGGGCCTATATGGATATTTTCGGCGGAAAGCTCCTTCGGCATCTGCGACTGCACGGCACTTGTTTTGCTTATTTTTTTGCTTTTCAGGCGCGCGTGCTCCTTCATATTCAGGAAGTCGGTGTTGCCGCCGGTGTTTAGCTGATATGTGCGTTCAAGCTTAACCCCGCGGTCAGCGAAAAGCTTTGTCAGGACGCGGTGGGTTATGGTTGCGCCCAGCTGGCTTTTTATGTCGTCCCCGATAATCGGCAGTCCTTTCTCGCGGAACTTTTCTGCCCATTCCGCATCGGATGCAATAAAAACAGGCACGCAGTTTATGAATGCACAGCCCGCCTCAAGCGCGGCATTTGCGTAATGCCTTACGGCATCCTCACTCCCCACGGGGAGATATGATATAAGCACCTCGGCGCGCGATTTTTTAAGTTCCTGCGCAACATCAACAGGCTTCTGCCCGCTGTCAATAACAAATGTGCGGTCCGCGGGGTAATCATGCATGTGCTCCGCAATGCCGTCAAGCACAGGCCCCTTCTGCACCTGCACACCCTGTTCAGGAACAGCATTATCAAAAACTTTTGTGCAGTTCGGCTTCTCAAAAATTGCCACACTAAGGTCTTTCCCGACCTTGCGCTTGTCAACATCAAATGCCGCAACAAATTTAATGTCGCTTATGAGGTATCCGCCGAAACTGTTGTGCATAAGCCCCGGCACAGGGGCATCGCCGGCGGTTACCTTCCTGTAATAGTGCACGCCCTGCAGAAGCGAACTTGCGCAGTTTCCGACTCCCGCTATTGCAACGCGGATTTCCTTTTTTCCCCTGCCTCCGATTTCCCCATCCATAATATCACAGCCATTGTTTTATAGTTATAAAATACTTTATGAATATAAACCTTTCTGCACCCTTACTTGGCATGGTTACGGCAGGCAAAGGCGGGGAAAAAGGCATCGGGAAAAGCATGGAAATACGGCGCCTTGAGAGCAGGATTACGCGCGAGATACTCTGGGTTTATGTGCTTTCACTGCTAAGGAAAAGGGATGGGCACGCATATGCACTGCGCACGGAGATAAATGAAAAATTCGGGTTCCTGCCGGGAAATGTTTCGGTTTATGTCGTGCTTTACAAGCTTGAAAAGCGCGGATTTGTGAAAGCAAGGCACGAGGGCAACAGAAAGGTTTACACAATAACTGCGGACGGGAAAAAACTTCTTGAAAGCGCGAAAAAGAGCATGAATGAAAAGCAAAAACTGCTTTTTTGAAATTATTTTTTTAGTTCCGCACCCGCACTGCGGCATTTCTCAAGGTCCGCCTTTTTTAAGTCCCCGATCCTGTCCGCCTTTGCCCCGACCTCTGTCAATATATCCCAACCCTCTATTTTGCAGAACTCGCGCAGGGAGCGCAGGCCTGCCTCAACGCTTGCACCGCCCTGCCCGCCTACACAGAGCAAAACAGCGCGCTTGTTCATCAGGCGTGCGTCATCCCAAAAGGGATTTAATCTGTCAATGAAATTTTTTAAAGTGCCCGACATGTTGTTGAAATAGCACGGTGTGCCGAGCACAACAGCATCCGCGGAAAAAAGTTTTGGGTAGATTTTCCGCATATCGTCATGCACATGGCACTCCCTTTTCGGCGGGCATAATCCACAGCCCCCGCAGAAATCAATCTTCAGATTTCGCAGGAGGATTAATTCAGTTTCTGCGCCCGCCTTTTCCGCACCCTCCAGCGCGGCGCGAACCATGAGTTCTGTGTTGCCATTCCTGCGCGATCCGCAAATTCCCAGAACCTTCAAACTGCACACATCCCAAGTTGTCCGCGTGCGGCACTACTTGCTCCACGGCCAGGAAGTGGAGCTGTCCCCTTCCTTTGATTCATCGGACTTGATAATTACGGGCTTTTTACTGATAATGCGCTTCTTTTTCGGCTTCGGCTTCGGGCGCGCGTTCCTATTCGCAACAAAGTCGTCAATGTCATCATTAAAGAAGGCAACAGACGTGAAGTGGAAAAATTTCTTCCCCACAAAGAAAACCGCAACGTACATCCAGATTGCGTTCAGAGTCATGAATACGGGGGAGCCGAGTTTCATTGCATAATAGAAAAGGATTGCCGCACCGACAAAATTCATGAAATTATAGGAGTATGTGAAGCGCTTGAACCACTTGAAATGATTCAGGAAAAACGCCGCAAGTATGAAAAGAACGCCAACTGCGCCTATTGCATCGTACATTTGAACCAGTTAGTTAGTGTGCATTTTGGTATATATATTTATTGGTTTGGGGAATTGCGGGCTATTTAAAATCCTGCGGGAATGTGTCAAGGCGCGAGCATTCCGTAATTTCACCGCGCAGGTTTTTTGTGAAGAGTTCCTTCACTTCCTGCTTTTTGCAATTGCCCAACAGCCATGCGAGTTTTATCAATGCCGTTTCGGGAAGCATGTCCTCCGCGCCGATTACTCCCGCGCCATGCAGCATCACGCCCGCGGAATAAACATGCATCTGCACCCTCCCATTAATGCACTGGCTTGCCATAACAACAATCACCCCTGATTTTGCCAGGGAGGATATTGCGCCCAGAATTTTGGCGTTCTCCTTCCTTGTTTTTCCATCACCGTCAATTGTGGGCGTATGTCCGAGCCCCGTGCCCTCCAGCACAACGCCCTTAATGCCCAGCTTTTTGCAGGCATCAATCTGCGCGGCGTACATTGCAGGTGTTGCCTTTACAAGCGCAACCTTTTCCTCTATTTTATTTCTTAGCGCGAACTTTGCATTTTTGTTACTGCACATGTAATCGTGCGCAATGAATTCAACATTTCCCTCGGCACTTACGCGCGCAATCGGCTTTGCGTTAATTGTGCGGAATGCATCCCTGCGTGAGGTGTGCATTTTCCGTGTTTTTGTTCCGGGGAGAATCAGGCAGGAATTATCCTCAAGGTTTTCATGCATGCAGATTGCAACCCCTGCAAAATCGGATTTTGCAATGAAGTTTGCCGCGCACCACATATTTAATGCCGCATCTGTTGAGCCGCGGTCGGAGCTTCTCTGTGCGCCGACAAGAAGCACGGGAACAGGAACATTCTCAAGCATGAATGAAAGTGCCGCCGAGGTGTAGCCCATTGCGTCGGTGCCGTGGGTTATTATCACGCCCTTTGCGCCTTTTTTAATTTCATCCGCAACCGCCTTCGCAATTAAGGGGTAATGCCCGAGGCGGATGTTTTCGGAGAGAATGTTCATAAGGAAGCGGCATCTGTAGTTTGCAATTTCCGCAAGCTTAGGAAACATGGCAAGCAGCTGCTCATCACTTAATTTTGCGCTTACCCCGCCTGTTTTATAATCAACCATTGCCGCAATTGTCCCGCCGACCTGAATGATTGCAATATCAGGAAGTTTAGGATTGTTCTTCGGCTTTGCGGAAGGGAGGGGTTTTTTTTTGATTGTGCCAAGTTTTTTTACGGAAAGCCCTGCGGCAATTTTAATCCCCGCATTGTAGCCCGATTTTAATTTCAACACAAGGACATCATCAGGCACGCCCGCATCAACGGGAAGAATGCTCCCTTCATAAGTGCATGCGTCTTTTCCCGCGCCATGCAGGGAAACAACATCATTCGGTTTAAGCCCGTGCTTCTTGAGAAACTGTTCGCGCTTCATTTGAACCGATTAATAATGCATTAAATTGCATATAAACCTAACGTTG
>JBDRDO010000069.1:0-3560 GCA_043820655.1 Candidatus Iainarchaeum sp. | reverse complement strand
GCTGTGGCAAAGGGCAGGACAAGCTCGGCGATAAGGAAATTAATGGACCTTTCCCCTAAGACAGCGATTGTTGAGCGCGAAGGGAAGGAAGTTGTCATTCCCGCCAGCGAGATTAAGGAGGGGGACATAATTATTGTTAAGCCAGGCGCGGGAATTCCCACAGACGGAATTGTGATTTCAGGCGGAAGTTCAGTGGATGAGAGCATGCTTACAGGGGAGAGCATACCTGTGGAAAAGTCCAAAGGGAGCAATGTTTTTGCGGGGACAATTAATGGCAATGGAATGATTAAATTCAGGGCAACAAAGGTCGGCACAGGCACGGTGCTTTCACAGATTATAAGGCTTGTTGAGGATGCGCAGGGCTCTAAAGCTGAGATACAGAGGTTTGCTGACAGGGTTAGCGCTGTTTTCGTGCCCGCGATTGTTGTTATTGCATTGCTTGCATTTGGCGCGTGGTATTTTGTGTTTGCGGAGGGCTTTTCATTCGCGCTTGTTGCCGCGGTTTCCGTGCTTGTTATTGCCTGCCCCTGCGCGCTTGGGCTTGCTACACCAACAGCAATAATGGTCGGCACGGGCCGCGGCGCGGAGAAGGGAATTTTGATTAAGGGGGCGGAGGCGCTGGAAACAAGCCATAAGGTCAATGCGGTTGTTTTTGACAAGACAGGAACGCTTACAAAAGGCGAGCCTGTGCTTACGGATGTATTTGCGGGCAAAGGGGCAGGTGCGGGCAGTACAAAGAGCAAGGTTCTTTCAATTGCGGCTTCCCTTGAAAAGGGTTCCGAACACCCGCTTGCGGAGGCGATAATAAAGGGGGCTGAAAATAAAAAAACCGCGCTTTCAAAGGTCAGCGGCTTCAGCGCCGTGCCGGGTAAGGGCATAATAGGGAAAATTGGCGGGAAGGAATATTTCTTAGGGAGCGTCAATTATGCAAAAGAGAACGCGGGGTTGGGAAATGCGGAAAAGGAAATTGAAAGTTTGCAGGCAGATGGGAAAACTGTAATGCTTCTGCTCTCGGGCAAAACCGTTTTGGGCGGGGTTGCTGTTGCAGATACAATCCGCAAAACAAGCAGGCAGGCGGTTGAAAGGCTTGCCGGAATGGGAATGGAAGTGTGGATGATTACCGGGGATAATGAAAGGGCGGCGCGCGCGGTTGCGCGGAGGCTGAACATAAAAAATGTTTTCGCGGAAGTTATGCCGGGCGATAAGGCCGCGCAGGTCAAGAAACTGCAGGCGGAAGGGAGAGTTGTTGCAATGGTCGGGGACGGTATCAATGATGCCCCCGCTTTGGCGCAGGCGGACATCGGCATTGCAATGTCAAAGGGCTCGGATATTGCTGTTGAGGCGGGGAATATTGTGCTAATGCGGAGCGACCCGATGGATGTGCCCGCCTCGCTAATACTGGGAAGGAAAACAATGGGCAAGATAAGGCAGAACATGTTCTGGGCACTGATTTACAATGCAATCGGAATTCCCATTGCCGCAGGCTTGCTTTACTACCCTTTTGGAATTATGCTTTCACCCATGATTGCCGCGGGGGCAATGGCATTCAGCAGTGTTTCTGTTGTCACTAATTCACTGCTGCTGAAAGGCGCGAAGCTGGATTAAAACTGCCTGTGCCGAACCCAATGCCTTAATTCAGCATCACAATTAATAAATTGTTCAAGTGGAAAATATAATTAAGGGGGTTGGCAATATGGCTGTGGATATGAAAGAATACGCAAGGGAGATTTCAACTATTAACGCAAGGATTTCAAGGATGCAGGGGGAGAAGGGCATGCTTGTGAAGCGCCTTGAGCTTAAAAGGAAGCGGAAAACCCTTATGGGCGGGGAGGAAAGGGAAATTAACAGCGCGATACTGAACAAGGACGGCGAGATTGCGGGACTGCGGTCAAAAATAAGGGCCATGGAGAACGAGCAGGAAAGGGCAAGGAATCTGAGAAGGGAGTAGCGCTTTCAGGAGTTAGACAAGGCAATTGTGAACCCTGCCGTCCGCGGTTATGTATTTCCCGCGCAGTTTCACGCACGAGACATCTGAATAAAGCGTGAGGCTGCGGAACTTTTTTGCATATTTTTCAAGGGGCGTGCCATCTATGAATTTTTCAATCTGCTTTTTGCCCATGCCCAGCGCATAGAAACCGAATTTAATTCCCGCGCGCCGCGCATCCTGCGCAAAGCGCGCCATCTTTTCAAATTCTTTTTTGCGCGCGGTTTCATTAAGCCAGCCGGTGTGCTGGCTGTCAAAACTGATTCTTACCGAAATGTTTTTGTGCGCAAGTTTTGCGAGTGTATTTTCATAATCATCTCTGCCAATGAAATAACCGTTTGTTTCAAGCACAACACGCATATCTTTCAGGAGTGCAGGCTCCACATAGCGCGCGAACCAGTTTTTGCATAGTGTGGGCTCGCCGCCACGGATTGATATGAGGTCGCCCTTTTTAAGCGCCTCAATATTGCGCAGGAAAACAACGGGGCCGAGTTCCATTTTGCGCGCGGGCGTTACATAACAGGCGAGGCATGCCTTGTCGCAGTAATTGTTAACCTGGAAAATTGCCACGGCTGTTTCATAAATTTCATTGTCCGGCTTTGTGCGGCTGTACAGTGTGCTCACGATTTTTCCCGCGGGTCCGCGGTTGACATCCGTCACATCATCCGAAAGCACTGCCAGCGGGAAGTAGCCGTGCTTCGCCATTTCGGAATCCATTTCCCCGCGGGAAATCTGCCTGTATGCGCGCTGTATTTCCGCGTATTTCTCATGCCCCCTGCCGATGTTTTTCCTTTGCCTTGCGTCCACGAACTGCTCGGATATTATTGCATAATCCGGCTTTTCACTGCACGCCTTTTTAAGGACGAGTTTTGCATCACCCAGCCAGGGCAGGGCAAGCGCAAGGACAACAAGCAGTTGCCCTTTCCCGCCGTGCAAGAGTTTGTGGAAGTCCGCGCCCTCCGCGGCCTCGCCTGAAACCTTAACCGCGCCTCCGCGGAATTTGGCCTCGAGCGCCTTTCGCATCCCCGCGCTCGGCTCAACCGCAGCAACAAGTTCAACCCCTTTGTGCAGGTATGCCGGAATGCAGGCGCCCGTGCCTGCACCTATATCAAGCACGCGTGAATAATCAAGCCCCTTGGCAAGCGCCTTAATATGGCGATGCAACACTTCGTGCTGGCCGTTCCTACCCATCACACTGTCGTAATTCTCCGCAAGGCCGTCGAATAATTCCGCGGAACTGCCCATAATTTCGCCTGTAAGCAAGGGGGTTCGCAATATATAAAAAGCATACGCAGGCACGCGATAGCCTTTTATTTTCGGGGCGCGTTATTTAAATCATGGGCAGGTTTACCTTCAGGAAGAAAAAATATTCCGCAAAGCGAAAGAAAGCCATAGAAATCCAGGGCAGGAAAAAGAACTACGGCGACCGAATTTGGGAAATATGTGAAACCGCGGAAAAAATCATACCCATACTCCGCAACCCGGAAAACATAGTCCTTATCCAAGGGCAGGGGATGAGACCCATTTATGAGGCGATGAAGGGCCTCATTGAGATTAACCACGCCCTTGGCAGGCG
>JBDRDO010000068.1:0-4497 GCA_043820655.1 Candidatus Iainarchaeum sp. | reverse complement strand
AATTGCTCCGTGAAATTCTTGCAAGGAATCTGGAGGAATTCAATTACCGCTCGTTCATAATAATCAAACTGCAGGCACTGCTTGTGCTGATGCTGCTCTTCCTTTTCCTGAGGCTTGCTGTTGATGCAGTGATTGTTCTTGCTGTTGAGGCTTTGCTTAGCGCGATTTACATTTTCATTTTCTTTTCCGAGGTTAAAAGGGAATTCCCCGCGGAATTAATGCGGTACGGAATTTTCTTCCTCGGCGTGCTTGCGTTTGTGCAGGCGGGCGGGATTATGCAGTTCATCGGGTTTGCGGAGGCATGGCACTTCTTCGCGCTCATTATTGGGCTTGCTGTTTTTTTGGTTTTGTTCCGCATGCTGTTTGGCAGGAAATATTCCCCCGCAAAGGTGCTTCTGAGTGACGGGGAACTGGCAATTGCGGAAACACAGTTTGATTTGCTTTCATTTACAAACGCGGGGAAACATATTGTGCGCACCGAGAGGAAGTATGCAAAGGGCGCGGAAATAAGGCTTAAGAAAATCCCGCTTTCACGGAAATACAGGGTTATTGAATAATCAGGCGTGTTTTCAGTAGTTTTTATTATTCGTCAATTGACGAACTAATTATATTGCTTTCTAAACAGCATTATTGCATGCGCATTGATGATTTTGCGGTGAGGAGGGTTTCCCTTGCTGTTTCTGTTATCGGGCTTATTGCGGTTATTGCGCTTGCGGAATTTTCCGCGCCTGTTGATGCCGCACCGTGGGAAATTGATGATTCAATGCTCGGCAATACTGTGAAAACTTCAGGGATTGTCAAGTGGACGCGCATGGTTAAGGGCGTGCTTATATTTGAGATTGGTGAAGGGAGCGGCATAAGCGCCGTTGTGCTTAGCCCTGATGAAAGGGAGCTTGCGCTAATAGTAAAGGGCGGGCGTATTGAGATTGAAGGCAGGGTTGAGAAGTACGAGGGCAATATTGAAATTGTTGTGAATAAGGTGAGGGCGCTTGATTGAGCTGCTGGGATTTATCCTGTTCGGGTGTTTCGCCGGCGCATTTACAGGGCTTGTGCCGGGAATTCACACAAACACAATTGCGCTGATTGCGGTTTCTTTTGCCGCTTCCGCGGGATTTGGAATTCCGCTTGTGATGATGATTGTTTCAATGAGCGTTGTGCATTCCTTTGTTTCATTTGTGCCGAGCATTGCGCTTGGCGCGCCCGATGAGGATTCGTTTATTTCTGTCCTGCCGGGGCACAGGTTTCTGCTTAAGGGCCTGGGGCTGCACGCAATAAAACTCACTGCCATTGGCGGGCTTTTTGCATGCATAATTTCAGTCGCAATGCTGCCGCTGTTTGCAATGTTTGTTTTGAAAACAGTGCATCTGATTTATCCCGCAATGCCTGCAATAATAACCGTTGTTTTCGCATTGATGCTGCATGATGAAAAAGGAACAACACAGCGCAAGTGGGCGCTGTATGTCATTCTGCTTTCCGGTTCGCTGGGGCTTGCGGGGCTGCGCGCGGGAATTTTCGGCAATGCAATATTTCCCCTGGTGACGGGGTTCTTTGGGGCGAGTGCGCTTATTTATTCAATGAACAAAAACACCGGAATGCCTGCGCAGGAATTCGGGGCTAAAAAATACCGCCGGCGCACTGTTTTCACAGGAAGTGCGTTAGGGGTTATTGCGGGTGCGCTGGTTTCACTGCTCCCTTCTTTGGGGCCGAATCAGGCGGCATTTATTTTGAGGAAAATCATCGGGAAGATGGGCACATCGCAGTACCTTATTGTAATAGGGGGGATAAGCACGGTAAATGCGATATTTGCGTTTTTTGTCCTTTACCTTGCGGGGAAGGCAAGGACAGGCACTGCCGCCGCCGTTGCGGAGCTTGTTGAATTAAGCGCCGGGGATTTGATGCTTATTGTTGCTGTTGTCCTGCTTTCCGCCGGCTTCGGCGTTGTTGCAACAGAGGTGCTGGGAAAATTCACCCTCACACACATTTCAAAACTTCCTTACAAAATAATAAACATCCTTGTGCTGGGAATGCTTGCACTTCTTGTTGCCGCACTAAGCGGCGCAATGGGATTCCTACTGTTTCTTACATCAACAGGCATCGGTTTAATTGCATTAACAAGCGGGGTGAAAAGAACAAACTGCATGGCATTCCTCATGGTGCCGACACTGCTATTTTATTTGGGGGTTTGAGCGAATATACTTCAAAAATATAAGGCCCATAATTTCCGAAAATTTCAAACCGTTTAGCCAGGGTGAATCCCTGCCGACTTAAATAATCCCCGTAACTTTCCATTCTGTAGAGCCATCCGGGCTCACGATCTTTAAAAAAAGGCTCTTTTTGGTTGTCAATTATGACAATTACTTCACCCGCAGAGGAAGCCAAGGAATCTTCAAACTCTATTCTGCTTCCCGTAAGCATAAGTATTTCCCCGTCGTGCTTTTTCATGCCATCAACCTTTAGGAAGAATACGAATTCCCTGTCAGAATACGCATATATTCTGGCATCTTCATCGATATTCTGCAGAAGCCAGGAACTTACTTCAGCGTATGCCGTGCAATTATCCGGCTTGTGGCTTATATATTGGGCTATCGAAATCACCCCCGTAAATGAAATAGACAAAACTAAGAGGATTATGAACCAACGGTAAAATTTAAAGTTTGGCAGCCTGATTTCCGATAAAAACGCGCCGGCAAGAACTGCGGATAAAGGAAGAATTGGCAGCAGGTATCTGACAACTGAATATTTGAAAAACGCAAGTGAGGAAAAGGCAAGTAGTGCGAACAAGACTGCAATATCCGCATTTGTCCTACGCCGTATGGCTGCCAATATCCCTGCCACAAATAACAAGAACACGGGCAGGGAAACCAGGCTAACGACATTTCCAAAAAAACGAAGTATTTGCGCCGAAAAGTCGAAGCCGGCATAACTACTGTAGTCATTTACGAAAAAAGAAATTACAAACAGAAATGCCGCGCAGAAGAGAACTGCAAAAATAATTATGTGCCCGGCAACTGCGCGCTTGAGTGCGGCGCCTTTATGCCTTTGGAAATCGAGATACAGTAAGTAGAGCAATGAGAAAGGAATCAGCACTATTGCCGGCCATTTAATAAAGAGCGCCAGCAAAAGAGAGGCGGCAAACAGCTTCCAATTCCCGGTATCGGCATAATACATAAGAGAATACGCCACCAGCAAAACGAATGCCGCAAGGGGAATGTCCAGGAGCCCGAAACTGCTGAACAGAAAATGATTCATTGAGAATGCAAGCAAAACCGCCGCCGAAAGCCCTGCAAAATTTCCGCCAATACGCCTGGCAATGAGATACGCCAGGATTATGGATGCTGCACCAAAAAGGAATGATGTGAATCTGGCTGCATCAAGCGGCTCAAAGAAGAAAAGAAAAAAGGATGAAATCAAAGAGAATAAAGGGGGGTGCCATTCCCACAAAACAGGTGAAAAAATATTTGCGGAGCCATCACCAAGCACGCTTATATAATTCACATAAAGCGCTTCATCCGACCACAAATAAGGCAAGGGCAAAGCGGCGAAATGCACTGCGGAATACGCAAGCAGTATCAACCCCAAACCCAAAAGCGCAGCATGTTTCATGCATTAAATAAAGCGGCATACTGTTTAATTATTTTCGCAAAACAAATAGAGTAGAGGCGGCAAATGTACTCAATCAAAAAAGGCACTTTGGAATCACTGCTCGAGGCTGCGCAAAACGTTTACCCCAACGAATTCTTCGCTTTGCTTGGCGGGGACAAAGAGAAGAAAATAATTGATGAATTCATTGTTGTGCCCGCGGTTTATGGAAAAACGCATGCAATCTACTGGCCGCATATGGTTCCGTTTGACAGGAGGATTTTGGGCAGTGTGCACTCGCATCCCTCACGAAATGCAAATCCTTCAGGCGCCGACCTAAGGGGCTTCTCAAGGAAGGGCGAGGTTCACTTAATACTTTCATATCCTTTCGGGGAGCGTGATTTCAGGGTTTTTGATTCATATGGGAAAGAGGAAGATATAAAAATAATCTAACATAATAGGTATGCTGTCTGGAAGGATTTTGGTTTTATGGCAAATGGGAAAAGAAAAAAGAAAAAGGCAATTCTGCTAATTATGGACGGTTTAGGGGACAGGCCTGTGCGCGCTTTTCACGGGAAGACGCCGCTTGAATCTGCGCGCACCCCAAATTTTGACAGGCTTGCAAAGGAGGGGGCGTGCGGAAAGATGCTGAGCGTTTCGGGAATTTATCCCGCAAGCGATGTTTCACACTTAAGCATTTTCGGCTATCCACTCGCGCGTTATTACACAGGGAGAGGCGTGTTTGAGTGCGCGGGAATTGGAATGAAACTCAAAAAAGGGGATGTTGCACTGCGCACTAACTTTGGAACTGTGGACGGCAAACTTAATATTGTTGACAGGCGCGCGGGAAGGATTGAAAATACCGCGCCATTTGTGCGTGCACTTAATGGGGTGAAAATTAAGGGCGTGAAATTCATA
>JBDRDO010000067.1:0-9920 GCA_043820655.1 Candidatus Iainarchaeum sp. | reverse complement strand
GCGCACCATTACGGGCTTGCCGTTGTGCCGCGCAAGGATTTCAACTCCACTGCCCGCGCGTTCAATTACAGGGGCGCGGATAAATATTCCTGGGAACGGCTTTTTGAAATTTTTTATTTCAATTGGCGCCTCAAAACTGTCCACCTGCCGCCCATATGCATTCCTTTCAATTTCAATGTCAAGCAATGAAAGGGAGGGCTGGTTTCCCGCTATTCTTTTAGCAAGCAGTATCGCGCCCGCGCATGAGCCATAAATTGCCATTCCCGCGGAGTGGTGTTCAATGATTGCATTTGCCATGCCTGTGCGCTGCATAAGGTTCCAGATTGTTGTGCTTTCCCCTCCCGGAATTATGAGCGCATCAAGGTTTGCAAGTTCTGTCGGCCTGCGGATAAGAGATGTTTCAGTGCCGAGAAGGGCGAGCATTCTTTCATGTTCGCGAAAATTGCCCTGCAAAGCAAGAACGCCTGTTTTCATTTCAGACCAGCCCCTGCCTAGCGCCCTCTGTCCTGCATCCTTGTTTCAAGTGTTGAAATCTCAAGCCCCTTCATTGCCTCGCCTATTCCCTCGGATGCGCGTGCAACAGTGCGCGCGTCCTCAAAGTGCGTTGTTGCCTCAACAATTGCCTTTGCGCGTTCCGCAGGGTTTGAGGATTTGAATATGCCCGAACCAACAAAAACACCGTCAACGCCCAACTGCATCATCAAAGAGGCGTCCGCGGGTGTTGCAATTCCCCCCGCTGCAAAGTTAACAACAGTCAGGCGCCCAAGGGCGGCGGTTTCCTGAACCAATTCAAGGGGCACGCGGAATTCCTTTGCCTTTTTCGCAAGCGCGGTTTTGTTTTTTGATTTTGCAAATGCAACTAACTCGGCAATTTCGGAATTTATTTTTCTCGCGTGCCTTACGGCCTCAACAACATTCCCTGTTCCAGCCTCGCCCTTTGTGCGTATCATGGCGGCGCCCTCATTAATCCTGCGCAGCGCCTCCCCCAGATTGCGCGCACCGCAAACAAAAGGCACCTTGAATTTGCTTTTGTCAATGTGGTTTTCCTCATCCGCTGGGGTTAAGACTTCACTTTCATCAACATAATCAACACCCAATGATTCAAGGACCTGCGCTTCCGCGAAATGCCCTATCCTTGCCTTTGCCATTACAGGCACTGTAACAACGGACATTATTTCCTTAATTATTAATGGGTCGGACATTCTCGCAACCCCGCCCGCACTGCGGATGTCTGCAGGAACGCGCTCAAGTGCCATCACTGCGACAGCGCCCGCGCGCTCGGCAATCTTTGCCTGCTTTGCATTGACAACATCCATTATAACCCCGCCCTTCAGCATTTCGGCAAGGCCGCGCTTAAGTGCGGGAGTCCCTTTTTTTACTGCGAATTCAGAAGCATTTTCCATAGCAAAAAATGCCCTCAAAGGGTTTAAATGGTTTTGCTAAAATAGGGGGAAATAAGAATAAGATTATTAATAAGAAAGGGCAAATTATTGGCATGGAAAGGAAAATTATTGCCATAGTGATTGTGATTGTTGCGCTTGTGCTTGTTTTTGT
This sequence comes from Candidatus Iainarchaeum sp., assembly GCA_043820655.1. Taxonomy (GTDB): domain Archaea; phylum Iainarchaeota; class Iainarchaeia; order Iainarchaeales; family JAZDEL01; genus JAZDEL01. The sequence goes on along the minus strand of JBDRDO010000067.1, from coordinate 8,366 downwards.
GCTTTACAGCGGGCAGGGTGAAAGGATACCTGATGACGAGTATGTGACTCTTCCATCGGGGGATGAAATATTAAAGGCGGAATATGAAACATTTGAGGATGAATATGCGGGCATGCCCTATGAGGCGCTGGAACTGCAGGAGTGTGAAAGTGCGGGGGAGCTTGACAGGGATTTGTGCATTACACTTGCGGCAAAGGGGCAGGGGAATGCAGGGTTTTGCATGGGTATTGAGAATTACGATGCACGGTCCGCCTGCTATTGGGGCGTTGCGCAGGAAACCGGAAACGCGGAAACTTGCGCAAATGCGGGGGACGGCGCAGGCACCTGCTACGCGGAAATTGCGATCATGCAGGGCATGCCCGAACTTTGCGCAAAAAGCGGGGCTGAAAAGGATTATTGTTTTTACGCGCTTGCGATTGGGGGAAACAAGGGTGCGCTGTGCGCGAACATTTCACTCCCGCCGAACCGTGACAACTGCTACTTCAGGGTTGCAACGGCAACGCTTGACGTTTCACTCTGCGGGAACATGGGAAACAACGGCAGTATATGCGTTGCGGACATAGCATATAACACGGGGAACAGCGCACTGTGCGAACGCGCGAAAAGCCCGCAGGAATGCTACAATGCCCTTGAAGGGGAAGGCGAGGAAGCGGAAGGAACCCCGCTTGAATAGCCGGGCACGCGGCGGAAAGGTTTAAATAAGACCGCGGCATTTCTATTTTAGGGAAACTTATGGCACCGAAGAAGAATGTTGTATCTATAAATGCCTACAAAAGGCAGGCGAAAAACGCGGCGGAACTGCGAAAAAAAGTAAGGGAACTCACAGCCCAGAAGCCCGATATAATGCCCGGCTGGAACTGGAAGGGCATGACAAGGAGAACACATGATATGCTGAAGAACGGGATTCCTACACCTGAGATGTATGATGCACTTTATGCAATATCGCTGATTGAAAAGGCAAAGGCGAGGATAGATGGCAGGGGCTTTGCGTTTTTTCCCGGGCTGATTACGTTTGCGGGCACTCCAAAGGGCGGGGTCGGTGCGGGCGGCAGGGCTACTGGCACGAAGTTTGAAAAGATTGTTTACGGCTCGCGGCCGTTTCCAAAGAAGGTCACATTGGGTGAGAGAAAGGAGGCACGTGACTTGCTTAAACATGCACAAGGCAAACTTGCGCATGCGGTTGCCGCGCTCAAGATGAACCAGCAGGAATTTGTGAAGGCGGTAACACTCCTGCAGACTGGTGCGGGAACAAGGAGGCAGAAGCCCGAAATTAAGGGAAAGCCAGTGGAACTGCAGCCGTTCACAATTGCCGAGCTTTTTGGGGCATATGCCTATCAGGCGCAGATTAGGAAGGCGGCATAGCGCACGCAATTTCAGCAAAGATTTGCGCGCCTGCGCAATGGGGTTGTCTGCGTGAGTTTTGGCATGGCATTTATGGGCTGCCGCGCTATTCGGCTTGAGCCGAATGCGCGCATTTTGCCGCGCTAATTGGCGCAGCCAATTGCGCCCATTTTGGCGCGAGCCAAAATAGGGCAGGCAAAATAGCGCAGGCAGCCCGACGTGCGGATCACGCGCGGATCCTTCCGCGCATGTAAACCCTTATCGCCGCCATGGCGCACACTATTGAAACAATGAAAAGCAGCAGCGCGGCGGGCTGTTCAGGGAGAGAAGGCAGGTCAAGGAGGTTTGCCGAACCGTCCCCCACATTGAGGTTAAGCACATTGCCGCTTGCCGTGGAGGTTACCTCTCCATTCGGGCCGACCTTTGTTGCAATGCCCTCGCGGAATGCCTCAAGCAAAGGCAGGAGCTGGGCGTTCTCGGCATACCACAATCCTTTCTCAGGGTCGTACCAGAAGGCGCCGTTCCTTCCCTGTGCATTCAGCAAAGTGTCCTCATCTCCGTCAAACGCAACCATCGGCACGCCATCCTTTGATTTGAAGTCAAGGGTGTGTTCAGTCCCATCCGCATCAGTGAACTTGATTCCAGTGGGGGTTGGCTGAATATTGTTCATTGCGTAATCCGTGAACTTGCCTGTTGCCTTGTCTATTACGCGCATGAAGGGTTCACATGCAGGTGCAGGACCGCTGTAGAGCACATACCTGTTTTCAGGGGTTTCAAAAACCTGGAAGGGGCCTAAACGTTCGAGGGATGTGTTGAAATTTTCAACCTTTGCCTGCGAAAAATCCGAGCCCTCGTTCCCAATAACCTCAAAGTCAAGTGCCGGCTCATCGCACCCTGTTTCCGGATTCTTGGATTCCGTTAAGGAGGTACGCAGGGCTTCCGCATCATTCTGTTCAAGCACGCCCGCAGCGTGGTGCCTGAGCCAGACTATTATGCAGCCATTGGGCTTCACAACCATGGAGCCGTGCTCGAAGATTATTGATTTCAGTTTCCCGACATCGTTAATGCCGTCATTTGATTTTGAAAGCCTCAGCACATTATCCGCCTGCAGGTAAAGCCGTGAATCCGCGCCTTCCGCAATCCTGCGCGGCAGCCCCTCGGCAAGAATGCTGTCCCCTGTGGGCTTTATCACGGGATGGGTTGTGCTGACAATCATATTAACCGCGCCGAATGTCTGCTCAAGCGAGGTGCTTTCAAGGGGCAGGCCTGTCTGCGCAAGCACGCCCGCCCTTATGCACTCCTCAAGCTCAGGGTCAAGGACAACCGCATCGCCGCGCGTGTTTATTTCAAGCGTTGTCTTTTCCGAGGGTGTTGCGCAGGCAATTGTAAGGCGCCTCGGAATTGCCTGGAAGGGACCGGAGGCATTGAAGACATCAGCCATGCGCGTGAAGTCGGGCGTGCTTACTATTGCTTCGCCGTCGCGCATAAGTTTGTCGCCCGCAAAGTCAAACTCAATGCCGATGCCTGTTTCGGAATCCTTTGTCACGGACTTGCCCTGCGTTTTATACTCGGAGGCGTGCATCTCGCATCCTTCGCCGCACCAGAAGTAAAACAACTGCCTGCCCGTAAGCTGGCCGCTGCTGTTGCCCTGTAGGGTCAATGTTGCCTGCACAATGTCGTTGTCCTCAGCATTGCTGACAAAATTGTCAATCTCATTTCCAATCCCTTCAACCGCGCGCTTTGTGAATGTGTCATCCTCCCCTGAGAAGCCCGCCTCAAACCTTTCCTTCAAATCCCCGACAAAGTTCTGCACCTTCTTTGTGGAAATTTCCGCGGCATCCTCGCCCGATTTTGCCTCCTCCTCACGCGTGGGGATGAAGTAATGCACGTAATACCCCTCCTCGTAATCCACGCAGTCCTGAAGCTTCGGCGCTATAAGAACCTGAATTGCGATACTGCTGAATATTCCGCTCCAGAAGAACATGCCGTAGGAGATTGATTCCATTCCCCCAAGCAGGCCGCCTGCCGCCGGGCCAAGGCGCTCCCACGCCTCGGGAGGAATATCATAAAACGGAATGCCGACAGGCGCCTCGGAGAAGAGCTTTCGCAATGCGTCACTGCATGTTGTTTCATCCTGTTTTGCCGAAGCAAGGTTTATTTCCCCCCCTTCAATTGTATTGTCCCCGCTTGTCTCGCCCTTCAGGTTTGTGTGGTGCGCGAAAAGCACTATTGTCTGACCCATCTTTTTTGCCTCATCTGTGCGCGTGTCCTCAAGGATGTAATTGTCTATCGGCTTGTCAACAAAAAAGTAGGGGGAGAAGTCCTCAAGGCCTGTGCTTTTTAAAGTTAGGGAACATCCCTCGCACGTCTCGGATGTTGTGGAGTAAATTGCAAGGTCTTCCACTTCACTGCGCAGTTCGTTCTTTGTGAGCATGTCATAAACGCCCTTTGCCGGGTTGAAATTATCGGAGAGCTTGTCAAGCACATATTTCCATGGCAGGTGATTAAGCACCTGAATGAAAATATCCCCCTGATCAGAGCCGGCGTTTGCGAAGAAATCAACATACGCATCATTATAAACATCCGCCTCTCCTGTGTATGCCGTAAGCTCCTTCCATGTGTCGGGCAGTTGATACTGTGAAATGCTTTCAATGCCAAACCCTTTCTTGACCCACCAGTAGCCGAAGGGATAGGTCGTCCATTTTATTCCGCCCTTTATGCTGAAGTAGGACTTCATAAGTTCGTCTTCCTGCGCCATTAATTTGTCAAGCGCGCTCCAGTACCGCCTTGACACCCAGTTGCGCTCGCGCAGGGTGCCGAGCATCTGATCCATGTTGAAATTAATTACCTTGCTGTTGTTCCTTATCCTTGCGTTAGTAATTCTGCCTGTAAGGCTCTCTGGTGTCAGTGCGCCCGCTTCCGTCCAGCCGCCGCGGAAGAGCTCAATTTCCGGCATGTTTGAAGCCTTGACAAGGTCTGCCGTGCCGCTGTTAAGCTGCATCCATCCCCTCTGCGGCACATTCACCCACAAATCCTCGTGCAATGCCCCCACAAACTTATCAAGCTCGCTTGTGTGCACGGAATATGCCTTGTCCGCCTTTGCAACATCAAATTTGTAAAGTTTCAGCCAGCCTGTGTCATCACCTACACTTGTCTTAACGGTTTCATATGCGCTCTGATAGAGGTTCCGCTGACTCTCGAAACCCGTCCAGTCCCCGGTGTCAACGAACTTGTCAAGAATCCTGCGCATGTGCCTCGGGTCGTAATAGAGGTCTATAACCTCGCCCGAGCCGACAGGCTTTACCCCGTAATTGTAGAACTGCGAGAAAGGGTTTCTTGTCATCCACCAAACCGCATCGAACCTTGTTTCCGAATCATCAATCTGGTTCAGCCAGCGCGCGAACTGCCTGCCGTAATCCACATATGCCTGCTTTGCAACAGGGCTGTTCTCGCCGAACTGCCTGGCTGCATTGTCATAAATTGTCTGCGCCATCTGCGTGTTTGCCTCGCCCGCCCTGAAGAAACTGCGCATGTCCTTCACAGCCTCCACAAAGGCGCGCTTCCTTTCAAGGGATTTTATTGTGTCAAGGTAGCTGTCTGCCCCCGGCGAGGACATCTTGGCCCACCAGCTCTGGAATCCCGAAGTCAGGGCAATCGGCGAGTCGGGGCTGTCGCCCGCATTGGTAAGCGAGTTGAAGAAGTCCCTGTGGCCGTACTTGTCAATGTTGGTCTGCATCCTCGCCATGCGCTTGTTGCTCAGCCAGGATCCGGGGGATTGGAACGTCTGCCTCAGCTTGTCGAACTGCTTCTCAAGCGCACTGCTCAGTATTCCGCGCCTGCCTGTCCAGCCGAAGAGCTTCCTCATCTGGAACCATACTGTCGGGCCGAAATTGCTTACCGTCATTTCCCCGCTCATCCAGGAATTGAAGTACTTGTCAAACATGCTGTATGTGGAGAGCACACATGAGGAGGATGTGCAGTTTGTAGCGAGCTTTGCCTCAAATAAGTCTGTCTTTATGCTGTTTTCAAGCAAATCGCTTTCAAGGCGCTTTGCAACCTTCATATCAAAATTTTCCTTATCCTCCTGCTCAAATCCCGCGCGCAGGATTTCATTTTCCTCCTCCGAAAATGTTGTCAGCGATTCCCCCCCGTCCCAGACATTCTGAAAGCTTTTGTAAACATTCACAAAGTCAGCCTTTATTCCCGCGCCCGAATTGCGGTACTTTAAATTCCCCCCTGTAAGCGCACAGTCCGGGTCGCTCCACTCTTTGCAGCGGCCTGCGCGGAGCGTGTCCTCAATAACAAGGCCGTATGCGAAAGGCCCCTCGATTGTGTTGTTGAGGAAATGGGACATTTCCCACGGCTCGAACTTTTCATTCGGCTGTTCAATAATTGCGGCGGGCGGCTTTTCATCCTTGCCAATTTCACTTTTCTGCTCCCCCAAAACGCGGCCCGGGTCTGTTATAACGACTTTATTCTGTTCAAGCGTGTCCCTGTCTGTATCCGCGGGCGCGTCGGAGCCAATTTCCCTTCCCACATAACCGTCCTGCAGTAACTGCTTTATGTTCTGCGCCTCCTTCTCAGTCAGCGCGGAGGTTTCGCAGGGTTTGTCACTGCGGTAAAGCTCATCTGCACTGCTCCCTGTTTCATTTGAGGATATCAGGGTTGGCTCTGCTGTGGAGGGGAGAGTTGAAGCGGAGGAATCGGTTCCCTCAGCAAGGGGCGTGCCGGTTTCGGGGGGCGTGCCTGTATCCGTTCCTGCGCCAGTATCTGTTCCCGTGCCTGCGGGCATGCCGCTATCTGCGCCTGCATCACTGCCGGAATCCGCGGCATCCTGAAAAAGAACAGGGTAGGCAAAGACACTCTCAAGCATAAGGAAGATTATGAATAGGCAGAGTAATTTCATCCCTGTTTTGCCACGCCAGCCCGCATCCATGCCCGCCACAACCATATCAACCAACTGCCTTTCCATATATTAAACTAACCGTAAAATATGAAGTAAAGTATCCCCGCAAATGCCCATGGCACAATGAAGATAAGCAAAACCGCGGCGATGAATGTAACTGCAAGTGTTGCCGCATATGTAAGCGCCCAGTGGTTAAGTTTTGGAAAGCGTGCGGCAAGCGCGTCAAAAATTATTGCCCCGAGTATTTCAAGGGGAATGATTATTGTCGTGAGGACCACGGCAATAAAGAAGAGGCGCAGGACTCCGAGTGCAAGTGCCGAAAGGCTTTCCGCCGCGCTTGGGGCAAGTTCCGCAGGGTATGCGTACGCTGTTTCCTGCCCGAGCGATAAAAGGAGCGGGGAGTAATACAAAACAAATATTAATAACAAAACCAATATGTATGAGGCGATGGCGCCTGATTTAAGCCAGCCAAGTTTGTAGCGCGTGGCAATTTTGCGGCGCGCGAATGAAGCGATTGCGACAAGGATGAATGCGGGGATTGAAACAAGGATGCTTCCCCAAAGTAGGGAGATTACGGAAAGCAGGATGTCCATTAAAAAATTCAAAGGCATTATAGGTATATTTATTAACTACTATAAATATCTTTAGTGGCAGTGGTTTTTTTGATTGCGGGGGCAAATTTTGCTGTGGATGCAATTTTCGGGCTGGGTCTGTTGTTTGGCTCAATAAGCACGGGCTATCTTTTCCTGAGGATAGGGTGGCCGAACATAAGGTCGCTTGAGAAGCCGTATAAGACAGGGTGGAGCATTGTTGCAGGGCTATTGTTCAGCATCGCGGTTATAGGGAGCACGTTTTTGCTGGGGTTTATGCAGGTCCTGTCAGTAGGGATGCGCGAGCACTTTTATGTTACGCTTGTTGCCGCATTTTTGTTCACCGCGCTTGTGCTTACCGTAAGGCGGAAGTTTTTTGCGGGTGCAATGGTTCTTGTTTCCGTGCCAAAAAAAGAGGTAAGCAGGAAGATTGCCGCGGACAAGGCAATGGAAAAGGCCACGCTTGACAGGGGGTTTATGACAGTCGGGGCGCTTGGCGGGGAAAGGGTTGCGGCAATGCGCGCCGGGCTTGCAAAGCAGAGACCCGAAGTGAGGCCCGCAGTTGGGGAAAAGAAGCCTGTTGAAGTGAAACAGGAACCGAAGCCCGTGCAGATGACCGCGCCGAAGCCTATTGCCGTGAGGAAGCCGCTTGTGCTTGAGGGTATGCAGGGCAGCGCAAAGGCAGTTGATGTTAAGGACAGTGTGTTTAAGGCACATGAGGAAAGGGCGGTGGAAAAGCCCGCAGATAAGGCGGTGCCTGCGGCCAGAAAGACAATCGGAGATATACTCGGCAGGCCGAAGGACGCTGTTGCAGTTAAGCCCGCGGTTGTCCAGCCGAAATTTGCTGCGGGAAAACCTGCGGCGATGCCTGTTGCCCCGAAGCCGGCACCTAAACCTGTTGCTCCGGCAAAGCCTGCGGCGTTACAGCCGAAGCCTGCCGCAGTGAAGCCTGCAAATGCCACCATCCCGAAGCCTGCGCCTGCCGATGCAAAGCCAACTCCGAAACCTGTTGGCGTGAAGCCCGTAGTGGTGAAGCCTAGTGCTGCTGAGCAAGTGCTGCCGAGCAACAGCGAGGCGCACGGATCACGCGCGGATCCTTCCGCGCAGAAGAGTGTTGAAGAAGTAAAAAAGGAAATAATTGAGAAGCTCAAGAGGCTTGAACAGCAGGGTGAACAGGATGGCTGACCCGCTGCCGAGGAGGCTGAGGAGATTTTCAAAGGAGGGCGGCGCAAAGGGGGCTGCAGAGGAGGATGGCGGCAATGTCAGGATTCCCGAGGGGGAGGTCAGCCCGGAGAAGAGGGGGCAGATAATCTCGGCAATAATCGAGCAGACTAAGAGGAAGATGCAGCACCGCACAGATGAACTTGCCACAGGCGAGATTGAACGGTTTCACGAAAAGCACAGCCGCTATCCGCAGACAGAGCAGGAGTATGACGAGATTGCCGAGAGCATATACTGTCAGCTAAAGGAGGAGACACGCAGGGATGAAAGGGATGCGAGGGAGAAACGCGCGGGAAAAGGAAAGGGCA
>JBDRDO010000066.1:0-5071 GCA_043820655.1 Candidatus Iainarchaeum sp. | reverse complement strand
CCGCACTGGGGGAAAGGTTTGAACGCGCAATGCGCACAAGGGCAATTGATACTACGGGTGCGGGGGATATTTTCAACGCGGGATTTATGTACGGCAGGGTTAACGGATACTCGGACAGGATCTGCCTGAAAATCGGGAACTTTGCTGCGGGCAGGAAAGTCGGGAGGAGCGGGCTTGCCGTGCCCGATGGGCAGGAGGTCAGAAAATTCATTTCACGGGAAAAACTGACGGGGCTTGAAATTGTTGCGGATTACGATGCGCTTTCAAAGGCCGCTGCCGCGGAGGTAATAGAACAGGTTCGGGAAAAGCATAACAGCACAATAGGGCTTCCCGCGGGAAGAACCCCGACAGGAATGTACATGGAACTTGTGAAGGCATACAGGAAAGGCGGGATTGATTTCTCAAGGGCGCGGTTTTTCGGGCTTGACGAATACGCGGGGCGGAGAAAGATGGAATGGGACAGCTTTGCGCATGAAATTGACGAGAGCTTTTTCAGGGAGGTCAATGTAAAAAAGGAAAATGTCTTCCTGTTCAACGGGAATGCGCGAAACCTTAATTCGGAGTGTGCGCGGTTTGAAAGGTTCATAGGAAGAGCGGGGATTGATTTGATTGTTCTGGGAATAGGGAACAACGGACACATTGCATTCAATGAGCCGGGAACCTCATTCAACAGCAGGGCGCATGTTGTGAAATTAAGCACTAACACGATTAATGCAAACGCGCGGGGCGGTTCAATTGAGGACGTTCCGAAAAAGGCGGTCACTATAGGGCTGGAGAGCATAATGGGTGCCAAAAGGATTCTGCTGATTGCAAACGGAAAGAATAAGGCAAATGCAATTAAGCGCGCCTACGCGGGAAAGGCGGGCAAGGGCTGCCCGGCATCGGTACTGCAGGGGCACAGGAATGCGGAATTCTTGGTTGACAGGGCGGCCGGAAAATTTTAGCAACTCGGTCACATGAAGAAAAATCCCGCTGCTGCGGAGATAAAGTTCATCGCAAATGATGCCTTTACCGCGAGCGCGGGCGGAATGCGGAACAGCTTCATAAGCAGGAATGATTCCGCAGCAAAAACAAGAACTTCAAGCGCGATGAATGCGGGAAGGTAGTGTGAATAGAAAAGCGGGAGCAGTGCCCAGAGCACGGGCAGGGTTATTGCATTAATAATCAAAAGCAAAACAATTTTCCGTTTAAGCTCCGCCTTCACGAGGAGATGCAGCGGCATGAATTCAAGCGCGTTTGTGAGGAGAAAGGCGGAAAGGAAATAGATGAAATAATTCATTTCTTCTTCCCTGAAGCACGCTTTAGTACAATTATAATTGCCACTATTATTGCAAGTACTATAAGTCCAAATACTGCAAGCACGACGAAATCCAAAATTAATGTCAGGATGCTGACACCCACGGCATCGGAAGTGTTGCTCTTGACTTCAAGTTTCATTGTCCCGCTTTCAGGGCTGAGATTTTTAACCTCAAAAACGGTTTTTCCTGAGAGAAGGTCAATTTCCTGCGAAACAACGCTTTCGGATTCCGCAAGCGAAAGGTCGAGCTGCTCACCTGTTGCCAGCTCATTCGGAACCGCGTAAACCTTAATGTGCGTGTTCAGTTTGTAAACACTGCGCTCGGGATCAACGCGCTCAAGCTTGTCCGGCCAGATGTTGCCTGCGTAATAAAACTTATATGCGGGAAAGTCCGAGGCATTTGAAATTGAGAAATTAAATGAGGGGCTCGGACCTACGTCCGCAATGCAGAGCGGGAGGGCAAGAATAAGGAACAAAACCAATGCAGCTGTGCACACGCGCATAAGTATAAGGAATGCATTCAAAATATTTAAATGTTTCCGTTCTGCCCCTGTTCAACAGCGCGCAGTATCAGTTCTGTCAGGTCTATTCCGACAAGCGAAAGCGCAAAATAAATAACCTGCTTCAGAGCCATGAAGAAAATAATGAACACAATCGCAACAATTAGTTTGTGTGTCCAGTCGGGCCAGTTTTTTGTGAACGGGAGGAAGCGTTCAACGGTGCGGTCTGCCGCACGCCACATTTTTCCCTTGAGAAGAACTAACACAAGGAAAACCGCGCCCAGTACAACAAGCCCCTCAAAGGGAACGCCGAGCATTGCAAATGAAAGCAGGAGAAGCGGAACCATGGCAAGGCGGAAGTAAAATCGGAGTTTTTCTTTTTCCATGCCTTGCACCTACTTTTTGTAAAATTTATTTGCCCAGATGTTTTTTATGAAAGGGATGGAAAGTGTTGAAAGCACGTAAGCAGCGGCGGGAACCATTGCATTGAAATACGGATTCGGCGCGTTTATGAGAAGCAGAAAATAGAGAATTACAATATAGGTTGCCACGGCGATTATTGCACGGCGGGTTTTGCTTGTTTCCCATGCCTTATCCTGCTCAACTCGCGCGTTGCGCGCAATAATCGAGTCTATGCTCCGCCCGGTTTCCGCCGCCATTGCCAGCCACTATCCCTTCCAGAGCCTGTACAACGCGAACGCCACAACGAGGTAGCCCAGCGTGCGCACCACAATCAGTACGGTTTCGAGGGATTCCTTCATGCCGAGGATTGTGGCAAGGTGGGAAACTCCGAACAGCGCAAAGCCTATTCCCACATACAGCGGAACCGCCTTCTTGCTCTTCTTATACCCCATCCACCCAAGGAAAAGGATAACGACGCAGAGAACAAGGTTCACGAGGTACATAGGATCCATTACAAGTGCCATAGTCAAACCTCCTTAATTTCTGAATTAAAATGGCGGAGGTTGTATATAAGGCTTTTGGGCGGGCGGGCTAGTCCACTTTTGCCGCGCGCCCCAATTGCTTCCACATAAAATCAAAAAATGTCCTGCAGCCATCCGCGATTTTCCCGCTTTTTATGCTGAACTGTACAGGGGGTGTTCAACAGGCAAAAATGCGCTATTTAAGAACTTTCCCTGTTTCCTCAAACCATAAATAGAGGTCAAGTTCCGCGAGAGATGTGTTTGTCTTTTCCGCGAGGCGGGAAAGCGTGCGCTCGATTTCAAGGTATTTGTTCTTTGTCAGCGCGCCCCTGCGAATTTCCTTGTCCAACAAATTGTGTTTTTTTAAGAGGTCGATAATGTGGAAATCCACAATAGCAACATTTTCATAACCTATGTTCCGCAAAAAGTGGCTTGCCTCCTTCCAGCCGATGCCTTTCACATTTTTAACAAGCCACTCCCTTGCTTCGTGATCGGAAGTGAAGGAACTAAGTGTCTGCATAAGTTTGTTTTTGTGCTTTTGCGCCTCCGCAATGTATGCTGCGCGCGCATTCGGGAAGCGGTGGCCGCACTGTTTTAGTTTTTTTGCAAGCTGTGCACGTGATGCCGAGGAAAAATCATCCCCCAGCGCACACTGGATTTTTATCCCGCCCTCTGCGCTGTAATTCGCGGTAAGAAGGCAGAAACAGAGCTCGCTGAAAAGTTTGGAGTTGGGCGCGGTGCGGAATGCGCGGAATTCGCGCATCCGTGCGTTAACCAACTGCGCGGTTTTTTTGTCTTTTTTGTGGCGCTCAACCACGCGAACTAAACTCTGCATCATATTCACTTTGATTTCCACAGGCCGTGCACATTGCAGTATGCGCGTATTACAGCGCCTTTTGTGCCTGCGCAGAACTCCGCCTCCGGCTTATCGCCCTGCTTCAGGTGCTTGCGCTTTATACGCCCGTCTGAAATTGTCTCTATCCACTCAATATAGTGCTTGTCCTCCATCGGGTGCGGAACCTCGCCAACCTTTACAAGTATCCCTTTGCCGCTTTCCGCCACAACAGGCACGTGCTTTTCATTGCCCTCATCCTCTGTTTTCTCCTTCATTAATTCCATCGGCTGGCCGCAGCACACCAATTCTCCTGCGCCGCCGTGGGTCATTTCAACAATATTTCCACAAATATTGCATTTGTATATTTCATTCAATTCCGTCATTTTTTCCGCCTCCTAAATTCAATTGTTTATTTCGCGCCCCTTTCGCCCGAAAGGTGAAGGTGGTCTGTCTCAACCTCAACAAGCGCCTCAAATATCTGTTTCACGCGTGCGTTTTCCGATTCCTTCGCCGCGGTTTTGTAGAACTCAATCGCGCGCGTTTCACGGTCATGCGATTCCTGCAAATCCGCGGGATAATCCTCTGTGCATTTGTCATCCGCCTGCGGCATAGTATCAAGCTTCAGGATTTTTTTCCATATGTTTGCGTGCTCTGCCTCAACTTTTGCAAGCGCCTTGAAAAGTTTCTGTCCCTCAGCGTCATTCACCTTTGCCGCGGCGCAGAAATAAAACGCGGCATTGCTTACCTCAACTTCCAAAGCGTGCTTAACATTCGCAAGGTCCTTTTCGTTCAACTGCACGTCAAACTCAGCCTTTGCATCCTTAAATTCCTTGATGAATTTATGCTTCGCCCCGCAGAAAGGGCAGTTTGCAGGTGCGGAATCCCCTATGTAAGGGTCACCGCAGATTTCACATCTCCATAGTTTAGCCATACTATCGCCTACTCTTTTTCCCCACATTTTCCCGTTTAACATTCTGCACAGTCATCCTTAAAACACAAACACGCGGGTTCGTAATACTCGCGAGCGTGTTTGCATGACGGGCACTCTTCCGGCGGCTCGGTGCCTTTGTGAATGTAGCCGCACTTGCCGCACTTCCAGGTTATCGGCTTTTCGCGATTATATACTGTTCCGTTCTGCACCATTTCCAGAAGTGTCTTATAGCGCGCCTCGTGGTGCGCCTCAACTTCGGAAATCTCCGTGAAGAGCTTTTCCGCCTCCGCGTTGCCCTCCGTCTTCGCGTCCTTCGCAAACTGCGGGTACATCTCGCTTGTTTCGTAATGCTCCCCTTCTATCGCATTCTTAAGGTTTGCCTCTGTATTGCCCTGGCCATTGAGCAGCCTGAACTCGTCCTTTGCGTGCTGCATTTCATTCAGCGCTGTTTCCTCAAAAATATTCGCAATGTAATGCAGGTTCTCACTGCGCGCCACCTTTGCAAAGTAATCATACTTGTTCCTTGCCTGGCTCTCGCCAGCAAATGCCGTTGCAAGGTTCTTTTTTGTCTTTTCCATAAAACGC
>JBDRDO010000065.1:0-4204 GCA_043820655.1 Candidatus Iainarchaeum sp. | reverse complement strand
GTGCCGGAAAAAATGGCGGAGCTTGAAAAATACTGCTCAGAGTTTTTCTGCACAAATGTTGCGCTTGAGGGAACGCTTCAGGGCGCGGATATTGAAATGGCACGCAGGCTTAAGGCAGCAACAAAAAACAGGCTTGTTTTTGCAGGAGGCATAAGCAATGTTGATGAAATTGGGGTTTTGGAGCGTGAGGGGATTGACTGTGTGTTGGGGATGATGCTCTACACCGGCAGGATAACGCCGGGGGAAGCACTAATTGATTTCGCAAAAGGCAACGGGCTTGTGCCTGCAATTGTGCAGGACTGCAAAAGCGGCGAGGTTCTGATGCTTGCGTATATGAACAGAATATCACTGCGTGAAACAATTAAGAGCGGTTTCGCAACCTATTGGAGCAGGTCACGCGGGAAGCTGTGGAAGAAAGGGGAAACAAGCGGCTGTTTGCAGGAAGTTATTGAGACAAGGTTCGACTGCGATGCGGATGCGGTTCTGCTTAAGGTTAGGCAGCAGGGCAGGGGGGCATGCCATACAGGCGCGCGTTCCTGCTTCTACAGAAAAATAAACGAGGAGGGATGGAAATGAAAAAAGATCAGGGAAAAATGAAATTAAGGTTGGGCATACCGAAGGGCAGTTTGCAGGAGGCTACGCTCAGCCTTTTCAGCAAGGCGGGGTTTGAAATAACTGTTTCAGGGCGCTCGTATTACCCCAACATAAATGACGGGGAAATTGAAGTGGTTATGGTCAGGGCGCAGGAAATGGCGAGGTATGTTGAGCAGGGCGTGCTTGATGCAGGCATAACGGGCGCAGATTGGGTAATGGAAAATGGCGCACGCGTAAAGGAGGTTTCGGAGCTGTTGTATGCGAAGCAGGGTATGGGAAAGGTTAAGTGGGTGCTTGCGGTTCCCGAGAATTCGGAAATAAAAACGGCAAAAGGACTCGGGGGAAAACTTGTTGCAACAGAGCTTGTCAATGTAACAAAAAAGTGGCTGCGCATGAGGGGCATTAATGCACGGGTTGAGTTCTCATGGGGGGCAACTGAAACGAAATGCCCCGCGCTTGCGGATGCCATTGTCGAGCTTACGGAAACAGGCTCATCCCTGCGCGCGAACAAGCTGCGCATTATTGAAACAGTCATGGAGTCAAGCACAAGGCTTATTGCAAACAGGGGTGCGTGGCGGGACAAATGGAAAAGAGATAAAATAAAGAACATTGAAATGCTCCTTCAGAGCGTTCTGCTCGCGCGGAGAAAAAGCATGCTTGAGATGAATGTTTCAGGGAAAAATTTGCGGAAACTTGTCAAGGCACTGCCGTGCATGAAAAGCCCCACTGTTGCGAAATTAATGGGTAATGGAGGGTATTCCGTCAAGGTTGCCGTCGGAAAGGAAGGGGTGCCGCAGGCGATTGCGCTTGCAAAAAAGAACGGCGCAACGGATATTCTTGAATTTGAACTTGCCAAGGTGGTTAAGTGAGGGGTTTGTGCATAACTGGGCAAGAAAAGCATTAAATAGTTGTTTCGGGTTAGTTAATAGGAGAGATTTGAAATGGAACTGATGATACCGCGCGGGATGAGGGATTATCTCCCTGAGGATAAAATTATACGTGATAAGATAGTGCAGGCGCTGTGCGCGACTTTTGAGCTTTATGGCTATGCCCCGCTTGAAACACCTGCTGTTGAAAGGTTTGATGTTCTTTCATCCAAATTTGCGGGCGGGGAGGAAATTTTGAAGGAGAGCTTCAAACTGAAGGATCAGGGCGGCAGGGAACTGGGACTGCGCTATGATTTAACCGTGCCGCTTGCGCGCGTTGTGGGAATGAACCCGCAGATTAAGATGCCTTTCAAGAGGTATGCAATCGGCAGGGTTTGGAGGGACGGGCCTGTTGCGGGTGCAAGGTACAGGGAATTTATGCAGGCTGACGTTGATGTTATCGGCGCAAAGGGAATGCTTGCTGATGCGGAATGCCTTGCGATTGTGAAGGACGCACTCGCACGCTTGGGCTTCAAATTTGAGATTTTTGTGAACAACAGGAAACTGCTGAATGCGATTGTTAAAAAAGCGGGAATTGCAGGGGCGAAGGCGGAAACAGTAATTCTCACAATTGACAAGCTTGATAAGATAGGGCGGAAAGGAGTGGAGAATGAACTGCGGGAAAAGAAGATTGCCGAGGCGCAGATTGAGGCGCTTATGGAAATGCTTTCCGCGCGCGGGGAGAATGAAAAGGTGCTTGATGAACTGCAGGGGATGCTTGGGGAGTGCGCCGGAGTTTCCGAACTGCGCGAACTTTTGCGCTACTGCAAATTGTTCGGGGTTGAAGTGCAGTTGAATGTGTCACTCGCGCGCGGGCTTTCATATTACACGGGAAGCATATTCGAGGTTTTTTTGAAGGATTCAAAGGTTAAGAGTGCCGTAGTTGCGGGCGGAAGGTATGATGAAATGATTGGGGCACTGCTTGGCAGGGGCGCGAATTTGGGGACCAGCAACGCAGGCGAAGGGGCAGAAGGTGCAGTGGCGGGAAACCAGTATCCTGCTGTCGGGCTGAGTTTTGGCGTGGAAAGGCTGTTTGATGCAATGAAGGAGCGCGCGGAGAAGGGCGGGGTTAAGGCTGCCAGGACGAATGCGCGGGTTTTTGTCATTCCCGTGCAGGCGGAGGAAGAATGTGTTAAATTTGTGCAGAAACTGCGTGCGCAGGGCGTGAATGCGGATATGGATATTGTTGGCAGGGGGCCTTCGAAGAACCTTGATTTTGCGAATAAAATGGGCATTCCTTATGTGATTGTGCTTGGGAAGCGCGAGCTTGAAAAGGGGGAATTTGCGCTTAAGGATATGGAAAGCGGGAAGGAAAGGAAGCTGAAGATTAAGGATATTAAGAAACTTGCCGAGCTTGTTTCCTGACTGCCGCATATAAAAACTTTTTTCGGGCAATTATTATCTGTGGCTATGCTCCTGTGGCTCAGTGGTAGAGCCCTCCCTTGGTAAGGGAGAGGTCGGGGGTTCGACTCCCCCCAGGAGCTTTGTATTTATGCGGGTTCGAAGAACCCGCGACGTACGCATCACGCGCGGATGCTTCCGCGCTTCAACTCCCCCCGGAGGCTTATTTCTCTTTTTTCCACGAATTGCACAGGGCGAAAACCAATTAAAGGGGTTTAGGCATTAAATTATTGCCTTTTGCGTGAAGGTCAGCCCCATCGGGCGCAAAGCACGATGGTGCACATCACCGCCGGATGTGTCCGGCGCCGCGCTGGTGAGTGAAATGATTCGGATAAGCAGAAAAACACTGCATGGCGAGTTTGAGACCGGCCTGCAGGAAATAAAGGACAACTGCTGGATTGACCTTGTTAAGCCAACGGCTGCGGAACTTGAGAGAGTCGGCAAGGAAACAGGTGCGCAGGAGGAACTATTGAAGGCGGCGCTGGATGAGGACGAGAGGCCGAGGATTGAGGTTGAGGAAGGGAATGTTCTGGTTATTTTCAGGGTTCCGTTCAAGGAGGAGAGCGGGGCGGGCATACTTAAAATTTCAACAATCTCGCTGGGAATTATAATTGCCGGCAATAAAATAATTACCGTCTGCGTGGAGGGGAATGAAATTCTGCGCGATTTTTACGATGGGAAGGCGAGGCAGTTTTCAACAGGCAAGCGCACGAGATTTTTGATCCAGATTTTCGCAAGGACAAGCGTGAGGTACATGCGCTACCTTAACACAATTGAAAGGAACATAGATGAAATTGAGAAGGCACTGCACAGGTCTTTTAGAAACGAGGAAATCATAAAACTGCTTGAGATTCAGAAGTCATTGGTCTATTTCAACAACGGCGTTGTGTCAAACGCGAATGTGCTTGACAAGATAATGAAGGGCAAGGTGCTGAAGCTGTTTGAGGAAGATAAAGATATGATGGAGGACATTATAATTGACAACAGGCAGGCGATTGAAACTGTTTCGATTTCAAGCAGTGTGCTGAGCAGTACGATGGATGCATACACTTCAATAATCTCAAATAATCTGAACATAGTGATGAGGTTTTTGGCGTCAATAACAATAGTGCTTATGATTCCGACAATGATTGCAAGCTTTTACGGAATGAATGTACATCTGCCGATGGCGGAAAACGAATATGCCTTTGTTCTGATACTTGCGATTTCACTCTTTTTGTCGGGAATTCTTGCATATGTTTTCTGGCGCAAGAACTGGTTCTGAGTGCTGTCTTCTACATAAC